>NZ_JACYUJ010000007.1:0-385204 GCF_014841695.1 Pseudomonas sp. CFBP 8771 | reverse complement strand
ATTAGGGCAAGGCAACTGCCGATAATCAAACTGTGAATGACGCGTTTCATACCGGGGCGTCTCCCTGCCAATACAGCGCTTCCTGATAAACCCGGTCAAAGTGCATCGTTGGAGTTTCGTTTGGCTGGGGTAGCCAGGTCTTGGGTGGGGTGTAACCCGACGCCTGCAAGCTTTGCGTCATCAAAAAATGAATGCTGTCAGGTTCTTGCCAGCCCCAGGAGTGCGCCAGGTCGAGTTGGCCGCGTAACCAGGTATCAATGTCTTGCTGCTGGGCCAGATCGAGCAACTTATCGGTGTGTTCGCGGACCAGGTAACGGCGCGTATTGTCGAACTGAATGCTCTTGAATGTGGCTTCTGGCGTAGGGGTATGACTCCAGGCGGGGTCTGTCGGCAGGGGATGAACACCAGGATTAGGGTTATCGGTGACCGTCCAATGCTCAGCCTGCCAGTAACACACGCTGGTCATGAGGCCGAGGTAGTCCGCACGCTGCTCGGGTTGCAGATAGGCCAGTGCACGCCCCAGTACGCGGTTGTCGTGAAACCGATAAAGCGCTTGATTCGGGCGCTCACCCGTCACTAGACGGTTCTGCCAATGCGTGGTCAACGCATCAAGGTCGGAGCTTGCAGCGCTCGCAAGCCAACCCCAGTGACGGTCTGGGGTATTGAGCAGGGCCCGAAGGACCGGATGTTCTGCTGCGCCTAAGTGAAATAGGTAGGGTGCAACGTTCGCCAATGAGTCAGCAGGTGTACCCGTATATAAGTTGCGGTACCGGTCAACTCCAACTTCGCTGACCAGCGTATTGCGTTCCTCGAGTTGGCCATCAGAGTCCAGTACCAAGTAAAGGTGTCGTCCCTGCTTGGTTTGCTCCTGTAGCCATTGTTCAAGGGTATTCATGCACTTTCTCCAATGCTGCATAGGCCGTCGTGACAGGCCTCGCAGAGCGGGCAGTAGTCGGCTGCTTGCTGCTTGGCGGCGATCGAGAGGGACAGTGGATTAGCGATAGTCGCCTGTGGTGCGCCGGCCAGCGCCTGTGCGGCTTGAAGCGAAGGAATACCTGCTACGGGCGCACCTCCCTGGACGATGGGCACGCTACTGAAAATCCCTCCTGCGGTGATGAGGATGTGCTGGCCACCGGCCTGCAGCGTCAAGCTCATTCCGGCATTGATTACCACGTTGGCGGCGGAGACATGGGCTTGTGTACCGGCCTGAATTACCAGCGTACCGTCTGCCGTAGTGCTGCTGTTACCGGTGATGCTGATCAGTTCGTTACCACCGATCACCGTGTTACGCAGACCTTGGGTGGTGTGCAGTTCGTCACCCTTGATCAAGCTGGAACTGTTGTTGTCCACTTGCTCAAAGCGGTCATGCCTGATCAGGCTGTGACTGTTGCGAGTAATTTGCTCGCTACGGTCGTTACCGATCTTGGTGTCGCTGTCGTTGAGGATCACCTGTTCCATGTCGCGCTGAGCACGCAGGTAGATCAACTCCTGGCCACTGCGGTCTTCAATTGATAACTCGTTGTAGCCACCACTGGCGGGCGAGCTTTGGCTACGCAGGACCGTTTTGGTTTTGTTCGCGGGCAACGGGTAGGGCACAGGCGTGACTTTGCTGGGCACGCAACCGGTAATCAACGGATTGTCGGGGTTACCTTCCAGGTAGGTCACCACCACTTCCATGCCGATGCGCGGGATGGTCACCGCACCGAAACCGTCTCCCGCCCAACTGGATGACACCCGTAGCCAGCAACTGCTCTTGTCGCTGCCCAGTTCGGCGCGGTCCCAATGGAACTCGACCTTAACCCGCCCGTACTCATCGCAATAGATTTCTTCCCCTGCAGGGCCGGTGACTCGGGCAGTCTGACTGACCAATATCGACTTACGCGTGACCAATGGGGGGCGGTAGAACACGTCCCAAGGAATTGCGCTGAAGCTATTGCGGTAACCTTGAGTGAAGCCGTCTTCGGATTTGACGTCGCTGGTGATCGCCTCCTCCAGTGACTGGGGCTGCTTGCCTGCGTGCGTCACACTAAGCAGCAGCCACAACGCGTTGCACTGCTGACGCGGGTGTTCAATCAGGTCGAAGAAGTGGCCACTGCGCAGAATTGGCTGGTCGCTTTTACCCTCGGCCAACTGATAGTCGGCGCGGTGCCGCTCCAGGGCCTGCCGGGCAATCTGTTTGCCGAGCTTTTCATTTTCGATCAGCGCCGGGTAACGGTAGTCTTCGAGAGCAGGGCTGAACTCGGCAGTGAATTGGCTTTCCAGCAACTGGCTTGGGCGTTTTAAATCATAGCCCCGGCGCGTGGTTGTGCTGGTCCGGGTGCTGAAGCGCATGGAGAACTGGCTGACGACCGGGTGATCCGCAGCCAGGCCAGAACCTTGCTGATACGAAGTTTCACCCAGCCTGGGGAAATAGGTCTGATCATCAGTGAATACCAACAGATGGCCATCCTGGCTGTGTTGGTGGTGCCACGAAATCCCATCTTCACTGCACAACCTCTGCAGGAACTCGAAGTCGTTTTCCCCATATTGAGTGCAGTATTCGCGCTCAGGGCTGGTGCTGACATTAAAGGTAAACGCATCGGCTTGGATGCCATGTTTGTTGAGTACCTGGGCGATGATTTGCGGCACCGTCAGGTGCTGGAAGATCCGCTGGTTGTGGCTGAACTGCAAATAGTGCAGAGCAGGCACCAAAGTCAGGTGATACCGGGTCAGACGTTTACCGGCCTCGCCGACGAACACATCTTCGATGCGCCCATGTATACCTTCGCCATTCAGGCCGAACTGGAGAAAAGCCAGCTGACTGAGCAGGCTCTCCAGATCGAAATCTGGGGATTCACTGACGAGTTCAACCTGAATCGCATACAAGCTGCTGATGGATTCGGTGCCCTTGAAGGCCAGCACTTTGAAATCGTTGCGAACAGAGGGAATCAGCAACGTGAAGTGTGCAGCATTGGCCGGCGCGAACATACGCTTATCCTTAGCTGAGAGAGGAGGCACAACGCGACGCCCACCTTAGACATAATGAACGGCATCAACCGTTAGAACGGTCGATGCCGCGAAACAGCTCGTTAGTTTCAGCCTGCGACGGGGATGCGCCAGTCATCAGAACCCGAGGTGCCAGACACTTCGTGGGTCCAGGTGATTTTCCTGTAGGTGAACTCAACGTCTTCCAGATGCGTGAAGTGCGAATTCGACGGGTCCTGGCAGTTATGCATGTAATCCCTGATGTCGACGACGATCGCGTCTTCGAGTTTGGTGGTGAAGTAGTGCTCTTGGGTACCCGCTGCCGAGGTGCGATACCACTGGATAGTAATCTCGGTCAGACGCTCGCCGGAAGTCAGTGCTGCCAGCAGCAGTGGCGAGGACTTGTCGAACACCTTGGTGATTTTGACCGGTTTGTGAACGCGTTGACCGGTCGGTTGACCTGATTGCGGATCGCGGGGAATGATCACTTCGTGGCTGAAGCCCTGAACCATGACCTGGTCTTCATGACCTTCCTGGTAGGTGTTGCCGACCGAATCGGCGGTGAAAGCACCGGCGGTGATTAGACCTTGCTTGGCGCCCGTGATGGACATATACGCTGGTGTAGCCATGAATGCTCTCCTTGCTGAAAATAATATAGGGGCCTGCAGGCATGTTTACGCTGCAGGTTCCAAAACGCTGATCAAGATCTATGCCAATAAGATTGAATTCATTATTTATCAACGATATGAGTCTTAATCTGTAGATTTGGCCAGCGTCTAACACAGGGATTATCAATAAAAGTGCGCAAGAAGTTGCGCAATGCTGCGCAACTTCTTGCGCACTTGCCTGTGAGTGCTTAAGTGCGCGCCATGCAGCGGTTTGTTCACAGGGTTATCCACAATTTAGTGCGCAACTCTTGGCGCATAGTGGCGATACGATGCCGCGAAAGACGCATCCATAACGCATTAGATTTTTTTTAGGAATTTTGGTGCATTCTCAGAAACGTCCTACATATTTACCCATCGCGATGGGTGTAGGGTATCCGAAGAAAAGGGGGGCGCGTTTGTTTTCGAGAGACTCTCGAGTCGCCAGAAAGATAAGAGGAGCGTTACAGAATGTATCTATATTTCATTTTATTAGATCCGGCTGGTGAGTGCTAGAGCATCAACGCGACGGCTCGGATTTTATAAATAAACTGGTTGACGTATGCGTTTTCGATGATTGCGCTGTGCGCACATAAATCGCGCGTGCGTAGTGCCGAATCTAAAGCCTCATTGGCTGTCCAGCACCGTTACCACTCCAATCGAGTGTGGTGTGGAACTTAATTAAAGGTCGTGGATGTCCTACTCCAGCAAACTTTCTGCTCATTATCTTGAACTCGCGAAAGCCGCTGTTTCTAAAGAGAGTTTCGCGGGCGAGGACGTTCGCTTTTCGAGCGAATATGAGGCACTGGAAACCGAGCTGAGTAAAGCCTCGTCCATGCACGAAAGCGGTCAGATCGATTGGCTGAAAATCTGCGAAAACAGCGAAGCCCTCCTGCGCAGCCTGTCCAAAGATTTACGAGTCGGGGCTTGGCTCACTTGGAGTCTGTACCAGCGCGAATCTTTCCAGGGGCTATTGGCTGGCCTCGGACTTCTGCAACATCTGTGTGAGAACCATTGGGCTGAGATTCACCCGAGCAAGGCTCGCACCCGCGCAGCTGCCCTCAGTTGGTTGGTGCCGCGTCTTGAGCAGGTGCTGAACGAAAATATCGCGCTCAAAGAGCAACTGCCGCTGTTTCGCCGGATGGTCGAACACCTTGAAGGCCTCGATACGGCCTGCACCGAACATTTGGGCGATGACGCGCCACTGCTACTGCCGATTTCCCGCCGCCTGAAAAACATGGTCCAGCGTGCCGCTGATAACCAGCCGGAGCCTGGCGTGGTGGGTACTGCGGTTGCGCAGGTCAAGCAGGCCACCACGCAGCTGTTCACTCCCGGCGCGCCGATCGATAACGAGAAGGAAGCCCACAAAGCCCTGCGTGCCCAGCAGGAAAACGCCCGTCCATTGTGCGCCTGGTGGCTCAAGCAGAAAGCCACCGACCTGCGCGCGCTGCGCCTCAATCGCACGCTGTTGTGGCTGCCCATCGACACGGTTCCTGAGCGCAACACCGAGCAGATCACCGCGTTACGCGGTTTGCCGGTCGACAAACTGAAGACCTATCAGGATCGCTATGATCAAGCCAAATACGCAGACCTGATAGTGGAGCTGGAGGCGAGTTTGGCGAAGTCGCCATTCTGGTTCGATGGTCAGCGAATGGTCTGGGAATGCTTGCAAGGGCTGAACGCTGAGGTGGCGATGCGCGAAGTGGAGATTCACTTCGCGCTATTTATTCAGCGCCTGCCCGGCATCATCGAACTGCGCTTCTACAACGGCACCCCTTTCGCAGATCCGGCCACTCGCGCCTGGATCAGTGCCAACGTCACGCCGCATCTGCAAACCTCCAGTGCACCACGCAAGGTTGAAGCAACCGACACCCAATTGGCTTGGGAGTTGGCCCTGGAGGAAGTCCTGCCGATCTTGCGCAAAGACGGCTTGAAGGCTGCCGTGCAGATACTCAAGCAGGGCCTGCAAAATGCTCACGGCGGGCGAGTTAGATTTTTTTGGCAACTTGCTCTGGCCCGGCTGTGCTTTGCAGCCAAGAAGTACGAGCTGGCCAAGACCCAGCTCGAAACCCTCGACCAAACATTATACGACTCGGGTCTGCAAGCCTGGGAGCCTGATCTTGTGCTCGAAGTGCTGGATTTACTGCATAGCTGCTGCGAGTTATTACCGCAGAACCATGCTGTGCGAGAGCGTAAAGAAGAGATTTATCGCAGGTTGTGCCACCTCGATCTCGAAGTGGTACTCGAATAGGCCTCAGGGCCACAACCGCAAGGAGAAAAGCCATGGCCAAAGAAGGCTCGGTAGCCCCCAAAGAACGCATCAACGTCACCTTCAAACCCTCCACTGGCGGTGCTCAGGAAGAGATTGAATTGCCGCTGAAGCTGCTGGCAATCGGTGACTACACCCACCGCAAGGACGAACGCAAAGTCGAAGATCGCAAGCCGATCAGCATCGACAAAATAACCTTCGACGAAGTGCTGGCCAAGCAAGAGCTGGAGCTGACACTGAGCGTACCGAACCGTCTTCAGGAAGAAGGCGACACTGAAGAGCTGTCAGTGAAAGTGCGCGTCAGCTCGATGAAGGACTTCAACCCGGCCTCGCTGGTCGAGCAAGTGCCTGAGCTGAAAAAACTGATGGAGTTGCGCGATGCGCTGGTGGCCCTCAAAGGCCCGCTGGGTAATGCGCCTGCGTTCCGCAAAGCTATCGAAGGCGTTCTCGCCGACGACCAATCCCGCGGTCGCGTACTGGGTGAGCTGGGCTTGAATGCCGCAGCCCATGACGCCTGAGTCTCTATCAGCCAAGGAAGCCAACACAATGAGCACTAGCGCAGCACAGCGAAAGAGCACGGAAAACGGCGAATACAGCATTCTCGACAGCATCATTGCCGAAACCCGTCTGACGCCGGACGACGAAGCCTACGACATTGCCAAACGTGGTGTGTCGGCCTTCATCGAAGAACTGCTCAAGCCGCAAAATAACGGTGAGCCGGTCAAGAAAGCCATGGTTGATCGCATGATCGCCGAGATCGATGCCAAGCTCAGTCGTCAGATGGATGAAATCCTCCACCACCCAGACTTCCAGTCCCTGGAGTCATCGTGGCGTGGCCTGCAGTTGCTGGTCGATCGTACTAACTTCCGTGAAAACATCAAAATCGAAATCCTCAACGTCTCCAAAGAAGACTTGCTGGATGACTTCGAAGACTCGCCGGAAGTGATGCAGGCTGGCTTGTACAAGCACATTTACACCGCTGAATACGGTCAGTTTGGTGGTCAGCCTGTGGGCGCGATCATCGCCAACTACTTTCTGTCACCAAGCTCGCCGGATGTGAAGCTGATGCAGTACGTGTCCAGCGTTGCCTGTATGTCTCACGCGCCGTTCATTGCTGCGGCTGGCCCGAAGTTCTTCGGCCTGGAAAGCTTCACCGGTCTGCCGGACCTGAAGGATCTAAAAGATCACTTCGAAGGCCCGCAATTCGCCAAATGGCAGAGCTTCCGCCAGTCCGAAGATTCGCGTTACATCGGCCTGACCGTGCCACGGTTCCTCCTACGTAATCCGTACGATCCGGAAGAAAATCCGGTCAAATCGTTCGTCTACAAAGAAACCGTCGCCAATAGCCACGAGCACTACCTGTGGGGCAACACCGCCTACGCATTCGGTACCAAGCTGACCGACAGTTTCGCCAAGTTCCGCTGGTGCCCGAACATCATCGGTCCGCAGAGCGGTGGCGCGGTTGAAGACCTGCCGTTGCACCATTTCGAAAGCATGGGCGAAATCGAAACCAAGATTCCTACCGAGGTTCTGGTTAGCGACCGTAGGGAATACGAATTGGCCGAGGAAGGCTTCATTTCCCTAACCATGCGAAAAGGCTCCGATAACGCCGCGTTTTTCTCTGCGAGCTCGGTGCAGAAGCCGAAGTTCTTCGGCATCAGTGCAGAAGGCAAGGCAGCAGAACTGAACTACAAGCTCGGCACCCAACTGCCGTACATGATGATCGTCAACCGCCTGGCTCATTATTTGAAAGTGCTGCAGCGCGAGCAACTCGGTTCGTGGAAGGAGCGCACCGACCTGGAGCTTGAACTCAACAAGTGGATCCGCCAGTACGTTGCCGACCAGGAAAACCCAAGTGCCGAAGTCCGTGGCCGCCGTCCCCTGCGTGCTGCCCAGATCATCGTCAGTGATGTTGAAGGCGAGCCCGGCTGGTACCGCGTTAGCCTGAATGTGCGTCCGCATTTCAAGTACATGGGCGCCGACTTCACCTTGTCGCTGGTTGGCAAGCTGGACAAAGAGTAAGCGGAGCGACTCATGACTGGATACGGCAGCCTTTTCGAACGCCTGGGTGGCGACACGGACAAACGCGTCGGCTGGAGCCGCGAGTTTTCCGCCATGGCGTCCGTGGCTGCCCATCTGACCAAGATGCTCAGCACCCGTGCGGGCAGCGTGCAAACGCTGTCCGATTACGGGCTACCCGATCTCAATGACATGCGTCTGAGCCTGCACGACTCCCTGAGTCAGGCCCGTCTGGCCATCGAGAATTTCATCGAAGCCTACGAGCCACGCCTGAGCAATGTGCGTGTCATCTCCCTGCCGCGTGATCACGATCAGCTTCGCCTGTCCTTCAACATTGAAGGCCTGCTGGAAGTTGATGGTTTCAAGCGTCAGGTCAGTTTTTCCGTGTGCCTGGATGGTAGCGGTCAAGTCAAGGTCAGCTAATGAGGCTCGTAGGCACCGACGTCCAAACAGGCAGGACGCGAATAATCATGGACACGGTTGATGCGCACGGCTACCTCGACGGTTTGTTCATGAACTCGAATACCAGGCAGGTACCCCGTGTCCTTTAACCACTACTACCAAAGCGAGCTCACTGCACTTCGTCAGTTAGGTCGTCGTTTCTCCGAGCGTAGCCCGGCGTTGGCGCCTTTCCTCGGCCAGGCCGGGCGGGATCCGGACGTGGAACGGTTGCTGGAGGGTTTTGCGTTCCTGACCGGGCGTCTGCGCCAGAAGCTCGATGACGAGTTACCGGAGCTCAGCCATTCGCTGATGCAACTGCTGTGGCCCAACTACATGCGGCCGCTGCCATCGTTCAGTATTTTGCAGTTCGATCCGTTGAAACGCTCTGGTCCGGCATTGATGGTCGAACGCGATACAGCAGTGGAAAGCGTTCCGATTGATGACGTGCGTTGCCGGTTTCGCACCTGCTATCCGACTGAAGTCCTGCCGTTGGACCTGACTGCGCTGAACTACTCGGTGAAGGGCGACGGCTCGCTGTTGAGCCTGCGCCTGGAAATGAGCGCCGACGGTCACCTCGGTGAGCTGGAGTTGAGCCGCTTGCGACTGCACTTTGCCGGTGAGCGCTACATCAGCCAGATGCTGTACCTGAGCTTGTTGCGTAACCTGGAAGGCATCGAGCTGATCCCGCTGGACGGCGCCGGCAACCCCGTTAATGGCGTCAACGGCACGCGAATGGCGTTCAAAATGCCCGGCGACCGCGTGCAGCCGGTGGGTTTTGCTGAAGAAGAAGCGTTGATCCCTTATCCGCTGAACACCTTCCGCGGTTATCGCTACCTACAAGAGTATTTTGCTTTTCAGGACAAATTCCTGTTTGTCGATATCAACGGCCTGGACCTACTCAAGGCTTTGCCGCCAGATATTCTCAAGCAGGTACGCGGTGTGGAGTTGCGTTTCGACATTCGCAAGAGTGGAGTCCTGCGCATGCGTCCGACCCTGGACAACGTGAAGCTTCACTGTACGCCCATCGTTAATCTGTTCACGCACGATGCACTGCCGATCCGCCTTGACGGTAAGCAAGACGAGTACCTGCTGCTACCCGCCGAGTACGACCTGGAAAACTGCGGTGTGTTCTCGGTGGAAACCGTGACTGGCTGGAAACCTGGTGGCCTCGGTTATCAGGAGTATGTTCCGTTCGAATCCTTTGAACATGACCCCAGTTTCGACGTACCTACTAGCCGTCCCCACTACAGCATTCGCCAGCGTTCTTCCTCCCTGCACAACGGCCTCGATACTTACCTGAGCTTCGGTATTCGCCACACCGAAGCCCAGGAAACCCTATCGGTCGAGCTGATGTGCACCAACCAAAACCTGCCGCGTAAGCTCAAGCTTGGCGACATCAGCCTGGCCTGCGAAGAAACGCCGGAGTTCCTGAGTTTCCGCAACATTACCCCCGCCACTTCGAGTTTCGCGCCACCGCTGAATCATGACTTCCTTTGGAAGCTGATTAGCAATATGTCGCTTAATTATCTGTCGCTGGCCGACGTCAACGCGTTGAAGGTAATTCTCGAAACCTACGACCTGCCGCGCTACTACGACCAACATGCTGAAAAAGTCAGCAAACGCCTGCTCGGTGGGCTCAAGTCGATTAAACATCAACACGTCGATCGATTGCACCGAGGGTTGCCGGTTCGTGGGCTGCGCACTGATCTGACCATGGACCCGCAAGGGTATATCGGCGAGGGCGACCTGTTCGTGTTCGCCTCTGTTCTTAACGAGTTTTTCGCGCTTTACGCCAGTCTCAATTCGTTTCACGAACTGCGGGTAAAAAGCACACAGGGAGAGGTGTACCAATGGACACCCCGTATGGGCCTCCAGCCGCTTCTTTAAGCGCGCTGACCCGAGGTATACGCGAGTACTCGCTGTTTCAGGCCGTGCTGTTAGTAGTTGACCGACTACGAGAAGCACACCCTCATCTCAGCCAGGACGATTTGTACGACCAACTGGAATTCCAGGCCAACCCGAGCCTGGGCTTCCCGGGTAGTGACGTTGATAGTGTGGAGTTTTTCCATGAGCACGGGCAGATGCGCGCGCGCCTGCGCTTCAACCTGATTGGCCTGGTGGGCTCCGGGTCGCCGCTGCCGGCGTTTTATGGCGAGCAGGCACTGGGCGATAGCGACGACGGCAACCCCACCCGTAACTTCCTTGACCTGTTCCACCATCGCCTGCAACGGCTGATGCTGCCGATCTGGCGCAAGTACCGCTACTGCGCGAGCTTCCAGAGTGGTGCCCTCGACCCGTTCTCCGCACAGCTTTTTGCCCTGATTGGCCTGGGCAGCGAAGAGATTCGCAAGGCCCGGGAGCTGAACTGGAAACGCCTGCTGCCGTACCTCGGCCTACTCAGTTTGCGTGCGCATTCGGCGGCACTGATGGAAGCCGTGCTGCGTTATTACTTCAAACACGCAGAACTGACCATTGAACAGTGCATTGAACGCCACGTGGAAATCCTCGGCGAACAGCGTAATCGCTTGGGGCGAGCCAACTCCACGCTTGGTGACGACGTGGTGCTGGGGGAGACCGTGCGCGATCGCAGCGGCAAATTCCGGATTCACATTCGCGAACTCGACTGGCAACGCTTCCATGAATTCCTGCCGATCGGTTTCGGCTACCAGCCGCTGTGTGCGCTGGTGCGGTTCACCCTGCGTGACCCGCTCGATTACGACATTCGCCTGGTCTTGCGCCAGGAAGAAATCCGCGAACTGCGAATCGGTGAGCAGAACGCTTGTTGCCTGGGATGGACTAGTTGGCTCGGCCGCGAAAAAGCAGACGGCGTGGTGACTCTGGGTAGCAAAATTCATTAAGGACAGATGGCAAATGATTAACGTAGACCTGCAACAACTCATCCAGGCGCTGGATGCCGAAACCCGTCGTGACCTGGAAAGCTCCGCCGAACGCTGCGTGGCTCGTGGCGGCAGCAAGATCCTTGTCGAAGACTTGCTGCTGGGTTTGCTGGAGCGTTCGCAAGGCTTGCTTGCCCGTGCGCTGCTGGATGCTGAAGTAGACGCTGGTGAACTCAGTGCAGCACTGCAATCACGGGTCGAGCCCAGCGCTTCGCGCAACCCCGTGTTCGCCCCGGAACTGGTGCAGTGGCTGCAAGACGCCCTGCTGGTTGCCAACCTTGAACTGGGCCAGACCCAGGTCGAACAGGCTGCACTGATTCTCGCGTTGCTACGTAACCCGATGCGCTACGCCGGCAGTCGCTACCAGATGTTGCTGGCCAAGCTGAATATCGACCGCCTGAAAGAGTTCGCTTTATCCCAGAAGGAGCCGTCGGCCACCGGTAAATTGAACGTGTCGAGTGAATTCCTGCTGCAACGCTTTACCCACAACCTGACCCAGCAGGCCCGCGACGGCAAACTCGACCCGGTGTTGTGCCGCGACGGCGCGATCCGGCAGATGGTTGACATCCTTGCTCGGCGCCGCAAGAACAACCCGATTGTTGTTGGCGAAGCTGGCGTTGGTAAAACGGCCATCGTCGAAGGCCTGGCCTCACGTATTGCTGCTGGTGAAGTGCCGCAAGCGTTGAAAGGCGTCGAGTTGCTGTCTCTGGACATGGGCCTGTTGCAGGCCGGCGCCAGCGTTAAAGGTGAGTTCGAACGTCGCCTCAAAGGCGTGATTGATGAAGTCAAAGCGTCGCCGAGGCCAATCATCCTGTTCATCGACGAAGCCCATACCTTGATCGGCGCTGGCGGCAATGCCGGTGGCTCTGACGCCGCCAACCTGCTTAAGCCAGCGTTGGCCCGAGGAGAGTTACGCACCATCGCTGCGACTACCTGGGCTGAGTATAAAAAGTACTTTGAGAAAGACCCGGCGCTGGCCCGTCGATTCCAGCCGGTGCAATTGCACGAGCCAACCGTCAGCGAGGCGGTGACCATCCTCCGTGGCCTGGCTCAGGTTTACGAGAAGAGCCACGGTATCTATTTGCGTGATGACGCGGTGGTCACCGCTGCCGAGTTGTCCGCTCGTTACCTGGCGGGTCGTCAACTGCCAGATAAAGCTGTCGACGTATTGGACACCGCCTGTGCCCGTGTGCGCATCAGCCTCGCCGCCGCTCCCGAAAGCCTGGAACGGCTGCGTGGTGAGCTGGCAGAGGGTGGCCGCCAACTTCAGGCCCTGCGCCGCGATGCCGAGGCCGGTCTGCTGATCGACCACGAAACGCTGGATACGCTGGAAGAACGCCTGGAAGAAGCTGAATCCGAAATGGTCGCGCTGGAAACCCTCTGGACCGAACAGAAAACCTTGGCGGAGCATCTGCTGGAACTGCGCCAACAACTGGCCGGGGCCCGTGAAGCCGCCGAATACAGCGCAATCGAAACCCTGCCGGTAGACGAAGCGCAAAGCGTCGAAACGCTGGGAGCCGCGCTCAAGGAAACTCGCAAAGCCCTGACCGAGTTGCAAGTCAAAGAGCGGCTGGTGAGCTTCGAGGTCTGCCCGCGGCTTGTGGCTGAAGTGATCAGCGCCTGGACCGGCGTACCGCTGGCGCAACTGGCCCGTGAGCACAATGCCAAGGTTGCCAGCTTCGCTGCTGACCTGCGTACCCGTATTCGTGGTCAGGAACAAGCCGTTCACATGCTTGATCGCTCGATGCGCGCTACCGCCGCCGGCCTGAACAGGCCCGATGCACCCGTAGGTGTGTTTCTGCTGGTTGGCCCAAGTGGCGTCGGCAAGACCGAAACTGCATTGGCCCTCGCTGATTTGTTGTACGGCGGTGATCGTTTCATCACCACTATCAACATGTCCGAATTCCAGGAGAAGCATACCGTTTCGCGCCTGATCGGTGCGCCGCCAGGCTACGTCGGTTATGGCGAGGGCGGCATGCTCACCGAAGCCGTACGACAGAAACCGTATTCCGTCGTGCTGCTCGATGAAGTCGAGAAGGCCGACCCGGACGTGCTCAACCTGTTTTACCAAATCTTTGACAAGGGCGTAGCTAACGACGGCGAAGGGCGCGAGATCGATTTTCGCAACACGCTGATTCTGATGACCTCGAACCTGGGCAGCGACCACATCAGCGAACTCTGCGAAAACGGCGCACGGCCATCGGCTGAAGTCCTCGAAGAAACCATTCGCCCGGTGCTGAGCAAGCACTTCAAACCGGCGCTGTTGGCGCGGATGCGTGTGGTGCCTTACTACCCGGTCGGTGGGCTGGTGCTACGCGAACTGATCGAAATCAAACTCGATCGTCTGGGCGAGCGCCTGAACCGTCGTCAGCTCGACTTCACTTACTCACAGGACCTCGTCGATCACCTGGCCGAACGCTGCACCCAAAGCGACAGCGGCGCACGCCTGATCGACCATTTGCTGGACCTGCACGTGCTGCCGTTGGTGGCTGATCGTTTGCTGGACGCGATGGTCACCGGCGAATGCCTCAAGCGCGTTCACGCAACGCTTGATGGCAACGCCAGCGTGATCTGCGAGTTTGCTTGAGGTGGGTGTGATGTTCAGTCAAGTGCCGCAACCCCTGGTCTATGCCGAAGCCTTACTTGCGCAGTTCGCCAGCCTGTCACGAGCGACGGATGGAACTGCGTTGCTGGGTGACTTCGTACGTGGACTGGCCGAGCTCAGCGGTTGTGAGTTGGCACAACTGTACCTGCTGGACGCTACCCATACCTGCCTCGGGATGAATGCGGAGTGCCTCAATGGCAACCTGCAACCCTGTGAAACGGCTAGCTTGCCAGCGGACTACAACGGCGAGCAACTGCTGCAGTTTGCTCTGTGCCAGAACCGCGTAGTGTTCATTGGTGAATTGAGCGGCAGTCTGCACGAGACCAGTTTTCTGCCGAGCCAGGCGAGGCCGTGGCAGTCACTGCTGTGCGTGCCGCTGGTCAATCAGCAGAAATCTGTGGAAGGGTTGTTGCTGTGTGCCAGTCATCAGCACATCGAACTACAAGGCTTCGCCGATTCGTTTGGCCGACTTGGCTCGTTCGTGTTGGGCCATATGCATTTGCTGCAGCGTTTACGACGGCCAAGCAGTAGCGCAACGCCAGCGCCGGTCTCCACTCCGAGCGCCAGCGGTTATGGCCTGACGGGTAAAAGCACAGCCATGCGTCAGGTCTATTCGCTGATCAGCAAAGTCTTGCACAGCTCCTACACCGTGCTGCTGGGTGGCGAAACAGGTACGGGGAAGGAGGTGGTGGCCCGGGCGATCCACGAATGCGGACCGCGTCGTTCCCAGGCGTTTATCGTGCAGAACTGCGCGGCAGTTCCGGAAAACTTGCTCGAAAGCGAGCTATTCGGTTACCGCAAAGGTGCCTTCACGGGCGCCGACCGTGACCGAACAGGGCTGTTCGATGCAGCCAACGGCGGGACCTTGTTGCTTGATGAGGTCGGTGACATGCCATTGTCGTTGCAAGCCAAGCTGTTGCGGGTTCTGCAAGAGGGCGAGGTTCGTCCGCTGGGCTCCAGCGACACCCACAGAATTGACGTGCGCATCATTGCCGCGACACATCAGGATTTATCGGTGCTGGTCAGCCAAGGGAAGTTTCGCGAGGACTTGTACTACCGTCTCGCGCAGTTCCCTATTGAGCTACCGGCCCTGCGTCAACGCGAAGACGACATCCTCGATTTGGCACGGCACTTCGCCGACAAGGCCTGTACGTTCTTGCAGCGTGATCAGGTGAGTTGGTCCAACGAAGTGCTGGATCTTTTGGCCCGCTACGCGTTCCCCGGCAACGTGCGTGAACTCAAGGGTTTGGTCGAGCGTGCGGTGCTGCTCTGCGAAGGCAATGAGTTGTTGGTGGAACACTTCTCTCTGTGTATGGAAACCATACCGGAAGACAGCAGCGGCCTGAACTTACGCGAGCGGTTGGAGCAGATTGAGCGCAGCTTGCTGATCGATTGCCTACGCAGGAACGAGGGTAATCAGACCCTCTCCGCTCGCGAGCTCGGCCTACCACGGCGCACATTCCTCTACCGCCTCGGGCGCCTGAACATCAACGTGGGAAATGTTGATGTGTAGGCCAAATATGCTTGATTTCAATCCCCCCGCTTTTAACAGCCTCAACCGTAAGGGCCGGCGCTTTGTGCCGCCCCTGGAGACCCTCTGATGTCTATTCGTCACTGGCAAGCTGTCCTGCTGACAGTTGTCGTTCTATGTGGCCTCGGCGGCTGCAGCGGCAATTACAAATACAACGACAACACCTATCGCCCATTGGGTGATCCGCAGTCGGTCAATCGCGGCAAGTGACCGCAAGGAGCATCACCATGGAACTGGTTTTCGAAATGCTGAACACCAAGCAGTTCGTACCTACGCAGCTGTGCCAGAAGACCTTCAAGCAGGCCGGCGGCGTGATTGGGCGGGGCAAGGATTGCGATTGGATCATTCCGGACCGCAAGCGTCATCTGTCCAACCATCACGCGTTGATCAGCTACCGCGAAGGCACGTTTTTCCTGACCGATACCAGCAGCAACGGAATCCTGAATAGTGCCAGCGGCGGACGCTTGCACAAGGGCGATATGGTACGTATCGAGCACGGCTGCGTATACGTGCTGGGTGATTTCGAGATCCGTGCACGGCTGGTTCACGCCCTGGCGACTTCCGATGTGGAGGTCGGTCGTCCGCAAGCCGCTGGCAGTATCATTCCTGATGATGCGTTCCTCGACCTCGACCCGCTAAATGCTCTAGACCAGCAGGAACGTGTGTATTCGGAAATCGACGAGCTGATCTTGCCACGCACGGCTCCGGAAGACACCCGTCAGTGCGCCGACTATGCGCGCATCGACATGGAAAGCCTGATGGTACCGGAACTGATCGATGCCCCGGCCGAACCTGCACCCACCCCGGCGCCGAAAGGGGTCGAGCGTCAGAGCGACGGTTTCTGGGAAAAGTTTGCTGGCGCCCTGGGTGTGGATCTCAACGTCCTTGATCACGATGCCCGCGAAGCCCTCGCGCTGAACGCTGCACGTCTGCTCAAGCAAAGTGTTGGCGGTTTGCAGCAGAGCCTGCGCACCCGCAGCGAGCTAAAAAACGAACTACGCCTGGCCCATACCATCGTTCAGGGCACCAACAAAAACCCGTTGAAGTTCGCCGTTGATGCCGGTGAAGCACTGGGCATTCTGTTGCAGCCGAACAAGACGGGGCAGTTGCCGGCAGAGCAGGCGATCTTCCGTGCGTTTCGCGATTTGCAGGCGCATCAGATCGCCCTGTTGACCGCTAGCCGCGCTGCCGTTCGCGGCACGCTGGAACACTTCTCGCCACAGCAATTGACCCTGCGATTCGAACGCGACAACAAGCCGTTGCTGGCCACGTCCGGCAGCCGCTGGAGGGCTTACGGTCGCTATCACCAGGCCCTGCGTCAGGACGATGATTGGAGCGAGCGCTTGCTGGCCCGTGACTTCGCCCAGGCCTACGAAGAACAGATCCGACTGATTTCTACCCTCCACACCGACCACCAAGGATGATGCGCATGTCTCGCCGCTCGACTGATTTTTTTAAGACGCTGACTGCGCTGACCGCCTGGGCACTGTTGGCCGGTTGCTCGGCGCTATCGCCATATTCCCACGTTACCAAACTCAACCTGAAGCTGACGGCCAGCGATCAGTTGAACCCGGACCTCAATGGTCGTCCGTCGCCTATTGTTGTACGCCTGTTTGAACTCAAACACCCGGTGGCGTTCGAGAACGCGGACTTCTTTAGCCTGTACGAGCGCGCCAAGGAATCCCTGGCTCCGGACATGGTTTCGACCGAGGAGCTGGAGCTGCGCCCGGGCGAAACCGTCGAACTCAAGCTTAGCGTCGAGGAGGGTAGCCGCTACGTCGGTGTACTCGCCGCCTACCGTGACCTGCCGGATACCAAATGGCGCTACACCCTGCAAGTCGCCCCGGTGGAAGTCACCGACGCCGATCTGACGCTCGACCAAAGCGGCATTCGCAATACCCATGAATTGCTAGTCAAGGCGGCTGACTGACCATGAACTCCCATAAAGTCATTTGGCAGGAAGGCATGTTGCTGCGTCCGCAGCACTTCCAGCACAACGATCGCTACTACGACCACCAGATGAAAACCCGCACCCAATTGTTGGGTAGCTACATCTGGGGCTTCCTCAACCTGGACATCGATTTGCAGTTCCTCAACATGGGCAAACTGGTGATCAGCCAGGCATCGGGGATTCTGCCGGACGGTAGCCTGTTCGAGTTGGGTGGTAACACCGAGCCGTTGGCCCTGGACGTGCCACCGAACACCGGCAACACGCCAATCTATCTGGCGCTGCCGCTGGTCACCGGCAACCACATCGAGTCCCGTCGCCCGGAGCAATCCGACGTGCTGGCGCGCTATACCGCGTACGAAGCGGAAGTAGCCGACTCCAACGCTGGCGACGACTCCGCCAGCCAGGTCAGCTGCGCCCGCCCGGACTTCAAGCTATTGCTCGGCGAGCAGCAAAGCGATCAGACGTACGTGAAGCTGAAGATCTGCGAAGTACTCGATACCACGCCGGACGGCGTAATTAGCCTCGACCCGGAATTCGTACCCACCTACATCCAGGCGCACGCCTCCAGCTACCTGCTGTCGTGCCTCAAGGAGGTGATCAGCATGCTCGGCAATCGGGGCGACGCCATTGCTGAGCGGATCCGTTCCAATGGCAAGGTGGGTGGCGCAGAAGTCGGTGACTTTATGATGCTGCAACTAATCAACCGTACCGAACTACTCCTGCGTCACTACCTCAGCTTGGAACAGGTTCACCCCGAAGAGTTGTACCGCACGCTGCTGACCATGCTCGGAGATCTGGCGACCTTCTCCAGCGACAGCAAGCGTCCGCGTTTGGACAGCTGTTATCAGCACAGCGATCAGGGAGCAAGCTTCCGTAAATTGATGGACGCGATCCGTCAGGTGTTGTCGATGGTGCTGGAACAGCACGCCATAGAGCTGGAGCTGCAAGCGCGTCAATACGGGATCATCGTCTCACCGTTACACGACCACAAGCTGCTGGGTTCTGCCTCGTTCGTGCTGGCGGCGAGTGCCAACTGCGATTGCGAAGAACTGCGCCATCGCTTGCCGGCGCACCTCAAGGTCGGTCCGGTGGAGCGTATCCGTCAACTGGTCAACCTGCACCTGCCAGGTATCAAGGTCAAACCGTTGCCTGTAGCCCCGCGGCAGATTGCGTTCCACTCCAACAAAACCTATTTCATTCTCGAGCTCAGCTCCGAAGACCTGGTGCAACTCGAACGCTCCGGCGGTTTCGCGTTCCATGTGTCCGGCGAATTCGCCGAGCTTGAACTGAAATTCTGGGCCATCAGGAACTGACCGACATGATCAAGGATACGGAATACAGCCAGGACGATAAAACCGTCCTGCTCGACCGTCAGGGACACGGTCCGGCTTCGAGCCCCCTGACGGACTTCGCGGCACCGCCACGTTTCGAGCAATTGGAGGAGCGCATGATCTACGCCGCGCGCTTGCGCCCGGCCGAGGCGTTCAACATCAGTCTCAACTCGCTGGTGGCCGCAGCCTCCGACCTGCTGTCGGAAGTGGTGCGACTCAAACACAGCGAAACCCTCGAAGACATGCTTGTACTCAAGAAGCGCCTGACCACCGGGCTGAAATTGTTTGAAGTCAGCGCCTTGCACAATGGCGCAGAAAGCAGCCAGGTGATGGCGGCCCGTTACGTGCTCTGCACCGTGGCTGACGAAGCTGTCGTCACCACGCCGTGGGGTAACGAAAGCGAGTGGTCGCAAATGAGCCTGCTCAGCAGCTTCCATAACGAAACCTTCGGCGGTGAGAAATTCTTCCAGTTGCTTGATCGGCTGTCGAAAAATCCGGTCAAGCACCTACCGATGCTGGAGTTGATGTACCTGTGCCTGTCTTTGGGCTTCGAGGGCAAGTACCGCGTACAGGCCCGCGGCATGCTCGAACTCGACGGCATCCGCGACGCCTTGTATCGCCAGATCCGTCAGTTGCGCGGTGATGTACCACGCGAGTTTTCGCCGCATTGGGAAGGCCTGAGTGATCAGCGCCGCAGCCTGGTACGTATCGTGCCGGCGTGGATGGTGGTGCTGTTCACCTGTGTTTGCCTGGTGGTGATGTATTCGGGCTTCGCCTGGGTACTGGGCGAGCAACGCGATACCGTCCTGCAGCCTTATCAGTCGTTTGATCCGGCAGCGGCCCAGCCGCAGTCGCAGCCGTAGACAGGGACCTGTGATGAAAAAGTTTTTCAAGAAAGTCGGTGCATTTTTGCGCATGGCCTGGGTCTTGACGCTGCTGCTGGTGCTGTTTGTAGCGCTGTTGGTTTGGTTCGCCGGGCCGCTGCTGGCGGTTGATGACTACAAGTTTTGGGAAGGTTCGACCTCCCGTTTGCTGACCATCAGCGTGCTGTTCCTGATCTGGGGCCTGACCATGGTCTTTGTCAGTTGGCGCGCGGGTCTGCGCAGAAAAGCGGTTGAGGAGAACGAAGACGGCCCGGATCGTATACGCCGGGATGAACAGATCGACGAAGAGCAGCAGGAACTGAAGGCACGCTTCAAAGATGCGCTGAAAACCCTGAAGACGTCGAGCCTGTATCGTGGTCGCAGCGAACGCTGGCGCAGTGACTTGCCGTGGTACCTGCTGATTGGTCCGCAAGGCAGCGGCAAAACCAGCTTGCTGGACTTCTCGGGGCTAGAATTTCCGATCAACAAGATTGATCGCAAGCTGACCCGTGACACCCTTGGCACCCGTCATTGTGATTGGTATTTTGCCGATCACGGCGTACTGATCGACACCGCCGGCCGTTACTTGACCCAGCCGGATGCCGACGTCGACGGCCGTGCCTGGAGCACGTTGCTCGACCTGCTGCGCAAGCGTCGCCGCAATCGTCCGCTGAACGGAGTACTGGTGACCATCCCGGTGGAAACCCTGTTGAGCGGCACTGAACAGGCGCTTGAAACCCTGGCCCGTCAGGTGCGTGGGCGCTTGCAAGACGTGCATCAGAAACTGCACGTTGATGTGCCGATTTACCTTGTATTGAGCAAGGCTGATTGTCTGCTCGGGTTCGATGAATTCTTCGAGCAATTGACGCGCGAAGAAAGCGAACAGGTGCTCGGTACCAGCTTCCGCAAGGAACAGAGCGGCACTGATGTGGCCGTGCTACGCACCGAGTTCGAAGCGTTGCTGCATCGCCTCAACAGCCAAGTGATCATGCGTATGCACCAGGAGCGTGATACCCAGCGCCGTGGCCGCATCCTCGACTTCCCGCATCAACTGGGACAAATCGGCGGGCGTCTGTGCCTGTTCGTCGATATGGCATTCACCGGCAACCGCTACCAGCGTGTCAGCCAGTTGCGCGGTTTCTACCTAACCAGCGCACCGCATCTGACTGAGGAAATGGACGCAACCACTGCCGGCATCGGTGCCAACCTGGGCATGAACGCCGGCGTGCTACCGACGCTGCGCAGTGGCCGTTCGCGCTTCATCCACCATTTACTCAGCCGGGTAATTTTCCCCGAGGCCGATCTTGCAGGCCTGGACAAACGCGAACGCAGCCGCATCCACTGGGGCCAGCGTGCGCTGTACGTGGGCGCACTGGCCGCACTGGCGCTATTTGGCATGCTCTGGGCGGGCGGTTTCTCCGCGAACTACGAACGCCTGGAAAACCTGCGTAGCCTGGCACAAACCTGGAGCCAACAGAGCTCGGCTCTCACCACACGTGATGACTCCATGACGGTGCTCAAGACCCTTGACACCCGCTACGCGGCGACTCAAGTGTTCCCGAAAAAAGGCGATGTGGGTTACCACGAGCGTGGCGGTCTGTATCAAGGTGAAGACGTTAATCCGGTGGTTAAGACTGCCTATGAACGTGAACTTGAAGGACAGCTATTGCCACGGGTCGCGACCCTGCTAGAAGGGCAGATTCGCGCCAACATGAAGGACCGCGAGCGCCTGCTCAACAGCCTGCGTGCGTACCTGATGCTGAACATGAAGGATCGCCGCGACGCGCCGTGGCTAAAGGAGTGGGTTGCCACCGAATGGTCTCAACGATACACCGGCAACACCGCGGTGCAAAACGGCTTGAACAGCCATTTCGAACGCTTCCTGAAGCAGCCGTTTATCTATCCGCTTAATGATCAGTTGGTGGCTCAGGCGCGTCAGGTTTTGCGCAGCGAGTCCCTGGCCAACGTGGTGTATCGGATGTTACGCGAGCAAGCCCGTAATCTGCCGGAATATCGCTTGAGTCAACACATCGGTCCGCAGGGGTCGCTGTTTGTTGGCACCGATTACGTGATCCCGGGGTTCTACACCCAACAGGGCTATCAGCAGTATTTTTCTGTTCAGGGCTTGATGCTGGTTACCAATATCCTGAGTGACAACTGGGTACTGGGTGAAGGCTCGAGTATCAGTGGTATGGACTTACGTCGCCTGATGGTCGAGCTCGAGCAGCTGTATTTTCGCGACTACGCCAACTACTGGGGTGAAGCGGTGGGGCGGATCGCGCTGCCGGTTATCAACGATTTCAGTGACGGCGCCGAGCAATTGGCGGGCCTGACATCTGCCAACTCGCCGATCCTGCAACTGCTGGTGGAAGTGCGTGAAAACACCCGATTCCCAGTGGTCGCTGACACGGCAGATGACGCCGCCGATGCAGCAGGTAAGCTGGCAGGCAAGGGCGGTAAGCTCGGAGAACTAGCGGTCACCGGGGCCGGCAAGGCGGCTGACGCCTTGGTGAAGAAATTGCCGGATACCGCGAAGAGGTCCCTGCAAAGTCGCTTCGAGCCGCTGCACCGTTTGCTGGATAACGACAACGGCCCAACCGCTGATCTGACCCCGGCACTGGCCGCTCTCAACGACCTGCAAATGCAGATGGCCAGCCTGGCCCGTGCCAGTTCACCAGAGCAAGCCGCGTTCGAAATGGCCAAGACCCGCATGAGTGGCCAGCGTGATGCGCTGAGCAACCTGCGCAATGCGTCGGGTCGTCTGCCGCGTCCGGTGAGTGTGTGGTTCAACGTATTGGCTGAAGATGCCTGGCGTCTGGTACTCAGCGATTCTTATCAATATCTGAATCAGCGCTATCAGAGTGAGCTGTATAGCTTTTACGGCAAGGCGATCAGCAAGCGCTATCCGTTCACCGCCCACAGCGCCAGTGACGTGGCAATCAGCGACTTTCGCGAATTCTTCAAGGCCCAGGGGATTGCCGACCGCTTCTTCGATAGCTACCTGCGTCCGTTTGTCAGCGGTGATCCGGGTAACTACCGCAAGCGCAGCGTCGATGGTCACAGCCTGCCGATTTCCAAGGTCTACCTTGATCAGATGGCCGTAGCGCTCGTGATCCGCCAGAGCTTCTTCGCCAACAACCCGGCCGAACCTCAGGTGCAGTTCAAACTGGAGCCTTACACCCTCGACCCGACTGTCAGCCGTTCCGAGTTCAGGTTTGGCGACAAGAACATCGAATACCGTCATGGCCCGATAGTACCGGTATCGTTCAAATGGCCAACCGACGCTGAAGACGGGCGTACCAGTCTGGTGCTCGACAAAATGGTTGGCCGCCCGCTGGGGATCGAGAAGAACACCGGCCCTTGGTCGTTATTCCGTCTGTTTGATTTGATGCAGACCGAATACCTGACCGGCCGTGACGTGCTGGTGCTCAAAGCTGACGTAGGTGGTCTGCGCGCCAACTACTTACTGACCAGCCAGCGCACGCCAAACCCGTTCGATATGGATGCATTGCGTACATTCCGCATGCCGGTACAGCTCTGATGCAGGTGGCCAGCTCCTGGCGCAGTGCTGCGCGCACCGATGCCGGCAAGGTTCGGGCGCGCAACGAAGATGCTTTTCTGAACGCCCCACAGCAGGGGCTGTGGGTGGTTGCCGACGGCATGGGCGGTCATCAGCGGGGCGATATCGCAAGCCAGTTGATCGTAGCCAGCCTGGCTGAATTACCGGCGCAGGATGATTTCGACGAACGACTCAAAGGAGTTCGCCAGTGCCTGCACTGGCTCAACCGCCGTTTGGGTCAGGAGTTGACGGTCACTGCTGGACGTCACGACAGCATCATCGGCAGCACCGTAGTAGTACTGCTGATTGAAGGCAATCGCGCGGCCTGCATCTGGGCCGGCGATAGCCGCTGCTACCTGTGGCGTGGCCAGCGTTTATATCAGCTGTCCAAGGATCATTCGCTGCAACAACAACTGATCGACAAACAACAAATGAGCGTCGAACAGGCCAAGGGCCATCCCGCAGCACATGCCCTGACCCGTGCGATTGGGGCAGCCGAACAATTGGCCCTGGATGTACTGGAGCTTGAGGTCTACCCTGGCGATGCGTTCTTACTCTGCAGCGATGGTCTGTATCAGGGGCTTGGCAGCGATGCACTCGGCGACGCGTTGAGCCTGACAGTGCCGCAGGTTGCACTGGAGCGATTGTTTGACGGCGCAATGCGTGGCTCGGCCAGGGACAACCTGACAGCGGTAGTAATCCGCCAATGACTGAACACATGCGGCCGATCAACGACCTGTTGAAGAGCGAAGAGCAGGACAGCAACCTGACCTACTTTGCGTTCGCCAAGTCGGACAAGGCTGAAGCCGTGGTGGCACCCACAAAGGCCAGCATCGGTGAACTACCCGATGTGCTTGCAGGCCGTTACCGAATCGAGCGCTTGCTCGGTGCCGGTGGCATGGGCGCGGTTTACCGTGCACGAGACTTGCTGAGCGAACAGTTCGGCGATCCCGACCCTTACGTCGCGCTGAAAGTTCTCAGCGAAGAATTTGCCGAGTCGCCGGACTCCAGCGCATTGCTCTACAACGAATTCGCCCTGACCCGGCGCCTGCGCCACGACAACGTGCTGCGTTTGCACACCTTTGAAGTGGACACTGACTGGCAACGAGCATTCGTCACCATGGAGCTCATGCGTGGCCTGACCCTGGATAACTTACTCTGCGAGCGTCCCCACGGCCTGCCGTGGGAGGAGTTGCGCGACATCGTGCTGCCGCTGCTCGATGCACTGGCGTACTCCCATGCTCGCGGTGTGTTGCATGGTGATGTCAAGCCCAGCAACGTGATGCTCAGCGAAGAAGGCGTGCGCCTGTTTGACTTCGGTCTCGGCCAAGCGGAGAAAGGTATCATGCCTGGTCTGCCGCACCTGAGTCGCGAGCGCTTCAACGCCTGGACTCCGGGCTACGCCGCGCCGGAGCTGCTCGAAGGACTGCCCCTATCTTCGAGCGCTGACGTGTACGCTGTAGCTTGTGTAATCTACGAGTTAGCGGGGGGGCAACACCCATTTCGCGGCTTACCCTTGGCCCAACCACGCAATGAATCTCTGGAGCGAGAGCTACGGGCACCTCAGAATTTACCGAAGCACTGTTGGCCAGCTTTGCGAGCGGCGCTGGCGTTCGACGTGGCAGACCGAACGATTACTGCTAAGCAATTACGTGATGCTTTTGCCGTCACTTCATCCTGGCTGCAACGGTTGATGCATTGGCGTAACGTATGACTACCGAACAGGGAGTAGGAACGATGAATAGCGACGCGAGCGCAGCGGGCCTCGGCTACCAGTATGAGCGAGCGCTACACTGGATTTTTCATAGCACTCACATAGACACGCGCTTTGGCATTGAAACAGCGGATGACGTCGAGGAGTAGATACCTCTCTCCAATTGGACGAAAGTCATTCTGGAGCAGGATAAGCTGACCATCGGCAAGAATCACTCACTCCAGGACAGCAGTAAAAACGTCTGGATCACCATGCAATGGTCAAGTGATCCCGGACAATGCGTTAAGTTTTTCCTCAACGGCAGGCGCTAAGGCTTTGTTGAACTGATGCGGTCGCCGCCAGTTGTACCGCTCCATCAGGAAACGACCGATATCTTGTTTAGCCAACACGACGCTCATGTAACCCACCGTTGGTATCCATTCAGTTTTCAGGCTGCGAAATAGCCGCTCCATCGGGGCATTATCATGGTAGTTGCCGCGCCGCATTCGCAAAACGCTTACAGGTGGTACTGCACACGCACGCCCAGTTCGGTCTCGGGGAAATCCTTGGTGTTGCGTGTTACCAGGACTGCGCCTGCCAGGCGCGCACTTGCCCAAATGATCGCGTCGGGCAATTTGATGCGGCGCTGCTGGCGTAGCAAGACAGCCTCATGGGCGATATCAAGCGACACCGGTACCACTTCGAATTGCTGTCCCATCCAATGGCGCAGGGTGTCGGCCTCCTTGGCATCACCTGCACCCACCAGTACCTCCATGTACGTGATCAAGCTGATCATGGGTCTGTGTGCAGCGTGGATAACCTGCTCGGCCAGGGGTCTGCCAGATAGGTGGTCGATCAGAATATTGGTATCAAACAGAGACCTCACCATTCGTTGCGCAGCTCCTGCTCATAAGCCAGGCCGTCCACGGCGCGATCCCTCCACAGCCCGAAAACGTCCGGGGCGGGGTGCTTCAACTCCTCATTCTTGACCGCAACGAAGGTGGCCACCGCTTCCCGGATCAGGGCTGCGCGCGACGTGTCCAAGGCCGATGCCAGTTGGTTAAGGTCTTCAAGTTGCTTGGGGGTGAGGTCGGCAAGAATCCGGCTCATTGGGTAATCTCCCGTGGTTGATATCAGTAGTGTATATCAGCCACGGGAAAGCGGTTGGCTCCGCTGGTCACTTTGCCGAGGGTGGTGCTACACATCCACCGGTGGGGGCCATTGATCCCGGACACTGTGTTGCGTCTTCCCCCAGCAGCGCAAGACGCTAAGGCCTTATTGAATTGATGCGGTCTCCGCCATGCGTACCGTTCCTTCAGTATGGTATTTCGCGCTTCCTGCTCGGTGCCGCTGAAGCGGGTTTCTTTCCAGGCGTTCTGCTTTACCTCACCACCTGGTTCCCCAAAGCGTACATGGCACGAATCGTAGCCGTGTTCATGGTCGCGGTACCGCTGTCCAATTTCATCGGATCGCCGCTGTCGGTTCTGTTGCTGAAAATGGATGGCATCTGGGACTACCGTGGCTGGCAGTGGTTACTCATGCTCGAAGCACTGCCTGCTGTGATCATGGGTATTGCCACGCTGTTTTTTCTTCCCAGCAAACCGTCTGAGGCTCGCTGGCTCACCGATGACGAAAAAAACTGGCTGTCAGGCCGTCTTGAAGATGAGCAAAAAGAGCGCGAGCAAAGCGAGAACAACAAGCCACACAAACACGGTGCGAGCAAGATTTGGGCAGCCATGAGCAACAAGTGGGTGCTGCTGCTCGCCGTGATCTATATGAGCATCTCGGCCACCAGCAATACCCTGTCGCTCTGGATGCCTCAGATTCTCAATGTTCTACATCGGTAGCCAGAACGCAAAGTCCCAGAAGCTTGCCCAAGCCTCTAGATAAAAAGCATGCGCAAAAAAAGCCCGGGTGCTGTGCTCAGCTACCCGGGCTTTTTGCTGCGTGGCAGTGGTATTCACCCACGAGCTTTTTGATGCTCTCGCGGATGAACCGCTAACGTCTAAACCGCCAGAGCGCGCTCACGCAGCTCGTAGTTCAGGATACGGTCGTTATCGCTGTAGTCGATGGGGCAATCGATCACGTGCACGCCTGGGGTCTTGATGCAGTGCTCCAGAAGCGGCAGAAAACCTGCGGCGCTTTCCACACGATAACCATTGGCCCCGTAAGCCTCGGCATATTTGACGAAGTCCGGGTTGCCGTAGTCCAGGCCATAGTCGGCGAAGCCCATGTTGGCCTGCTTCCAGCGGATCATGCCGTAACCATCGTCACGCAGGATCACCACAGTGATGTGCATGCCCAGACGGACTGCGGTTTCCAGCTCCTGGCTGTTCATCATGAAGCCACCATCACCACATACCGAGACCACCGAACGGTCCGGGTGTACCAGGTGTGCAGCCATGGCCGAGGGCAGGCCCGCTCCCATGGTCGCCAAGGCGTTGTCGAGCAGAACAGTGTTGGGCTTGTGCGCCTTGTAGTTGCGCGCGAACCAGATCTTGTAGATCCCGTTATCGAGCGCAACGATGCCTTCGGAGGGCAGGGCGCGACGAACGTCTGCCACCAGACGTTGTGGGTAGACCGGGAAGCGGTCGTCGTCGGCACCCTCGACGATCTGCGCTTCATTGGCTTCGCGTATGGCCAGCAGGCGGGTGAAGTCCCAGTGGCTGACGTCGGTCAGGGCTTCGCCGATCTGCCAGACGGCATTGGCGATATCGCCAATGATTTCGATCTGCGGGAAGTACACAGCGTCGACTTCGGCGGAGCGGAAGTTGATGTGAATCACTTCGGTGCCGCCTCGGACCATGAAGAACGGCGGCTTCTCGATGACGTCGTGGCCGATGTTGATGATCAGGTCGGCAGCCTCGACGGCGCGGTGCACGAAGTCGCCGGACGACAGTGCAGCATTGCCGAGGAAACGTGGGTGACGCTCGTCGACAACGCCTTTGCCCATTTGCGTGGTGATGAACGGAATACCCGTCTGGTCGATCAGCTGCTTGAGAACCTTGGCGGTCATTTTGCGATTCGCGCCGGCGCCTATCACCAGGATCGGGCTGCGCGCGGTATTGAGCTTCGCGACTGCAGCTTCGACGGCCTTGTGCTCGGCCAGTGGGCGACGTGCGAGGCTCGGCGGGATAGGCAGGCTGTCGGTCTGCTCAGCCGCGATGTCTTCCGGCAGTTCCAGATGCACGGCACCAGGCTTCTCTTCTTCGGCAAGGCGGAAAGCCTCACGCATGCGCGCCGGAACGTTGTCCGCCGAGGCAAATTGGTGAGTGTATTTGGTGATAGGGCTCATCATTTGGCAGACATCGATTATCTGGAACCGACCTTGCTTGGACTTCTTGATCGGCTTTTGGCCTGTGATCATGAGCATTGGCATGCCGCCCAGATAAGCGTAGGCGCCGGCGGTCACGAGGTTGGTTGCACCTGGTCCAAGGGTAGAGAGGCTAACCCCGGTCTTGCCTGTCAGGCGGCCATAGGTCGCCGCCATGAAACCGGCAGACTGTTCGTGGCGGGTCAATATCAACTTGATGGGTGATTTGCGCAGGGACTCGAGGAGGTCCAGGTTTTCTTCGCCGGGAATACCGAAAACGTATTCAACGCCTTCGTTCTCCAGACATTGCACGACGACATCTGCGGCCTTGGCCATTGGGTTTGAACCTCTTTTGGGGGGGGAGTAGAGAGAAACACCTGTCGCAGCCAGTCAGCCCTGCCCAGTGGAGCCTGCCAGCTCCATTACAAGCGCCGGGTTGATTATGGGCTACCGATTGCCGTTATGGCGATGCAGAGCTACGGCGCTGTGGAACACAGCGGCTTGCTTTGTCAGGGAACAGTTACGCCAGTAATGGAATGACGTGAAAGTGCCTGATGGATAAAGCCTTCGGCAATCAGGCCCCTGATGAAATCGTCGAGCCAAATGGATGCTTGCTGCCCTCGCGCCTTGGGCACGCCCATGGCTTGTCGGATCTGCATGAAAGGCTCTTCTATCAGCCTGAGCCCAGGCTTCGAACTGCGGTCGGCCTCCAATTGCTGGCGAACGCCAGCAGCAACCTCTAGATTCTGCTCAATGAAGGTGTTGACCACGGCCGGTGAAGACGGGGCGCGAACCAGCGTCGCATGCTGTATTTCACGAGTCAGGAACAGGTCATACGCGCTACCTTCACCCACTGCTATACGATTGCCAGCCACATCGATATCGCCCAGTGCGTATGCCGGGAAGTGCTCGCGCACCAAGTAGCAGCCCTCGATGATGACGTAGGGAGAGGTGAATGCGATCTGAGCACCTCTCACAGGATCAATGGCGAAAAAGCCAACGTCAGCCTCGCCGTTCTCGACGGCCTTGACTGCGAACCCTGCCGTGTCGACCGTTACCAAACGCAGACGCAGGTTCAAGGCCTGAGCCAGGCGCCGAGCGATATCGACAGAAACTCCCTGGGGCTCATCGCCCGATACCGGACGATGAGCCAGAATGGGGTTTCCATAGTTGATCACCACCCGTAGCTCTTCCGTAAGGGCAAAGGCCTGACGCAACTCGGAGCTGATCGCTTTCATATCGATAAGGTGTCCGAGGGAACCAGAACACTGCCTTCCATGAGGCGGCGCGCAGAACGGCTCATCACCGCCTTTGAAACTACCCATGTGCCTTCGGCCTGCCTCGCTTCTGCCCCTACAGCCAGGCTTCCGGACGGATGCCCGAAGCGAATCTGGCGGCCCGCGGAATCTGGCACCAGACGATTGATGACCGTGCCAGGAATGACGGCCGCAACAGCGATTGCAACAGCGCCGGTTCCAGTCATCGCGTGATGCAGCTTGCCCATGGAAAAAATTCGCGCATTGAGATCGAGCGTTGCCGGATCGACAACCTTGCCATCAGACGCCGTGTAACCTTCTGGTGCTGCAACGAAAGCCAATTTCGGGGTGTGAGGGCGTAACTGTGTCGCTTGCTCGGGGGACTCTGCCAAGCCCATTTTCACAGCTGCGTGAGCGCGGATCGCCTCGGCTTTGGCCAGCAATTCGGGATTGCTGTTGAGGTCTTTCTGCAGCTCGTTACCTCGTAGGCCCAGAACATCCGCATGTACGAAAATGGCTGGGTTCCCGGCATTGATCATGGTGAGCTCGACGTTACCGACGCCCGGTACAGAGAGAGTGTCCAACGCATTTCCTGTAGGAAACATGCCACTAGCGCCTTCTTCGTCGGCATCGCCACTGGGGTCGAGGAATTCGATTTTTATCTCCGCTGCCGGAAAGGTCACGCCATCCAGTTCGAAGTCACCTTCTTCGACGACCTGTCCGTCACGCATCGGGACGTAGGCAACGATCTTCGCATTGATATTGGCTTGCCAGATTCGGACGACCGCGATGCCATTTGCCGGCGCGTCCACAAGACCTTGTGCGATCGCGAAGGGGCCTACGGCAGACGTCAGGTTACCGCAGTTGCCGGACCAGTCGACCATCGGCCGATCTATCGCGACCTGACCAAAGCGATAGTCCACGTCACAGTCAGGCTCTTTGGATTTACTGACGAGTACGACTTTGCTGGTACTGGAGGTCGCTCCGCCCATGCCATCGATCTGTTGACCATAAGGGTCCGGGCTGCCAATCACGCGCAGTAAAATGCGATCTCGGATCCCTGGATCGTCTGGCAACCAATCCGTGCGGAAGAAGACCCCCTTGCTGGTGCCGCCTCGCATGTAAACGGCTTTGAAGGACTGTTGCGGCATGAGCACCTCAGGGGACAGTAATAGGTTTATGCGTTTATTCGACAACAAACGCAAAAATACCGCAAGTGGAAATTTTCCCAGCAGTTGCGCTTTGTCCCCGAATCGCTCTGCGGCGTGTATATTCGGCGCTCCGCCAGGCCTATTAAGCTCATAAGACATGACCCAGGATCTGACCAAAAGCCAGCGCAAGGCGTTGCGCGAGATCATCAGCTACGTTCGACGAGAGCGCTTGCCCAAGGGCACGCATCTACCTGAGTGGACGTTAGCCAAACTGATAGGGACGTCTCGCTCACCCGTCAAGGTGGCATTGGAGTGTCTGGTGAGCGCCGGACTGATGCGGTTCGACAAAAACCGGGGCTATCACGTGCATGGGGACGTCGACACGCTGCCACCAGAGTTGCAGGTTCATTTTCAGGAAATCGACGATCCGCTTTATCTGCGTTTGGCAGACGCGCGTTTTGATCGTTTGGTAGCTGACTCTGTAACGGAGGCTGATCTCACCCGGCTGCTGAACGTGTCGAGAAGCGAGATTGGCAAAGTGCTTTCGCGAGCACAAAGCGAAGGTTGGGTTGAAAAGGAAGTCGGTTACGGCTGGCGTTTTCTTCCGATGATTGACTCGCTGGAAGCCTATGAGGACATGTACTCGCTGCGACTGGCAATTGAGCCGGCCGGCATTTTAAATAGCAAGTTCAGGCCTGATTTGGCGCAGTTGCGCCTGCTGCGCGAAGAGCAGCAGGCGATTCTGGACGGCGGCTACCTGACCATGACCGCCATCGAGCGGTTCGAGTCCAATGCCCGCTTTCATGAAACGATAGCCGAATGGTCAGGCAACCGATTCGCGCTCCAGACGCTTCGTCGGCTCGACCAGGTGCGCCGCTTGGCCGAATACCGCCAGACCCAGTTGGATCTGCCGCGCCAGGCGCTCGCTGTAGAGCATCTACAGATTCTGGATGCCATCGAAGCGGGTGATAACCTCGGCGCCGCCAGCTACATGCGGCAGCATATCGAAGGTGCTTGGCGCAAGAAGGCGGTTTCCGCCGTATTCCAATCCACTGCAAAGGTGCAATCGGTGCCGGACACGATCTGACCCTGGCCTACTATCGTCCGTCCAGCAAAGCCACCGTATAGGTGGCTTTTTTATGGGATGGGTATTTTGTTGCGTTTATTGATTGACAAACGCAATCCGGCGGACCTAGTCTGACTGCACATTCGGCAGACAATAAACAATGTCCAGTTTTCATGGACTCAACGCTGCCGGACGAACGACTCCAGTTTCAACCGTGTACCTGATGAGTTGCCTAGAGAGAGCCACATGACCGACGCCAACAAGCTTTCAACAACAAGTCTGCGGTCGTTCAAGACGTCCGATGGCCGTGAACACCAATATTATTCACTGCCTGCGCTGCAGGCGACGGCTTATCCGAACTTGTGCCGTCTTCCTGTAGTGATTCGGATCCTGTTGGAGTCAGTACTGCGCAACTGCGATGGCAGCAAGGTGCTCCAGTCTCACGTCGAGGATCTCGCAGGCTGGCAGCCACAGGGCAGTCGGGAGCGTGAAATCCCGTTTGTAGTGGGGCGTGTCCTTCTTCAGGACTTCACCGGTATCCCGTTATTGACCGACCTGGCTGCCATGCGCAGCCAGGCGAAAAAGCGGGGTGGTGACCCCAAAGCTATTGAGCCACTGGTACCCGTTCACCTCGTTGTCGATCACTCGGTGCAGACAGAGTTTTCCAATGTGCCCGGCGCGCTTCGCAAGAACATGGAGGTCGAATTCCAGCGTAACCGTGAACGCTATGAACTGATGAAGTGGGGCATGCAAGCGTTCGAAACATTCAAGGTCATTCCTCCAGGCATCGGTATCTGTCACCAGATCAATTTGGAGTATCTGGCTCAAGGTGTCATCGAGAAGAACTCGCTCGTGTATCCCGATACGCTCGTGGGCACTGATAGCCATACGACGATGATCAATGGCATTGGCGTGCTGGGCTGGGGAGTGGGGGGTATCGAGGCCGAAGCTGGCATGCTGGGGCAGCCTGTGTACATGTTGATGCCGGATGTGGTCGGGGTTGAACTCAGCGGCGGCCTGCGTCCTGGAGTCACCGCCACAGATGCTGTGCTGCAGATAACTCAGACGCTGCGTGCTGCCAAGGTGGTAGGCAAGCTGGTCGAGTTCTTTGGTGAGGGGGCAAGCTCCCTCAGCGCGACCGACCGCGCAACGATTGCCAACATGGCGCCCGAATACGGCGCAACGACGGGGTTTTTTCCGGTCGACGACAAGACACTCGACTACTACAGCCAGACTGGGCGTAGTGCCGAGCAGATCGAGCTGATTCGCAAGTACTTCGAAGCCCAGGACATGTTCGGTACACCTGCTGTTGGCAGTGTTGATTACTCGACAGTGATCACGATCGATCTCGACCAGATCGTTCCGTGCGTATCTGGCCCCAAGCGTCCCCAGGATCGCGTTGACCTTACGGGCCTCGGGCGTCGGTTCGATGAAGTCATGGTCCAGGATGCCAAGAGCGGTGGCTATGCCAAGAGCAAGGACCAGCTTGAGCAGTTGTACCCAGTCACTGCCCAGCCTGCCGGCGCGGTTGGCCCGCAACAGACTTACGAAGTAGGGCACGGTCATGTGCTGGTCGCAGCGATCACTTCGTGCACCAACACCTCGAATCCCGAGCTCTTGATCGCCGCTGGCTTGCTGGCCAAAAAAGCAGTCGAGAAGGGCCTGGTCGCCAAGCCGTGGGTGAAGACGCTTTTCACACCGGGTTCGCGCGTCGTGACCGCGTACCTGCAGGATGCCGGCCTGACCCAGCCCCTGAGCCAGCTTGGCTTCGACATCGCAGCGTATGGCTGCGGCGCCTGTGTCGGCAATATCGGCCCGCTTGATCCTGCCTTGGAAAAGGTAGTGGTTGGCGAGGACTTGGTATGCAGCGCAGTGCTGTCGGGCAATCGAAATTTCGAAGCCCGTATTCACGGCAACCTGCGGGCAAACTTCCTTGCCAGCCCACCTTTGGTGGTTGCATTTGCGTTGGCAGGCTCCACGCGCTGTGACCTGACCACTGAACCGTTGGGCTATGATCGCGATGGGAAGCCAGTACTGCTGGCCGATCTCTGGCCAAGCAATGATGAAATCAAAGCGCTGAGCGTGAAGGCTGCAAACGCTGAACTGTACAAGAACCTCTATGCTGATTTGACCAAGGATCACGACCTGTGGAACTCAATCAAGACCAGCGAGGGGGAGGTGTACGATTGGCCTCAATCAACCTACGCCGCCGAGCCCGATTTCTTCGACACCACTCAAGCGGCTCGTCCCATCCTTGGCGCGCGTGCGCTGGCCATCCTGGGCGACTCCATCACCACAGACCACATCAGCCCGGCCGGCTCGATCACTCCTGATTCGAGTGCTGGAAAATGGCTCGCCGAACACGGTGTAGAGCGCAAGGATTTCAACACCTATGGTGCTCGCCGTGGTCACTTCGAGGTCATGGTACGTGGCACGTTTGCCAACGTTCGCCTGAAGAACCTGATGCTTGCGACGAAGGCAGATGGATCGGCAGACGAAGGTCCCTACACGTTACTTCAGCCTTCAGGTATTCGGACAACCTTGTTCGATGCGTCGCGCAGCTACATCGCTGCTCAAACGCCAACATTGATCTTTGCCGGCGAGGAGTACGGGTCGGGCTCCAGTAGAGACTGGGCGGCGAAGGGTACACGCTTGCTGGGCGTACGGGCTGTCATTGCCAAAAGCTTCGAGCGTATTCACCGCAGTAATCTGGCTGGACTTGGCGTACTTCCATTGCAATTCAAAGGCGCTGACGATGTGAGGTCCCTCGCGCTGGATGGCACGGAAACCTTCGACCTTCTCGGTGTGGAAAGCGGCGTAACGCCTACTCAAGATGTCACGCTTCGGATCACCCGCCAGAACGGCAGCCAGCAAGACGTGACTCTATTGGCCCGTATCGATACAGCGATCGAAGCGACCTATTTCGCCAATGGAGGCATTCTGCCTTTCGTATTGGCGGGCCTGCTGTCCTCCGCGAACGGGCAGTTGGTTGAAAAGACAACTGCAACGCAAGCTTGATCGCCTTCGGGCGTCGATTGGCTCGGCATTGATTTTTGTTCCGTACGTTTGAACCACAAAACAGTGCGAGCCTGATGGAGGTCGGGTTCGTCGCATAAGTAATGAGTCTTGGCGGTCAATACGCTATCGACAGCCTCCAATGATAAAAACAATGAATGAGGAAGTTTCAATGATTGCTATCAAACGATGCAAGTCGTCCGGTCATGGGCGTTGGAAAGAAAATCTTATTTTAATGGGTCGCAACTTAGTTAGTTCGCGACTACATGCCGGTGCGCCGTGCGCCTGAGCAATTCACATTAAAGATAGGGTATCGCCATGCTCGCTATTCTCGGCTTTTCGATGGTTTGTTGCTTCATGTATTTGATCATGACCAAGCGCATGACTGCCCTTATTGCACTCTTGTTGGTGCCTATTGTATTTGCGGCGATCGGCGGTTTCTGGACAGGGCTGGGCGCAATGATGTTGGATGGCATCAAGGCGCTTGCCCCGACAGGCGTGATGTTGACGTTTTCCATTCTGTATTTCGGCATCATGATCGATGCAGGCCTCTTCGACCCGCTGGTTCGTTTCATACTGCGGCTGGTAAAGGGTGATCCACTCAAGGTCGTCGTCGGTACAGCGGTGTTGACGCTGTTCGTTTCTCTGGACGGTGACAGCTCCACCACCTACATGATCGCTATCGCTGCCTTCCTGCCTCTTTACCAACGGCTGGGCATGAGTGTTCTAGGGTTGACGTGCGTGGTCAACATTGCGAGCGGGATCATGAACATCTCGCCGTGGGGAGGCCCTACCGCGCGGGCAGCTGCAGCGCTGCACGTCGATGCCCTGGATATTTTCCTGCCCATGATTCCAGCCATGCTGATGGCTTGCGCTGTGCTGATGCTCACCGCAGTCATCATCGGTCGCCGCGAACGGGCCCGGCTTGGCATCGTCGATGTCGAGGACTTTGCCAATGGTGAACTTGCGCTGGGTAACGGCGATGCAGAGGAATGCGCGAGGAATCGGCGTCCGAAAATGTTCTGGCCAAACCTGATACTGACCATTGGATTGCTGACCTGTCTGGTGCTGGGCCTCATGCCCATTCAAGTACTGTTCATGGTCGCTTTCGGTATTGGCGTAACATTGAACTACCCCCATTTGCAGCAGCAGAAGGAGCGCATCGCTTCACACTCCGCAAACGTGTTGGCCGTAACGTCGGTGATTTTCGCTGCAGGTATTTTTACCGGCATTCTTTCAGGCACCGGCATGGTCGATGCCATGGCGCAGAGCTTGCTGCACGTCATTCCAGACAGCTTCGGCCCGTACCTTGCGGTATTCACAGCCGTGGTCAGCTTGCCTTTCACGTTCTTCATGTCAAACGACGCATTCTATTTTGGCATCCTGCCAGTGCTGGCCCAAACGGCTACCACTTACGGGTTCACGACGCTGGAAATCGCGCGAGCTTCCATCGTCGGTCAGCCCGTGCACCTGTTGAGCCCCCTGGTGCCATCGCTCTACCTGTTGGTCGCGCTTGCCAAGGTCGACCTGGGTGACCACCAGAAATTTGCCCTGAAGTGGGCAGTGCTTGCGAGCCTGGCGCTGTTGGTGGGAGGGGTGTTGTTCGGAGGGTTTCCGTTACACCGCGCGCAGTGATGCCGGCCAGCATCGTTTGCAAAGCTTACTGAATTGCATCTGGAGGACGTCACGGTGTCCAGACATGGAAAAGTCATATCTGGACACCTGGGGGTAGGGATTCTGAGCGGGTGACTGGCCTCACTGCCGTGGTGCCTTCACGCTGATAGCCCGGACTTGGGAGACAGCGTGCTCGGTCAAATGCGGCCAGTGACAATACCAGGATGATGTACACCGCTGCCCGGCATCGAGCCGGGCATTACATCTCACTTCAATGTGATGGTCGTATTGACCCCCTCGCTGACGCTTTTGTCATCAAACCAGCGGCTTGTGATGGTTTTGGTTTGCGTATAGAACTGAATGACCTGCTTGCCATAGGGGCCAAGGTCACCGAGTTTCGAACCACGCGAACCGGTAAAGCTGAACGACGGTACGGGTACCGGGATCGGAATATTGATACCCACCTGACCGACGTCGATCTCGCTTTGGAATTTGCGGGCTGCGGCGCCGCTTTGGGTAAACAATCCCACACCGTTGCCGAAGGGATTGGCATTCACCAGGGCAATGGCATCGTCCAAGGTGTCGGCTTCGAGGACGACGAGAACCGGACCGAAGATCTCTTGGGTGTAGATATCCATGTCGGTGGTGACGCCTGAGAACAGGGTCGGCCCGATGAAATTGCCGTTTTCGAAACCCGGGACATTGATATTTCGGCCATCGAGTTCCAACTTCGCGCCCTTACGTACCCCGCTTTCAATCAGATCCAGGATCCTTTGTTTGGCACGCTTTGAAATGACTGGACCGATGTCGGTACCCGGTTCAGAGCCGGCGTTGACTTTCAGTTTCAGAGCCAGTTCCTTGATATCGGGCAGCCAAGTGCGGGCTTCGCCCACCAAGACGATCACCGAGGTGGCCATGCAACGCTGACCGGCTGCGCCGAAACCTGCGCCAACCAGTGCATTCAATGTGTGTTCGCGGTTCGCATCAGGCAGCACCACGGCGTGGTTCTTGGCGCCCATCATCGATTGAACACGCTTGCCGTGCTGGCTGCCCAGGTTGTAGACGTGGGTACCCACGTGCGTGGAACCTACGAACGAGATAGCCTTGATGTCTGGGTTGGTGCAGAGGGCATCGACGACTTCTTTACCACCATGCACCACATTAAGGACCCCGGCCGGAATACCAGCCTGCAGTCCCAGTTCGACCAGCATCATGGTGGACAGCGGATCCTGTTCCGATGGTTTGAGTACGAAGGTATTACCCGTAACGATCGCCATCGGAAACATCCACAGTGGAATCATGGCGGGGAAGTTGAAGGGCGTTATACCGGCACATACACCAATGGGCTGCCGCAGGGTATAAGTGTCCACACCCCCTGCGACGTTTTCGGCAAACTCGCCCATTTGCAGGCTGCCAATTGAACACGCGTGCTCCACGACTTCCAGGCCTCGGAAGATATCACCTTCAGCATCCGCGATGGTCTTGCCTTGTTCGGCGCTCAATACCTCAGCGATGCGCTTGGAGTTATCACGGATGAGCGCTTGAAGCTTGAGCATGATGCGCATGCGTGCGCCAAGCGGTGTTTTTTTCCAGCTGTGAAACGCATGCTCGGCGGCGTCGATGGCAGCTTTGACTTCCTCCTGAGTGGCCATCGGCACTTTCGCCAATACGGCTTGGGAGGCCGGGTTCACCACATCGAGCCACTCTTTCGTCTTGGAGTCGACCCATTCTCCGTTGATCAGCAATTTGACCTGAGCCACTGTAGTATTGTTCTTGTTCAATGAAGCATTCATGATGTCTCCTTGTTTACAGTTCTAAAGTCAATGCTTACTTCGAAGTTTCTACGGCATCGAGATCAACGTTTTTGGTCTCTCTGAGTGCAATGACGCCAATGACGAGACTGACGCCTGTGATGAGGACGGGGTACCAGAGGCCGTAGTAGATATCTCCTGTGTAAACCACAAGTGCGAAAGAGATGGTGGGCAGCAGTCCCCCGAACCAACCGTTACCGATGTGGTAAGGCAAGGACATCGAGGTGTAACGTATACGCGTCGGAAACAATTCCACCATCGTGGCTGCCAATGGACCGTAGGTCATGCAGGCGATCAGAATCAGAGCGACGATGATCGCGACTACCATGGGTTGGTTGACCTGCGCCGGATCAGCGCTGGATGGGTAACCCGCCGCCACGGTCACGTTCTTGATGGCTACAGCATCGAAACCCTTGAGCACCGTGCTGCCGACGGCAATCTCGATCTCGCTGCCAGCCGGGCTGGCAATGGTTTCATAAGGAATACCCATCTTGGCCAGGTAAGCCTTTGTCTTGTCGCAGGGGCTATCAAACTTGGCTTTGCCAACCGGGTCGAATTGGAAGGTGCACGATGCAGGGTCTGCAGTCACCGTGACGGGTGCCGTCATACTGGCTTGCGAGATCTGCGGGTTTGCATAATGGCTCAGGGCTTTGAACAACGGGAAGTACAGAACGGTAGCCAGTAGCAATCCCGTCATCAGAATGGGCTTGCGGCCAATTTTATCGGACAGCGATCCGAATATGACGAAGAACGGGGCGCCGATGACAACGCTGATGATCAGCAGTGTGTTGGCCTGTGCGGGGTCCATCTTCAAAAACTGAGTCATGAAGAACAGGACATAGAATTGCGAGGTGTAGAAAGTCACTGCCTGACCGGCATTGATCCCAAACAGCGCAATCAGTACAACCTTCAAGTTCTCCCAGGAACCGAACGAATCCCGGATAGGCGATTTACTTGTGGTGCCTTCTTCCTTCATTTTCTTGAAAGAGGGCGACTCGTGCATGCTCATGCGAATCCAGGCGGAGATACCTACCATGATCAGAGACAAGAGGAATGGGATCCGCCAGCCCCACACTTCGAATTGGTCACCGGTGAGTTTGCGACAGATCAAGATGACCAGCAGTGAAAGCAATAATCCAAAGGTCGCTGTTGACTGAATCCAGCCAGTAAACATTCCACGTTTGTTTCTTGGTGCATGCTCTGCGACATAGGTCGCGGCTCCGCCATACTCTCCGCCGAGCGCCAGGCCTTGAAGCATGCGCAGAACGACGAGAAGGATCGGAGCAGCTATACCCCAAGACGCATAAGTGGGAAGGATACCTACGAGGAAAGTTGATACACCCATGAGGACGATCGTCACCATGAATGTATATTTCCTGCCGATCATGTCGCCCAAACGACCAAACACAAGTGCGCCGAAGGGCCTTACCAGGAAGCCGGCAGAGAACGTCATCAGAGCGAAAATAAAGGCAGTAGTGTCGTTGACGCCGGAGAAGAAGTGCTTGCCGATAATGACCGCCATGGCGCCATACAGGAAGAAATCGTACCACTCGAATATAGTCCCGAGGGACGAGGCGAAAATAACTTTTCTGTCTTGGCGTCCTATTTCGGACGCGCCGACGCTTTCGGTGTGCGCAATATCACTCATTTGCAGTTCCTCGGCCCGGTGGGCTCATTTTGTTTTTGTTCTTGACTGCCGGCCAATTAGATAGGCCGCCATCGTTGGATCATTGGAGTTCACCCTCCAACAATTTAACTTTCAACCGATGGTTCATGCTTCTTACAACGGATGCTTTGTCTTCAAGCGCCAGCGGTAATGAGGCCGAGTCTATGAGCGCCTTATAGCGTGGCACAGAGCAGAATGTGCTCAACGGATGTGCAAAAAAGGCGGGATGGCCGGCATGTGACCCTCTATCCCTCGCACAGCCCAATGCAACGCGGCAGCGTCGTTATGGGCCGTGTGATCTCGCATACGGAGCAGCTACGTGAGACACAAAATCGGTGCGCGTTGCTCGAGGTACCCAAGCCTGGTGAGGAAGGGCGGTTTGCAGTTCCAATGCGGCTGGATCATGGCGCAGACTCCGGCCGCTACCTAGCCAAGCTTGCACCTGCGTACACTCGCGCGACCACAGACGTATTCATGAACCACACATTGCTCCGGCTTTCAGCAGGGAGTTGATGGCAGGAACCTCAAGAGGTTCGCACCAAGACCAGGAGCCGAGTGATGGCAAAGAAACAAAAAAAAGAGAACTGGGATGATTTTCGGTATTTTCTAGCCGTTGCCCGAGCCGGAACCTTGTCGGGCGCTGCCGAAACGCTGGGAACGGAACACACAACCGTTGCGAGGCACGTTTCTGCGCTCGAGGATGGGTTGAACATCAGGCTTTTTCACAAAAGCAATTCGGGCTACGAACTCACCCCTGAGGGGGAACGTGTGCTGAATGCGGTTGAAAGTATGGAAAGCATTCTGCTGTCCTACAAAAGTGACGAGAGTGACCTGGGGCAAATCTCCGGTCTGGTCAGAATCGGTGCCCCGGATGGTTTCGGCAGCGTATTCCTCGCCCCGCGCATGGCCGAACTGACACGGAGACACCCCAATCTTGAGGTCGAGATCTATGCCGCCGCTCGCGTGTTCAGTCTTTCCAAACGCGAAGCTGATATCGGCATCAGCCTGGCGACAGCGGAACACATGCGTGTAGCTTCTCGCAGGCTCACGGATTATCGCCTGCAGATCTACGCCACTCGTGAATACCTCGATAAGGCTGCTCCAATACGGACGCAGCAGGATCTGCAGCAGCACTCGTTCGTGGGGTACGTTGAAGAACTGTTGTTCGCACCTCAGCTCAATTTTTCGAGCGGTCTGAAGGTTGATCTGGTGTCGCGCCTGCGCAGTACCAATTTGTTGACTCAGTTGCACACGGTGCTGGGAGGGACGGTCCTGGGCATCCTGCCTGCCTACATCGCAAACTCCTTCCCCAAGTTGATTCCCGTACTGGCTGACGAGGTCAACATCAAGCGCTCGTTCTACATGCATGTGCATGAGGACCATCGCAAAGCTGCGCACATACGCGAAGTCGCCAGGTTCATCGCGGACGAGGTCGGTGCCAACCAGCAGCTCTTCCTGTAGTAGCACGGGTAGGCACCTTTGGACGTCAGTGATTTTTTGCACGCCGGATGTGTATTTATTGTGTTGTGAAGGCACAACCGGCGGGCGTAACGTCATTCCATCGAGCAGGATACTTCCTCGGAAGTCTGGCTTCGTTGGAACGTCTAAAAACAATAATAGGTGCAGCATGCTCTACGTCATCTACTGCAGAGATAATCCATCTACACCCACTTTGCGTGATGAGTTCTACGACGCGCATCGTGCTTACCTTAAAAGTGCATCGATCAAGATTCTGGTCGCCGGGCCCTACACGTCCACCGACAGCGAAAAGAAGATTGGGAGCATGCTGGTGGTGGAAGCAGAATCTCTCGAGCAAGCTACAAATTTTCAGAAAAATGATCCGTTTGCTCTAAACAATGTTTGGAGTGAAGTCAGCATCAACCCCTATATCAAAGCAATCGATCAGCGTTAATCCAAGCGTGCAGCGTAAACGCCTGTACTTGGACAACCTACGATAATCGCGCCTGACTGTTTGGCATAACCCTTGTAAAGCAATGGAGAACAAAAATGAAAACTATCGCTTGGATCGGTCTTGGTTTCATGGGCATCCCTATGTCCAAACATATGTTGAATGCCGGCTACACCGTCAGGGGTGTGGATATTGACGCTGCTGCCCGTGAAGCGGCTGTAAAAAACGGCGTCGAAGTTTGTGCGACGGTGGCTGAAGCCTGTAAGGGTGTCGATGCCGTATTCACCATGTTGCCTACAGGTACCGAGGTCAAGGAAGTCCTGACCGGTCCGAACGGTGTATTTGCCAGCATTGATCCAAGCACCGTGGTCATCGACTGCTCCACCATTGGCATTGAAAACGCCCGTGCTGTACATGCGTCTGCCAGGAAAGCCGGTCGAATCTTTGCCGAGGCGCCCGTCTCCGGTGGTACCGAGGGGGCCATAGATGGCAGTCTGACCTTCATGATTGGTTGTGAAGACCCGCACGTGGCCCGCGTCAAGGAGCTGCTGGGCCCGATGGGTGGTTACATCGCCCATGCCGGTGGTCCGGAGGCTGGCCAGGCAGCAAAGGTCGTCAACAACCTGATCATGGGGGTTTGCGTCGCGGTCAACTGCGAAGCCACTGCATTGGCCGAGCGCCTGGGTCTGAACCTGAAAGAGTTTTTCGAAATTGCCATTCGATCCACTGCCGATAACTGGACGTTCCGCGTCTGGAATCCTGGTGTGGGTGTAGTTCCAACTGCCCCCGCATCGAAGGGCTATAAAGCAGGCTTCAAGACCTGGCTGCTGGCCAAGGATCTCAGCCTTGCCATGGAGGCAGGCCGCGAAGTGGGTGCCACGATCGCCACAGCCGAAGCTGCCCACGCCATCTTGAAAAAACACATGGATAACGGCGGCGCAGACATGGATGCTACTTCCTTGGTGCTTAGCCTGAAAGACGCCGCTGAAAAAGCCGTACCACAGAAAGCTATCGCTTGATCGCAAGCGCTGTCCTGGAACATTGCGACATCCGGCCCGGAGTCTCAGCTTCGGGCCATTTCTGATTCACCTGTCATATGCAAATTTAAATAACCATCGCTGGTGTCCCTAAGTAACTGCGGTCTCATGAGGGCTGGCGCTTGGCGTTCGGCTGCGGCCTCGGTTTGCCGCATGAAGTCGCCCATAATAATAAGTGAGGTCGATATGACGATAACCTCTGCCGGTCAGCGCTTCCGTCAAGCGGTAGCGCAGGAAAGTCCGTTACAGATTGTAGGCGCGATCAATGCGAACCACGCGCTACTGGCGAAACGTGCTGGCTTCCGCGCCATTTACCTTTCTGGAGGAGGGGTAGCAGCTGGATCTTTGGGCATACCCGATCTCGGAATCAGCAGTCTGGATGATGTTCTGACCGACGTTCGCCGTATCACCGATGTGTGTGATCTTCCATTATTGGTCGACGTCGATACCGGCTTTGGTTCGTCGGCGTTCAATATTGCGCGAACGGTAAAGTCGATGATCAAGTTCGGCGCCGGTGCAATCCATATCGAGGATCAGGTCGGTGCCAAACGTTGCGGCCATCGCCCCAACAAAGAACTCGTCAGCCAGCGGGAAATGGTCGATCGAATCAAGGCTGCTGTCGATGCTCGAACAGACGAGGATTTCGTCATCATGGCCCGCACCGATGCGCTGGCGATCGAAGGAGTAGCGTCGGCTCTGGACCGTGCAGCTGCCTACGTCGAAGCGGGGGCGGACATGATCTTTCCCGAAGCAGTGACCGAACTTGCCATGTATGAGCAATTCGCTGAACGGGCGCGGGCGCCCATCTTGGCCAACATCACGGAATTCGGCTCAACCCCACTCTATACAACTGACGAGCTGGCTTCGGTCAATGTGGCAATGGCGCTGTACCCGCTCTCGGCCTTTCGAGCGATGAACAAGGCGGCGGAAAACGTCTATCGAATTCTTCGTAGAACGGGCACCCAGCGAGGCGCTGTGGAAACCATGCAGACCCGAATGGAGCTGTATGAGTCAATCGGCTACCACGAGTACGAGCAAAAGCTCGACGCGCTTTTTGCGCGGAGTCGGGCGTAACGACCCGCTTTGTCGGTGGGCGTCGATGAATCCTGCGGGTCAGAGTCGACCACTCGCTGGCTGTGGAGTGCGGGGGCTACGACCCCGACGCTTTCATCAAAAACCGTGCGATTGAAGATCGCCGCAATGAAGACCGGTTTCACTTCATCGAGTGGACAAAGAAAGCGTTCAAAAATGTGGAGGTCATACCCCCCGGCAACGGGATCATGCATCAGATCAATCTGGAGAAAATGTCCCCGGTGGTTCAAGTGAAGGACGGGGTGGCTTTTCCCGATACCTTGGTAGGTACCGATAGCCATACTCCCCATGTCGATGCGCTTGGCGTCATCGCGGTGGATGTAGGTGGTTTGGAGGCTGAGAACGTCATGCTGGGTCGGGCCTCGTGGATGCGGCTGAACCTCCCTTGAGGTGCCTGTCACCTGTCGTCTGGATACGGCCGAGGAGGTTTCGATCTACGAGGCCGGTGGGGTGTTGCAGCGCTTTGCAGAAGACTTCTTTGAAAATGCATCGGCATAAGACGGGAGTAGCGTCATGAGTCATCCGGCACAACTGCAAATTCCCGCTACCTATATGCGAGGCGGAGCCAGCAAGGGCGTTTTTTTCTCACTCGACGATCTACCCAGAGAGGCCCAACGACCCGGTGTCGAGCGAGATGCCCTGGTTCTTCGAATCATCGGAAGTCCCGACCCCTATGGCAAACAGATCGATGGAATGGGAGGAGCCACTTCCAGCACCAGCAAGGTGGTGATCGTCAGCCGCAGCCAAGTCCCTGATCATGATGTCGATTATCTGTTTGGACAGGTGTCGATCGATGACGCCCTCGTCGACTGGTCTGGAAGCTGCGCAGATCTATCGGCTGCGGTGGGCCCATTTGCAATCAGCAACGCATTGCTACCGTTCGCACGCGTTCCCCTCGACGGTATCGCTACCGTTCGCATATGGCAGAAGAATATCGGCAGGACCGTGCTGGCGAAGGTTCCCATCAGGGATGCCGAAGTGCAGGAGTTGGGTGATTTCGAGCTGGAGGGTGTGACGTTTCCAGCAGGAGAGATTGTCCTCGAGTTCTTCGACTCCTCTTCCGGCGCAGATGGCGATGGCAAAGCGATGTTTCCCAGCGAAACCTTGCAAGTGGACCCGAGCGTTGAGCGTCACCATGAGGTGGTGCACATCGATCGCATGGTGACGAGTCGCAGTGCCCGAGTGCTCATGAACGGCTTTGTTCGCGTACCTAAAACCTGGTAGCGGTGAACTGAGTGTCCGATTTTCAGGGCTGATGCCAACGGCATCGCCTACAGCTGGTCGATGTCCCACGGCCCCAGATCAGGAATGACAACGTGCTAGAGAAATACTTCGATCATGTACGTGAACGAGCGGCGCTTGGTTTGCCCCCGTTGGCTCTGAACCCGGAAAAAACGTTGGCGCTGGTGGAGCTTTTGAAGTCGCCACCCATTGAGCATGAGCAACTGCTCTTGGAGTTGATCACACACCGTGTGCCGCCTGGGGTCGATGAGGCCGCGTATATAAAAGCGGGCTTCCTGTCGGCCATTGCACACGGCACCGGGCACTCTCCTTTGATAAGCCCACTGCAGGCCGTTGAACTGCTTGGCACCATGCAGGGCGGCTATAACGTCTCAACCTTGGTCGAATTATTGGATAGCCCCACTCTGGCTGCAGAAGCAGCGGCGCAGCTCAAGCACACCCTGCTCATGTTCGATGCGTTTCGTGATGTGGCGGACAAAGCCAGAGCGGGAAATCACTATGCCCAGAAAGTGCTGCAATCATGGGCCGAGGGTGAATGGTTTTCCAGCAGACCGGCTATTGCAGATAAATACACGCTGACCGTCTTCAAGGTAGCGGGGGAGACGAACACGGACGATCTTTCTCCAGCGCCAGATGCTTGGTCGCGTCCGGACATTCCACTGCATGCCAGGGCCATGCTCAAAATGACCCGTGACGGTATCGAGCCGGAATGCCCCGGTGAAATTGGTCCGCTCAAGCAGATCGAAGACATACGTGCCAAAGGCTATCCCGTTGCCTTTGTGGGCGATGTGATTGGGACCGGCTCGTCGCGCAAGTCGGCTACCAACTCGGTACTGTGGTTCTTTGGAAATGACATACCTCACGTACCGAACAAGCGTGCGGGAGGATTCTGCTTCGCAAACAAGATCGCCCCCATTTTCTATAACACAATGGAAGATGCCGGTGCGCTTCCGATTGAGTTCGATGTCTCGGCTTTGAGCATGGGGGATGTCATCGATGTGTACCCCCTGGCAGGGAAGGTCTGTAAGCACGACTCGGACGAAGTCGTAGCAAGGTTTAGTCTGAAGACCCCTGTTCTACTCGACGAACTACGAGCCGGCGGTCGAATCCCTCTGATCATCGGTCGTGGATTGACAGAAAGAGCTCGGGTCGAACTGGGGCTCGAAGCCTCTATGCTCTTCCATAAGCCAGAGCAGCCAGCGGATTCTGGAAAAGGCTTCACCCTTGCGCAAAAGATAGTGGGCCAGGCCTGTGGCGTTGCAGGCATTCGGCCAGGAACGTACTGCGAACCGAAGATGACCACGGTGGGCTCGCAAGACACGACAGGGCCCATGACGCGAGACGAACTCAAGGATCTGGCATGCCTGGGCTTTTCCGCAGACCTGGTAATGCAGTCCTTCTGCCATACCGCCGCGTATCCCAAACCTGTAGACGTTATGACTCATCACACCCTTCCGGACTTCATGAGGAACCGAGGAGGCATATCACTGCAGCCAGGCGACGGGATCATCCACAGCTGGCTCAATCGAATGCTTCTGCCTGACACGGTCGGCACCGGCGGTGACTCCCATACGCGTTTCCCGCTGGGCATTTCGTTTCCGGCCGGCTCAGGTCTGGTGGCCTTCGCGGCAGCGACGGGTGTGATGCCTCTGGATATGCCTGAATCGGTTCTGGTTCGGTTCAGAGGGACATTGCAGCCAGGCATCACCCTACGGGATCTTGTGCATGCCATTCCGTACTACGCGATCAAAGCAGGGTTGCTGACGGTCGAGAAGAAAGGCAAGAAGAATGTCTTCTCCGGCCGGATTCTTGAAATTGAAGGTCTCGATCACTTGACCGTCGAGCAGGCATTCGAGCTGTCCGATGCCTCGGCCGAACGCTCTGCAGCAGGTTGCACGATCAAGCTCCCAGAGAAAGCTGTCGCTGAATATCTGAACTCGAATGTCACGCTGCTGCGCTGGATGATATCCGAGGGCTACGGTGATGCCCGTTCACTCGAGCGGCGTGCAGCCGCGATGGAGGACTGGTTGAGTACCCCGTCGCTGATGTCCGCCGATCCCGACGCCGACTATGCGGCCGTGCTCGAGATCGATCTGAGCGACATTATCGAGCCGATCGTTTGTGTACCTAACGATCCTGATGATGCGCAGCTTCTTTCACACGTGAGTGGTAGCAAAGTCGATGAGGTTTTCGTCGGTTCGTGCATGACCAACATTGGCCATTTCCGAGCCGTCGGCACACTTTTGAATCGGCAGGTCGGTTCGATTCCGACCAGACTTTGGTTATGTCCACCCACCAGAATGGACGAGCACCAGCTGAGAACGGAAGGGTTCTACGATGTGTTCAAGCGTATTGGTGCTCGAACCGAGATTCCCGGGTGTTCGTTGTGCATGGGCAACCAGGCTCGCGTCGCGCCAGACTCGACCGTTGTTTCGACCTCGACGCGCAACTTTCCAAACCGTCTGGGAGACGGGGCCAATGTTTACCTGGCGTCTGCAGAGCTTGCCGCCGTGGCTGCGATCCTTGGCAAGCTTCCCAGCCTGGATGAGTACATGCAGCACGCAGAAGTGATCGCGAAAATGTCCTCTGACATTTACAGATACTTGAGCTTTGATCAGATTGCGAGCTTCAAGAATGCAGCGCAGAACGCCCGGATAGCTGTCGCGTCAGCTTAGACCCGGCAGCAATAGGAAAGGCGTACAGGCAAATGGCGTGCTGCGCACTACTGGGTTAACACGGCGATGGGCGAGCAGGGGATGAGCCATTTTACTTCTCATGAGGCCCATCTTGCGCAGAGACCGGTAGCGCCCAGCCAGTGCGCAAGACCTCCTGCAAGGCCTGACGCGTATCGATGGCCCCGCCAGTATTGGCGCCTGCCCAAGCAATGGCTAACGCCGCAAGAAAGATGTCGCGCCCGGTCAGCGAAGGTCGCGCATCACCATTGCGCTGCGCAGCTTCAAGAAATACGGCGGAAGCATCGACGAGTGATTGACAGGTGGGGCGGAGAACAGAACTCGGCTGGGACCAGGCCGCACGCAAAGGTTCTGGTAGCCCTTCGTATGCATTCATCCAGGTTCCCAAGGCTTCGATCCAACGGTCCAGCGCAATTCCAGGATCTGGCTCATCGGCTTGGATGGCCATGCGTGCTTGATCGAGATACGCATAGTGCACCTCCATCAGAGCAGCCAGCAGGGCGTCGCGCGTCGGAAAATGGCGGTACAAGGTCCCGGGGCCGACCCCTGCACGTTTGGCGATACTGTCCATGGAGACGTCGACGCCCTCATCGGCAAAGGCGAGGCCTGCGACTTCCAGAATATGGTTTCGGTTGCGCAATGCATCGGCCCGTGGGCGCCGTATCGAGGGTTGTGTAGGCATGGCTGTGATTTGGCTCTTGATATCCGGAGTGCATCTCCATATATTAGCTCAAGACAAGCGGAGGAGCTTTCCGTTTTTATGCATTGGCTAATACTGGGGAGTTAGGACGGCATGATAGATCCCTATCCGTGGCATTCGCCATACCAAGGTGTCCGGGTGGACACAGTCAGGCTCACCGGCACTGCCTATCTCAAGACAGGTGGCCGCAAGGCGGGAAGGTTATGAGCATGATGATCATCGGCCTGCATCTGGGTAACGGTTACGGTTCACAACCCGGCGCATGGCGCATGCCGTGGGTCGATCCTACAAATTACGTGAGCTTCGATGCGCGAGTACGTCAGGCGCGAGCGGCAGAGCGTGGAAAATTTCAGTTCATTTTCCTGCCCGATGGCCCTGGCGCGGTGGCTGATATTGAAAACGAGGCGCCTCATTTCAACCTTGATGTGATGATGACACTGGCAGCCGTGGCGCGTGGTACCGAACGCATAGGCTTAGTAGCCACTGGATCCACGACGTTCAATGAAGCATTCAACCTCGCGCGGCAATTCAAGGCGCTCGACATCATGAGCCATGGTCGCGCGGGTTGGAACGCCGTCACCTCAAGCGGCAATGACGTGGCCGCAAACTATGGCCAGCGAATCCCGTCCAGTGCAGATCGTTATGCGCGTGCCAACGAGTTTGCACAACTGGTGCAGTCTTTGTGGGGGAGTTGGGGCAAAAACGCGTGGGTTCACGACCAAGTCAGCGGGCAATTCGCAAAGGCGGATCAGATCGCACCCGTAGCGTTTCAGGGCCAGTACGTAGGCTCTCGCGGCCCTCTTTACATCCCTCCTTCCGAGCAAGGACAGCCAGTCGTTTTTCATGCGGGCGGCGGCCGCAATGCCTTTGAGTTTGCCGGTCGGTATGCAACTGCGGTGATCGGTGCGTGCTTCACAGTGGAAGATGCCCAGGCGCAGAGGCAGGCTTTTCGCAACGCAGCTGTAAACGCTGGTCGGCACCCGGATGAAATCAAATTCATTCCCGGTTTGATGACGACTATTGCGACCACCCGTCGCGAGGCGCTGGATCGTCGAACGATGCTCAACGAGCGCTATTTTGCCCAGCAGGCTGCTTACCTGGGGCAGATGTTAGGCCTGAGTTTCGATCTCGCGCTGATTGACCGACCGCTGTCGCCAATGCAGCTGGCGACAGCGCACCCATCGCCATTCGACCCGCGCGCGCTGCACGCGTTGGAGATTGCCCGTGAGGGTTGGAGTGTGAAAGACATATTGGCCCACGGAGTGATCGATTATCACCCGGCCATCGTCGGCCCACCCGTTGAAGCGGCAGACCATATGCAGAAATGGTTTGAAGCCGGTGCAGCTGATGGCTTCTGGATTTCACCCGACATCAACGATGACGGCATCGACGCATTTGTCGATGGTGTTGTCCCGATTCTTCAAGAACGTGGTCTTTTTCATCGAGATTATGAAGGTACCACCTTGCGCGATCACCTGGGCGCGACGGCTCAGTATGGGACCGATTCGCGCATTGCCACCTGACTCAACATCTACCCTAAACCCATGAGGACAGTATATGAAAATAGGTATTATCGGCGCAGGCAACATCGGCGGAACCCTCGCACGTAAACTCGTCGCCGCAGGCCATAAAGTCAAGTTGGCAGGATCCAAGGGGCCGACTGACATCCAGCAGTTTGCCGATCGAATAGGTGCCATCGCAGTCGCTTCGCATGAAGCCACACAAGATGTAGAAGTGATCATCTTGTCGATCCCGTTTGCAAGCATCCCGCAGGTTGCTGGGATCGTTGCCAGCGCTTCCCCAGAGGCCATTGTGATCGACACCTCGAACTATTATCCGCAGTTCGGTACACGTGTTGCGGAAGTCGATGCAGGCACGCCTGAAAGTGTGTGGTCGAGCGAGCAACTGGGGCGACCTGTCATCAAGACGTTCAACGCTGCACTGGCTAAAACATTGGCCGACGGCGGCAAGCCCAAAGGGACCATAGATAGGATCGCCATGCCTGTGTCCGGTGACTCCCAGGCTGGAAAGGCAGTGGCATTTCAGCTGATCGAAGACGCCGGATTCGAGCCATTTGATGCAGGAAGCCTTGCGCTGTCATGGCGTCAGCAACCAGGCACGCCTGCCTACTGCACCGAACTGACGCTGCCAGAGCTCAAGTGGGCAGTGGCTCACGCCGTGAAAAAAATCGCTCCTCATCATCGTGACAGCCTGATGGCCGAGTTTGCAGCAAGCACAACGTCGCTCGACCACGACACTGTCATCAAGCGAAATCGAGAAGTTACGGCTCCCCACTGATGGCATGTCCCAAACACATGCAGATCTTCAGTGTGAGCGTCCAGTTATGCAACTCAAACAAAGCTTTACTTCATCTAAGGACACCCTCATGAAAATTGGCATTCTAGGAACCGGAAACATCGGCAAAACACTGGTTGTGCGTCTGAGCGAAGCAGGACATGACGTCAAGGTAGCCAATTCTCGAGGTCCTGACTCCATCGCTCCAGAACTGCTGGCGTCGGGTGCTCGAGCGGTAACGACCGAAGACGCACTGGTCGATGTCGAGGTGGTCATCTTGTCCATCCCTCTCAACCGGCTGGCCGGCATCGCCCCGCTGATCGCTGGCCTTCCGGCAGAGACGGTCGTGATCGACACCTCGAATTATTATCCTTTCCGCGACCAGAAGATCGATGCCATTGAGCGCGGCCAGGTAGAGAGTCTGTGGGTCACAGAGCAACTTGGCCGCCCGATAGCCAAAGCGTGGAATGCAATCGGATCGGCCTCGCTGGCCAAAAAAGGAAAGCCTGCCGGTGCAGCCGATCGGATCGCCATTCCGGTATCAGCCGATCGCGATCGTGATCGCGATGTGACCATGTCATTGGTCAATGATACGGGGCTGGACGCCGTTTACGCCGGTCCGCTGGCGGACTCCTGGCGCCAGCAGCCAGGGGCGCCTGTCTATTGCACGGATCTTTCGAACGCAGAAATCGAGCCTGCCCTGAAAGCCGCTGAGCGCGAGAGATTGCCAAAGCGCCGTGATCTGGGCGTAGCGGTTATGCAAGAACGGCTAGGAGATGGGACAACCAACCCCGACGAGGACTGGGGGGTGCGGCTGGTTCGGGCCATCAATATGTAAGCCTGGTTTCTACGCCGGGCCGAATACTCAATGCTGCAAGATCTTCGACAGAAAGCTGCGAGCACGATCGGAGCGGGGCGCGCTGAAGAACTCTTCGGATTTCACGTCCTCGATGATCTCACCGCCGTCCATGAACACGATGCGGTCGGCGACCTTACGGGCGAACCCCATCTCGTGGGTGACGCACATCATGGTCATGCCTTCGCCTGCCAGCTCCACCATCACATCCAGCACTTCGTTGACCATTTCCGGGTCGAGCGCCGAGGTGGGTTCATCGAACAACATGGCGATGGGGTCCATGGCCAGGGCGCGGGCAATGGCGACCCGTTGCTGTTGGCCACCGGACAGCTGAATGGGGTACTTGTGCGCATGGGCCTTGAGGCCCACGCGCTCCAGAAGTGCCGTGCTCTTGCTGGTGGCGGTGGTGACATCGCGCTTGAGCACCTTGATCTGCGCCAGGTTGAGGTTCTCCACGATAGTCAGGTGCGGGAACAGCTCGAAATGCTGGAAGACCATGCCCACTCGGGCGCGCAGTTTCGGCAGGTCGACACCGCGGCCGGTGACCGGTTGGCCGTCAATCGAGATCTGTCCTTCCTGCACCGGCTCCAAACCGTTCACGCACTTGATCAGGGTGCTCTTGCCCGAGCCGGACGGCCCGCACACGACCATCACCTCACCGCGCGACAGCTGGGTCGTGCAGTCTTTCAGGACCTGAAAGTCGCCGTACCACTTGCTCAGGTTTTTCATCTGGATCATGCGGTTCTCTCCGTGCTTCTTTTCAGGCGTTTACTGAGCCGCGACAGCAGATAGCAGATCACCAGGTACACCAGGGCCACGAACAGGTACAGCTCCACCAGGCGTCCGTCGCGCTGGGCGAATTTGCTGGCGGCGCCGGTGAAGTCCGCGATGGACAGCACGTACACCAGCGAGGTGTCCTGAAACAGGATAATGGTCTGGGTCAGCAGCAACGGCAGCATGCGCCGCAGCGCCTGCGGCAGGATTACGTAAAGCATCGCTTGCGACGGTCGCAGGCCCAGGGCCTGGGCTGCCTGCTTCTGGCCGCCGGAAATACTCTGGATGCCGCCGCGGATGATTTCGCTGTAGTACGCCGCCTCGAACATGCAGAACGTCACGAAGGCAGTCACCACCGGGCCTATCTGCACGGGGCGTTCGGTGTGGAAGGTCATCTGCAGCAGCAGCGGCATCAAAAAGTAGAACCAGAAGATCACCAGCACCAGCGGAATGCTGCGCATGACCGTGACGTAGCCCAGGGCGAAGCCGCGCATCACGCGGTTGCCCGACAAGCGCATCAATGCCAGCAGGGTGCCGACCACGATGCCCACCGACATCGCCACAAGTGTCAGCAACAAGGTGAACTTCAGGCCGTTCCACAGTGCGGGCATGGCTCGCACGATGACACTGGGGTCTAGATCGAACATGACTTACCTCGTCGCGCCGCGAACGGCCAGGGAGCTTTCGATACGACCCATGACGAACGTCATCAGCAGTGAAATGGCCACGTAGATCACCGTTGCCGCGGTAAAGGCTTCAAAGGTATTGAACGAGTATTCGCTGACGTTACGCGCCTGCGCGGTCAGCTCCATCAAGCCGATGGTCAGCGCTACCGAAGAGTTTTTCAGGGTGTTGAGTGCTTCGGACGTCAGCGGTGGGAACACCACGCGGATCGCCTGCGGCAGCAGTACGTTCAGGTACATCTGGGTGGGCCGCAGGCCGAGGGCGAGCGCCGCGCCGCGCTGGCCGTAGGCAACCGACTCGATGCCCGCCTTGAACAGCTCGGAAAGCTTGGCCGAGGTGAACAGGGTCAGCGCCACGACGGCACTGAAGAAAGACGGGTAGGGCAGGTCTTGCTTGAGGTAGTCACCCCAGGAGAGGGGTAGTAGTTCGGGGACCACGAAGAAGCAGATGAACATCTGCACCAGCAGCGGGATGTTGCGAAACACCTCGGTGTACAGGTTGCCCAGCCATACCAGCGGGCGCACCGTACTGGTACGCAGGGTGCCGACCGTGCCGCCAATCAGAAACGCCAGGGTGAACGCGAGGAGGGTGGTCGCCAGGGTCCAGCTCGTGCCGGTGACCAACCAATGCAAATACGAGGCGGATTCTCCGGGAGCAAAATCCCAGAACACGCTCCAGTTCCAGTTGTAATCCATGCCAACACCAACGTTCAGGGAGAAGCACTGCATGCAGCCAGGCGCGCAGCGGCGCGGCGCATGTGCGCCGCGTCACTGCCTGGCGTGAAGGGGGCGGGTCAGACGCCGGTGTCGTTCGGGTTGGCGATGGCTTGCTTCAATGCATCGCTCATCGGCAGGTTGATCGTGGCGTTTTTCGGCGGGATCGGCTGCTGGAACCAGGTCGGGTACAGCGTATCGATCACACCGGTGCTGTACAGGTTGCGCAGCACATCGTCGGCGAAGGTCTTGAATTGAGAGTCGTTCTTGCGGACGCCGATGGCGTAGGGTTCGGCCGACATCGGCTCAGGCAGCAAGGCGTAGGCGTCCGGGCTGCGGCTTTGCGCGATGGTTGCCATCAGTTGCACGTCGTCGTTGATATAGGCCACGGCGCGGCCGGTTTCCAGCATCAGGAAGGCTTCGCCGCCGTCCTTGGCGTTGAGGATTTTCAAGCCCAGCTGTTTTTCGCGGTCCAGGTTCTTGGTGATCCACTCGCCGCTGCCACCGGTAATCACGACCACCGATTTACCTTTCAGATCGGCCACGCTGTCGATGCCAGCGGTTTTCTTCACGGCGTATTTGGCGCTGGCGATGTAGCTGGTCAGCAGGAAACCGATCTGCTTCTGACGCTCGACGGTGTTGGTGGTAACGCCGCACTCCATGTCGATGGTGCCATTGATCAGCAGCGGGGTACGGGTGGCCGCAACGACCGATACGTACTCGGTCTTGAGGTTGGGCTCACCGACCTTGACCTTGATCTGGTCGACGATTTTCTTGCACAGCTCGATGCTGTAGCCGATAGGCTGCTGGGCGTCGTTGAGATAGGAGAAAGGCAGCGACGCATCGCGGTAGCCCAGCGTGACAGTGCCCACTTCCTTGATTTTTTTCAGTGTACCGGTCAGTTCTTCAGCCTGCGCAGCGCTGGCGCCCAGGCAAACCGCGACAACCAGGGCAAGCAGCTGTTTCTTTTGATCGAGCATGTAGATCTCCGATGTTGTTATGGCAGCTTTGGCACAACGAAAAGCGATAGCGTCAGCGCAGGGCCGAAAGCGCTTCGCGAATGGCAACGACAGCTTTGGTTATCTGTTCGCGTGAAGTGGCAAATGACAGTCGGAAGTACCCTGGCATGCCGAACGCCGCGCCCGGCACGACCGCGACACCGGCGTGATCGAGCAGGTAGGCCGACAGTGCTACGTCGTCCTCGAGCACCTGGCCTTGCGCCGTGGTGCGGCCGAACAACTGGCTGCATTCCGGGAAAGCGTAGAACGCACCGGCCGGTGCGCTCAGGCGCAGGCCCGGGCATTGGCTCAGGCCGTCTACCAGCAGCTTGCCGCGCTGGGCGTATTCCCTGGCGCAACGGCTGACGAAATCCTGCGGGCCTTCGAGCGCTGCGCGGGACGCTTCCTGACTGATGGCACTCGCGCCGGAAGTGCTCTGTGACTGGATCTTGCTGATGGCGGCGATCAGACCTTTGGGCCCTGCGCCGTAGCCGATACGCCAGCCCGTCATGGCGTAGGCCTTGGCCACGCCGTTGATCAGCAGGGTGCGTTCGCGCAGGTGCGGGCAGGCGCTGGCGAATGACACGAAAGGCTGGTCGGCGAGCAGCACGTGCTCGTAGATTTCATCGGACATCACCAGCACATTGGGGAAGTCCTCCAGCACCTTGCCCAGTGCCTGCAACTCGGCTTCAGAGTAGATCGCCCCGCAGGGGTTGGACGGCGAGTTGAGAATCAGCCAGCGACTCTTGTCGTTCAACGCATTTTGCAGGGCCTGCGGCGTGAGCTTGAAGCCTGCATCGATGCCACAGGGAATGACCCGCACCACGCCGCCGTTCAAGGTGACGATATCGGAGTACGACACCCAATAGGGCGCGGGTATGATCACTTCGTCGCCGGGTTCCAGGGTTGCAACGAAGGTGTTGTAGATCACCTGCTTGGCGCCGTTGCCGACGGTGATTTCGTCGACGCTATAAGACAGGCCGTTGTCGCGCTGAAACTTGGCGACGATGGCCTTGCGCAAGGGCAGGGTGCCCTGCGGTGCGGTATAGCGAGTGTGCCCGTCGAGCATCGCCTGATGCGCGGCCTCGATGATATGCGCAGGGGTGTCGAAGTCGGGTTCGCCCAGGCTCATGTCGACGATGTCGCGACCTTCGCTGGACAACTGCTTGGCACGCATGGAGATGACCATGCTGGGGGACGAGGAGATTTGGCGGACGCGTTCGCTTTCAAAATTCATGAAAAACAGCCTTCCTTTGGTCGTGCGCCAGGGCCTTTAAGACATCCTGTCGTTCTAGTTGTAGGACGTAGTATGACACGGGCGGCGCCCTCTGCAATCGCTCAAATACCTAAAAGTTCAGTGCGTTGAAAAGGGCGTTGCGAACGTCACGCGAAGCTCTCGAACGTTTAATTTGCGCGGTCTATTCATCAGTGTGCTTGATTCTTCTCGCCGCTCATTTGACCAACGCGTGCTCCGCGCGCACCGAGTTCATGAAAGCCTGCATCGCTGACGATTGGATGCGATGGCGTCGGGTGATGAGCCCGAACGGTGGCAGGCGTGCTTCGAACTTGATTGGCAACACCGCCAGCAGATGTCGTCCGGGATAGTCCTCGACCACCGACACCGGGGTGACGCCGAGCATGTCGGTCTGCTGTACCAAGGACAGCAAGGTCATGATCGAGGTGGTTTCGACGATGCTGCTGGGGATGTCCACGCGCGCGTTGTGAAACACCTGATTGATGATCGAGCGCATCGGGCTGGGGTGTTGTTGCAACACCCAGGTCATGTTCTGCAACTCGGCCCAACTCAGCTGTTTTTCCTTGGACAAAGGATGTTGTGCGCCGGCGATCACGCACAGGGCTTCCTCACCCAGGCTGTCGAACAACAGTTCTTCGGCCCTGGCGCCGGCCGGAATCCGCCCCAGAACGATGTCCAGTTGATCCTGCAACAGCGCCTGCACCAGCACGTCGCTGGTGTCGACCTGAATGCTCATCGACAGGCGAGGGTGGCTTTGTTTCAAGGTGGCGATGGTGCGGGTCAACAAGCCCGAGGCCAGTGCCGGAATCGCACCGACGGCGACCCGGCCGAGGTTGCCGGATTCCAGCGCCACCAGTTCCTCGCGCATGCCGCTCAATTCAGCGAAGACCATGCGCGCGTAGTAAGTGACGGTTTCGCCGAACGGCGTAGGGCGCATGCCGCGTGGCAGGCGCTCGAAGAGTTCGACACCGAGCAGATCCTCGGCCTCGTGCAGCATCTTGGTCGCGGCGGGTTGGGTCATGCCGATATGATCGGCGGCGCGGCGCAATGAACCGAATTCCTGCAGCGTCAGCATCAACCGCAGTTGGCGCAGGCGCAGGCGGCCGTGGATCACGTTGGCATCAGGAATTCGGGTCATGGGCCGGGCTCGCGAAAATGAACTGCGGCAAGCCTGACAACAAATGCCAGGCGTTGCCAGCACGGCGTGTCACAGCACCGATTTTGCCTTCGGCAATTGGGATTTGCGCAGGCCCAGCACGGTTTGCAGCGCTTTGGAGATCAGCGGCCAGAACAGCATCAGCAGAGCCGCCGTGGTCAAGCCGCCCACCAACGGGTTGGACCAGAAGATGCCGATGTGACCGTCCGAGAACAGCATCGACTGCCGGAACGCATCTTCCGCCTTGTCGCCCAACACCGCTGCCAGCACCAGCGGCGCAATCGGGTAGCCCAGCTTCTTGAACAGGTAACCCAGGGCGCCGAAGCCCAGCATCAACACCACGTCGAAGAACGAGTTGTGCACCGAGTACGCGCCGATGGCGCAGACCATGATGATGATCGGCGCGATGATCGAGAACGGAATGCGCAGGATCGAAGCGAACAGCGGCACGGTGGCCAGCACCACGATCAGACTCACCACGTTGCCCAGGTACATGCTCGCAATCAGCCCCCAGACAAAGTCATGCTGCTCGACGAACAGCGTCGGCCCGGGGTGAAGGCCCCAGATCATCAAACCACCGAGCATCACTGCCGCGGTTGCCGAGCCGGGAATGCCCAGGGTCAGCATCGGCAGCAGCGCGCTGGTGCCTGCCGCGTGGTCGGCGGTTTCCGGGGCGATCACGCCTTCGAGTTCACCCTTGCCGAAGTTCTCGCGGTTTTTCGAGAAGCGCCGCGCCAGGCTGTAGCTCATGAACGAGGCCGCCGTCGGCCCGCCCGGGGTGATGCCCATCCAGCAACCTACCAGGGTGCTGCGCACGATCGTCCACCAGTACCGCGGCAGCTTGGCCCAGGTGCGCAGGATGACCATCGGTGTGATACGCGCATGCTCACCGCGAAACACCAGGCCTTCCTCGACGGTGCAGAGAATCTCGCCGATGCCGAACAGGCCGATCACTGCCACTTCGAAACTGATCCCGGTCATCAGGATCGGTTGGTCGAACGTCAGGCGCAGGTTGCCGGACACCGTGTCCATGCCGACGGCAGCCATGGCGAAGCCGATCATCATGGCGACCACGGTTTTCAGGGGTGGATTCTTGCTCATGCCGATGAACGTGCAGAACGCCAGCAGATACACCGCAAAGAACTCCGGCGAACTGAAGGACATGGCGAACTCGGCGATGCGTGTCGACAGGAACGTCAGCAGCAGGACACCGGCGAGGGCACCGATCAGTGCCGAGCTGAATGCAGCGGTCAATGCTTCTGCCGCGCGGCCTTCGCGGGCCATCGGGTAGCCGTCGAAGGTGGTCGCCACCGATGACGGCTCGCCGGGTATGTTGAACAGAATCGAGGTGATCGAGCCGCCGAACAGTGCACCCCAGTACATGCACGACAGCAGAATGATCGCCGACACCGGCGACATGGTGAATGTCAGCGGCAACAACAACGCCACGCCGTTGGGTGCGCCGAGACCGGGCAACACCCCTACCAGAATACCCAACAGCACGCCGATCACCATCAGGCCGATGTGGCCCGGGGTCAGGATCAGGTTCATGCCCTGCAACAAGGAATCGAATTCGCTCATTTGAAATATCTCACGGTCTGGGCAATCCATTCGCCCAATGGACCGCCATCCAGCGGGACCTTGAACCACAGCGCAAAGATCAGGTAGCTGGCAAGCACTGCACCGAGGGAGATGCCTGCGATCTTCCATTTGCTGTAGGGCGTGGCGCGTGCCTTGTCACTCCACATGAACCAGGCAATGAAGCAGGCCGATGACACGTAGATGCCCACCAGCGGCATCGCGCCGACGAACAGGGCAATCGGGATGAACACCGACAACACCTGGCCAAAGGCGCTGCGGCTGACGAACGCAATGCTCAGGGCTTTCCAGCGCACCAGGGTCAACACGCCGTTGCCCAGGCTGGCGGCGCTGAGCAGCAGGCCAATGTAGAAAGGGAAGTAACCCGGCTCGGGGCCGGAGTCGCCCCAGCCGATACCCTGTTCGACGCTGCCGAACATCACCACCACGCCTATCAGCGTGGTGAAGAGAGTCAGGCCAAGTTCGACCCAGCGGGTGCCGACCAGCGCCGGTGAATCCGAAGAATGGGACATGAAACACCTCCAGCAGATGACGGCCGTCCGTAGGCGGACGGCCGCAGGCGACTCAGTTTTTCAGCCAGCCGGCTTCCTTGAACACCGGTGTCACGCGGGCGGTGTCTTTTTCGATGTAGGCGGTCAGCGGCTCGCCTTCGAGGAAGGTCGGTACCAATGCGTTCTGCTTGACGTAGGCCTTGAACTCCGGCGTCTCGATGACTTTGCGCATCAGTTCGACATAGAACGCGCGCTGTTCGGCGGTCACGTCGCCTGGCATGAACACGGTGCGCGGGAAGCGATATTGATCGATGCCCAGGCCTTGTTCGTAACAGGTCGGTACGTCGGCCCAGGATTTGTCGCCGGCCACTTTGTCGGTGTAGGTCATGCGTTCTTTACTGAACACGCAGAGCGGCTCGATCTGGTCGCCGCGCCATTGGCTGATGCTTTCGCTGGGGTTGTTGACGTTGGCGGCGATGTGCTTGCCGGCCAGTTGGGTCGCGGCTTCGCTGCCACTCTTGAACGGGATGTAGACCAGCTTGCTGTTGTTGGTCTGGTTCAGCAGCAAGGTCAATGTCTGGTCGACATCCTTGGATTGACTGCCGCCCATGCGCATTTTCGCAGGGTCAGCCTGGGCCGCCTGGTAGAAGCCTTTGGCGTCTTTCCATGGCGCGTCCTTGTAGCTCCACAGGATGAAGTCATCCTCGGCGACGGCCGCCACAGGCGTCAGTTCCTGCCATTGGTAACCGAGCTTGGCCACCAGCGGCAGCAGGTAGATGTTGTTGGTGCCGATCACCAGTTTTTCCGGATCGCCCTTGTTCATCTTCAGGTCGAGAAACGCTTCGGCGCCATTGCCGCCACCCTTGTTGAGGACGATGGTGTTGACGTCGAGCAGCTTGTGCGTGGAGATGATCGACTGAATCAGGCGTCCCAACTGGTCGGTGCCGCCACCTGGGCCCCCCGCGACGACGATTTCGACATTCTTGTCCGGTTGCCAGGCCGCCGTGGCGAGCGCTGGAAGAGCGCCGGCAGCGGCCAGGGAGCAGCCGAGCATGAGAAGGGATGTGCGACGGACGAATGCATTTCGCATGGAAAGAGCCTCGTTTTCTTGTAGTTGTTATAAGTGACTTGTCTGAGCGGTCGAACCGCAAGCCTGGAGTGAGTGTGGGAAGGTGCAAGCTCCGCGTCTAGTCAAAACAATACATACACCGATAACCAGGGGTTATAGCTAGCCTCGCAGGAAACCACGCAGCAGGGTGTAAGTGCCGGTCCAGAGCCATTTCATAAGAAACTCAGGCTCGCTGCAACCCATCCGCAGACACGCAAAAACCCCGTTGAGATAACTCCAGGCTATCGCTGTATTCCAATATTTGATTGGACGGTTATCAGGGAGCCTTCGATAGTGCTCGCCAACGCCGTGTTTTGCGGTGGATTGCACCCAGAAGAACGATCAATCAAAAGAACAATAAATCACCAATGAGGTGCGCCATGGCCGAGCTGTGGAACGGTCCGATCATCGATGCCCATCATCATTTCTGGGATCCTTCGATCAATCCCCATCCGTGGCTGGCGGCCGATGCCAGTGTCGCGTTCCGCTATGGCGATTACAGCGCGATCAAACGCAGCTACCTGCCCGACGATTACCTCGCCGATACCGGTACTCACCAGGTCGTGCAGACGGTGTACATCGAATCGGAATGGGACCCACAGGATCCGGTGGGCGAAACCCGTTTCGTCGAACAACTCGCCCGCCGTTACGGTTTGCCCAATGCAATCGTCGCGCAAGCCTGGCTGGATCATCCCGAGGCCGCCGCCGTACTGGCCGAGCAAGCCTCCTACAAATGCGTGCGCAGCGTGCGCCACAAGCCTGGAGGCCCGACCACAAGGGCGCAGGTCGGGCACGTCCGCAGCCTGATGAGCGACGAGCGCTGGCGGCGCAGTTATGCCGTGCTGCAAGGGCTGGGCTTGCATTTCGACCTGCAGACACCGTGGTGGAATCTGCATGAGGCGGAATGGCTGGCGCGGGATTTTCCGGGCACCACGCTGATTCTCAACCATGCCGGGTTGCCCAATGACCGCAGCGCCGAAGGCCTGGCCGCCTGGCGGCTGGCCATGGCGCGGCTGGCCGAGTGGCCGAACGTGCAGGTGAAGGTGTCAGGGCTCGGCCAGCTGCGCCAGGCGTGGCGGGCCAAGGACAACGCCTGGATCGTGCGCGAGGTGATCGCGATGTTCGGCACCCACCGCGTGATGTTCGCCAGCAATTTTCCGGTGGACAGCCTCTGTGGCTCGTTCGACGTCATCTACAACGGATTCAAATCCATCGTTGCCGATCTGCCATTGGCCGATCAGGAGCGTTTGTTCTACAGCAATGCGCAGCGCGTCTATCGCTGCGAGCCGGGCACCCTTGACCGGACACGGCCTGAACCCTTGAGGAGTGAAGCATGAACAAGACATCCATCGCCATGGTCCTTGGCGACCCGGCGGGCATCGGCCCGGAACTGATCGCACGGCTGCTCGCCGAGCCCTCGGTGCGCAGCCAGGCCAACGTGATCCTGATCGCCGACGAAGCGGAAATGCAGCGCGGCATGCGCATCGCCGGAATGGAATTTCCTTACCGCCGCGTGGAATCGCTCGAGCAGTTGTCGTTCGTCGATGACACGCCGCTGTTGTATGACTTTCGCGGCGACACCGTGGGCGAATTTGCCCGCAGTGAAGCCAGTGTCATCGGCGGTCGCTACAGCCTCGACACCCTTGAACAGGCGTTGCGCTTGACCGAAGCCGGCACTACCAACGCCGTGCTGTTCGGCCCGTTGAACAAGACCTCGCTGCACATGGCCGGCATGGCCCACAGCGATGAGCTGCATTGGTTCGCCGAGTTGCTGGGCTTCGATGGGCCGTTCTGCGAATTCAACGTGCTCGACAACCTGTGGACCTCGCGCGTGACCTCGCACGTTGCCCTGGCCGACGTGCCGGGCCTGCTCTCGCAGACCAGGGTGATCGAAGCGATTCAGCTGATCGACACCGCGCTCAAGCGCAGCGGCCTGGCAAAACCGCGCATCGGCGTCTGTGGGCTGAACCCGCACAACGGCGACAACGGCTCGTTCGGTCGCGAAGAGCTGGACATCATCGGCCCGGCAGTGCGTTCGGCGCAGGCCATGGGTATTGCCGCGGAAGGCCCGTATCCGGGCGATACGATTTTCCTCAAGGTCCAGGGCGATGCCAGTGCCTTTGATGCAGTGGTCACGATGTACCACGACCAAGGGCAGATCGCGATCAAACTGATGGGCTTCTCCCGCGGCGTAACGGTGCAGGGCGGCTTGCCGATCCCGATCACCACCCCGGCCCACGGCACCGCGTTCGATATTGCCGGGCAGGGCAAAGCCAATGTCGGCGCCATTCGCCAAGCGTTCGAAATTGCCTGCCGGATGGGCGGGCAACAGCTACTGAACACGACTCGACAATTACAAGAAACCGGCAGCGCAAGGAACCTGAATCCATGAAAATCAAAGCCATCCGTACCCGCGTTTTCGAGTGGAAAGGCAAAGTCGTTCCGCCCCAGGCGCACTTCTGCACCAACGCCAGTGACATTCTGTTCGAGCGCGGCGACGCCATGGGCTCGTTCCGTTTCCACGGCTGGCTGGTGGTGGAAGTGGAGACCGACACCGGTCTGGTCGGCATCGGTAACTGCGCCCTGGCGCCACGTGTGGCCAAGGAAATCATCGACACCTATCTGGCGCCGATCGCCATAGGTGAAGACCCGTTCGACAACGAGTACATCTGGCAGAAAATGTACCGCCAGAGTCACGCCTGGGGCCGCAAGGGCATTGGCATGGCGGCGATCTCGGCAATCGACATCGCGATCTGGGACATCATGGGCAAGGCGGTCAACAAACCGGTGTTCAAACTGCTGGGTGGCCGTACCAAGGAAAAGATCTGGACCTACGCCTCCAAGCTCTACGCCAATGACAACCTCGACCTGTTTCTCGAAGAGGCTCAGGGCTATTTGAACCAGGGCTTCACCGCGCTGAAAATGCGTTTCGGCTATGGCCCGAAAGACGGCCCGGCCGGCATGCGCAAGAACATCGAACAAGTGCGCGCCCTGCGTGAACTGGCCGGCCCCGACGTCGATATCATGCTCGAGTGCTACATGGGCTGGACCCTGGAATACGCCCGACGCATGCTGCCCAAGCTCGCCGAGTTCGAACCGCGCTGGCTCGAAGAGCCGGTCATTGCCGACGACATCGAAGGCTACATCGAGCTGAAGAAGATGGGCATCATGCCGATCTCCGGCGGTGAGCACGAATTCACGTCCTACGGTTTCAAGGACTTGCTCGAACGCCGTGCCATCGACGTGATCCAGTACGACACCAACCGTGTCGGAGGCATCACCGCTGCCCGCAAGATCAACGCCATGGCCGAAGCCTGGTCGGTGCCCGTCATCCCGCACGCCGGGCAAATGCACAACTATCACCTGACCATGTCGACCACGGCGTCGCCGATGGCCGAGTTCTTCCCGGTGTTCGACGTCGAGGTCGGCAATGAACTCTTCTATTACGTGTTCAAGGGCGAGCCACAACCGGTCAACGGCTACATTCAGCTCGACGACAATACCCCGGGTCTGGGCCTGGAAATCTCCGATGAATACCTGAGCGACTTCAACATCATCGAGTGACCCTTTGGCGCCGCTTGCGGGCGGCGCCAACCATGACGTTCCGGAGGCCACACATGCGTCTGATTCAATTCGAAAACACCGACGGGGGACGCCAGGTTGGCGTTGTCGAGGGCGCCCACGTCCAGGTGGTCAATGATACCCGCACGACCCGCGAGCTCGCTCTGGCGGCCATTCGCGGTCACCACGGCCTGGCCGATGAAGTGGCCGCCCGTGGCACGCGACCGGGTCCGGACTATGCGCAGTTGTTGCAAGAGCGCCGCGTATTGCCGCCGCTCGACCACGAAGACCCTGCGCATTGCCTGATCAGCGGCACCGGCCTGACTCACCTGGGCAGCGCTTCGGCGCGCGACAAGATGCACCAGCAAGAGGGCGCCGTCGAAGCCGGCATGACCGACACCATGCGCATCTTCAAATGGGGCCTGGAAGGCGGCAAACCGGCAGAAGGCCAAGCCGGCGCGCAACCGGAATGGTTCTACAAGGGTGACGGCAGCATCGTCGTGCGGCCGGGGGCCGATTTTCCCGTTCCACCCTTCGCCGAAGATGCCGGCGAAGAGCCGGAACTGACCGGGCTGTATGTGATTGGTGAGGATGGCCAGCCGTACCGCGTCGGCTATGCCCTGGGCAACGAGTTCTCCGACCATGTCATGGAGCGGCGCAACTACCTCTACCTTGCCCATTCCAAATTACGCTTCTGCGCTTACGGCCCGGAACTGCGCGTAGGTGCATTGCCAGCGCATCTTGCCGGCACCAGCCGCATCATTCGCAACGGCGAAACGCTCTGGGAAAAGGAGTTTCTCAGCGGCGAAGACAACATGTGCCACAGCCTCGCCAACCTTGAATTCCATCACTTCAAATACGCGCAGTTCCTGCGTCCGGGCGATGTCCACGTGCATTACTTCGGCACCGCGACACTGTCGTTTGCCGACGGCGTGAAAACCCAGCCGGGTGATCGCTTCCAGATCAGCCTTGATGCGTTTGGCGCACCTCTGGAAAACGGCATCGGCGAAAGCGCCGAGCCTTTGGCGATCGGTCAGGTGAACGCGCTCTGATCGCACTGTATAAGCAAGCCGTGCACGCTCCTGATGAACCGAGATGTTCACGTTTTATCAGGGCTTGCACTCATGCGACAAAGTTCCGCGCCGATAAGGTTATACAAGATCAATAACTCCACACCTTGCGGATGCGCCCCTCATGCTGCACACCATTCAAACTCGCTATACCGCTACTTTCGTAGGCTTCGTTCTGCTCGTCGCGGTGCTGACGGCGATAGGGGTCAATTACTTCATCACGCCCAGCCTTACAAGCACCGATGAACGCAAGTTGGTCACTGAGGCAGGGGAGATCAGTGCCGTCATCAAGCGCGAGTTGGCCCGGGTGCAGGCGCAGCAGCGGGTGATTACCGAGACGGTTGCACAACTGGACAGCGACAGTATCGACCGCCTGCTGCCCAGCATGGTCAACCAGTATGGCGAGTCGAAGGTATTCGGCGGAGGTATCTGGCCGCTTCCCGATAAACGTACCGTGGGCCGGGCCAAGCACAGTACGTTCTATCACCGCGATGCCAGCGGCAAGTTGATAGTCAACACGCACTGGAACTCGCCTGAATCGAAAAACTACTTTGACCAGTCCTGGTACCTCGGTGGGCTCAAGGCCCCTGCGGGGCAGTGCAACTGGGCCTCGGCCTACCAGGACGATGCCAGCCCGGAGCCGCGCACCAACTGCGCGATGGCCATTACCAAGGACGGCGCGGCCTATGGCGTCGCGACCATCGATGTGACATTGGGCTTCTTCAATGAGCTGATCGCGCAGAAAGAGCGTGAGATCAACGCGCAACTGATGATCGTCGAGAGCGACGGCAAAGTCCTGAGCAACCAGCCGGAGATTCCAGGCAACAACGTACTGAAGAATCTCGGCGACCTGGCTGGCCAATACCCCTTTGCGGCAGCATTGCAGGGTTTGCTGAAAAGCCCCGGTGCCACGCGTTCGACGTTCGTCGGCAGCGATGGCAAGGAATACACCCTGTTCCTGATGCCCGTCGAGGGCACGCCGTGGCAGATGGCGGTAGCCCAACCCACTGAAGTGCTGACGGCGCAAAGCAGCCATGTGCTCACGACCCTGGCGATGCTGCAGATCCCGATGGTGGTGATCATGCTGCTGGTCATCGTGTTCGCCCTCAGGCAACTGATGAACCGTTTGGCGGTGCTCAAGACCAATATCGATACGTTGTCGGCCGGTGATGCCGACCTGACCAAGCGCATCGTCATTCGCGCCGAGGACGAAGTTGGCGCAGTGGGCCACTCGATCAACCGTTTCATCGTCTATTTGCAGAAAATGATCAGTGAAGTGTCCGACTCGTCTTCTTTGATTGCCGAGGGTATCGAGCAGCTACGCGGACAGTCGCGCGGCACCAACAGCATTCTGACTCGCCATGCCAATGAAACCGATCAAGCGGTGACGGCCATCACCGAGATGAGCTTTACCGCCGATGACGTCGCCCGCAATGCCGCTCAAACCGCGAGCATGACCCAGGTGGCGAGCGAGAAGGCCCGGCATTCAAAAGTGGTGGTCGAAGATGCCTCGAGCAGTGTCCGCGAACTGATCTCGGAAGTGGAAGACGCCACTACCAAGGTCAGGGCCATGGAACACGATGCCCAGCGTATCAATTCTGTACTGGGCGTGATTGGTGACATTGCCGGGCAGACCAATCTACTCGCGCTCAACGCTGCGATCGAGGCGGCGCGCGCAGGTGAACAAGGCCGCGGTTTTGCAGTGGTTGCCGATGAAGTAAGAGCCTTGGCAGGGCGTACCCAGTCCAGTACCTCGGAAATCAATGAAATGCTCAACCGTCTGCAGCAGGGTGTCAGTGCTGCCGTGGTGGCGATGGAGAGCACCAAGGCGCGCTGTCAGGCCACGGTCGACAAGACCTCCAGGGTGAACGAAGGCTTGGATGCGATGACCGAATCGGTTGTGTGCATCAACGACCTCAGCACGCAGATAGCCACCGCAGCTGAAGAGCAGAGCGCCGTCAGCGAAGAGGTCAACCGCAACATGGTAGCGGTGCGGCAGATAGTCGAGGACCTGGTGGCAGGAGGCGCGCAGACCGAGAAGAGTACGTCTGCGCTCGCCGCATCCAATGCCAATCTGATCGCTGTGGTACGACGCTTCAAGGTGTGAGGACGGGCTGGGGCTGCGGTGACGGACGGCAGCCCTCGCTCGGGATAATCCAGGGCAGCTGCCCTAAGTCACCAGGCTGCTAACGTATGAACCGGTTGCTTGCGCACCAGGCAGCTCGTTCGCCTCGACACGGTTTCGGCCTCGGTTTTTGGCGCGATACAGAAGCCTGTCCGCCTCCTTCAGGGCCGCGGTATAGGCGTCGTGTTTGGGTGCGTTGATTGCCACCACGCCCAAGCTGACAGTGACGTTACCCAACGCACTGGCTGAATGCTCGATGCCGGCATTGAAAATGGACAGCCTGACCTTTTCGGCAACGCTGAGCGCGCCGGCAAGATCCGTTTCCGGTAGCAGAATCACGAACTCCTCGCCACCATAACGCGCCGCCAGATCCCCGGCTCGGTGCACCGCACTGCCTATGAGGCTGGCGACTTCCATGAGGCAGTCATCGCCTCGGACATGCCCGTACTGGTCGTTGTATTGCTTGAACCAATCGATGTCCAACAGGATGATCGCCAGCGTTGAGCGATTGCGGCTGGCTCGTGCCCATTCCTGGCGCACGGCAAAGTCGAAGCGACGTCGGTTGGGCAACTGCGTCAGGCTGTCGGTTTGCGCGATTGTTTCCAATTCATTCTGGGCGCCTTGCAGCTCGCTTTCCGCCGTTATCAGTTGCTGGATCTGCTTGTACAGCAAGACGCTCAACCCTATCAAGGCAAGGCAGATCAGGGCAATCAGCCCCGCCGACCGATAGGCATATGCCCACCAGGGGGCGAATACGTGTTGGGATGAGACACCCGCAGCCGCGACGATAGGCAGGCCGGTGACCCGGCGGTAGGCATAGATCCTTTCCACACCGTCCACCAAAGATCTGGTCACGGCAATACCGCTGTCACTCTCGGGCAGATAGCGCGAGAAAATATCGCCTTTGGCAAGGTTGGTGGTCATCAGCGCCGTCAGGGTAGGGCGCCGGGCCAGCAGGTCACCGTTGTTCAGGGCCAGGAAAATAACGCCCTGGTCGTCTACATCCATTCGTTCGAAGAAGGTCTGGAAATAGGCAACGGGCACCGTGGCCAATGCCACACCGGCAAAAGTGCCATCAGCGCCATTGATACGTCGGCTGATCGGGATGACCATATCCCCGGTGATGCGACTTTTCACGATGGAGCCGATTCGCGTGGCGGTATCACTGTGATCACGGTGATAGATGAAATAAGGACGATCACCGTTATCGTGGGTTTGAATCTCGGAGAACGAGTTAACTATCCAGTTGCCCCGGGCGTCGAAGATGAAGAGCCCCTGGATAGCCTCGACGTTCGACACGTTTGCCGCCATCAGCTTCGCCAACCGCGCTCGCGCGTCGATCGCAAGCCCGTCGTGCTCTACGCGTTCCACAAGATCACGCAAGGTATTGTCAGCTTGTCGCACCGTATCTTGAGCTTGTTGTTCGGCAGCACGGACGATATTGGAAACTGCAACTTTGGCGGCCGCCAGACGTTCTTCCCGGGACAAACTCATTTGCCACGCAGTTGCCAGACCCAAGGATAGACACACCAATGCAATGAAGCCTATCAGGGCTTTGCTCAGCAACGACGGCGATAGTCTGGCTGGGGTAAAGTCGCTTGGTTTCATAAAAGGCGTCATTGGCTTGGCGGCAAAGCGAGATCAATGCAGTTTCCGTACCGCACTGGAAGCTCGTATTCATTCTATGTCTTCATACGGCAACCCGACGTAGTTCTCGGCGATGGTCTGGCGGCCGGCAGGCGAACCCACGAAGTACTCCAGTTCGGTCTGCTGCATACGCTGTCCGAAGGCATCGGTGTCAGGAAAACGGTGCAACATCGAGGTCATCCACCAAGAGAACCGTTCGGCTTTCCAGACGCGGCGCAGGCAGATGTGCGAGTACTTCTGCAGCAGGTCGGTACGCCCTTCGCGATAGACCTTGAGCAGGATGCGATACAGGGTGCTGACATCGCTGGCCGCCAGGTTCAGGCCTTTGGCTCCCGTGGGCGGGACGATGTGGGCGGCATCGCCGAGTAGAAACAAACGGCCGTATTGCATCGGCTCCACCACGAAACTGCGTAACGGCGCGATACTCTTTTCAATGGACGGGCCGGTGACCAGCCGCTCTGCGACAGGCGCGGGCAGGCGACGCTTCAATTCATCCCAGAAGCGCTGATCGGACCAGTCCTCGACCTTCTCCTCTGCTCCCACCTGCAGGTAGTAACGGGTGCGCGTTGCCGAACGCATGCTGCACAAGGCGAAGCCACGCTCATGGTTGGCGTAGATCAATTCGTGGTTGACCGGCGGTGTGTCGGCCAGAATACCCAGCCATCCGAAGGGGTAGGTGCGTTCGAAAACGCTCAGGGCCTCTGCCGGAATCGCTTGCCGCGACACGCCATGAAAGCCATCGCAGCCGGCGATGTAGTCGCAGTCCAGGCGAACCGTCTCGCCGTTGTGCTGGAAGGTCAGGTACGGGCTGTCACTGTTCATGTCATGGGGCTGAACCTGGTCGGCCTCGTAGACCGTCAGCGCGCCGGCGGCGGCCCGGGCCTGCATCAGGTCGCGGGTGACTTCGGTCTGGCCGTAGACCATCACCGTTTTGCCGGCGGTCAGTGCGCTGAGGTCGATGCGTTCACTGCGTCCATCGAACGCCAGTTCGAACCCATCGTGCACCAGACCCTCGGCGTCCATACGCGCGCTGACCGAAGCTTCGCGCAGCAGGTCGACGGTGCCTTGCTCGAGCACGCCGGCACGAATCCGCGAGAGGATGTAGTCGGGGTCTTTGCGTTCGACGATGACGTTGTCGATACCCGCACGATGCAACAGTTGGCCGAGCAGAAGGCCGGACGGACCGGCACCGATAATAGCGACTTGAGTTTTCATGTGAGCAGCCTTGTGAGGTGCGACTGCGGGCGTGACCCCTTGCAGTGCATTTTTATTGTTGTCCCCTGTATTTTTGATGAGCAGACTTGAGATAAGAAGGCAATATCCGGCATATTTCATGGACTTTCGGCGGATCGTTGCAGTGGGGAAGACACAATGTCGAAATCGCTCGCCGCGCCCGTTCCGGTGTTCAAACTGTACGGCGAAACCGGGGCCTGGCCGACGCCAGACCTGATCCATTGCGAGTCGATTCCCGAGCGGAGCAAGCTGCATGGCTGGGAAATAAAACCCCATCGGCACAGCGATCTGGTGCAACTGTTGTACGTGCAGGCAGGGCAGGCCACGTTGAAGGTCGAGGACGAGGTCAATCTCGTCGATTCTCCTTCGCTGCAGGTCGTTCCAGCGCTGAGCGTGCACACCTTCAAGTTTTCCGCCGACACCCAGGGCCACGTGCTCAGCCTGGCGCTGCCCTTGGCCCATCAACTCGGCGCCTTGCTCGGCAGCCCGGTGCTGACCACGGCTGTGTGTTATCCGGTCGGTGCCGAGCGTGCATATCTGGACACGCTGTTTTCAGCCCTTGCCCAGGAGTACAACCAACAGCGATCGGGCCGCGATGCAATGCTGCAATCCTTGATCACGATACTGTCGATCTGGCTCAGTCGGCGCAAACAGGCACTGTCCTCGTCGGACACCTTGCAAGTGGATCGTGGGCGCGATTATCTGCAGGTCTTCATCAAGACACTGGAACTAAGGTTTCGTGAGCACCTGCCTATCGATCACTATGCCGCGACGCTCGGCATCGGCAATGCCCATCTCAACGCGCTGTGTCGGCGCCTTGCGGGGCAATCTGCATTGCAGATGATCAACCAGCGATTGCTGCTGGAGGCCAAGCGCGATCTGGTCTACACCAGCATGACCATCGCCGAAGTGTCCGACAACCTCGGGTTCTCCGACCCGGCGTACTTCTCGCGCTTTTTCAAACGCTGTACGGGGCAATCACCGAAACAGTTTCGCGTGCAGCGGTAGTGGGTGTCGGGCCCTGAAGGCTACTGACGGGGGGCAGGGGCCCGTAAGCCCGATAGGCCTCGATCAGCGTATCGAACAGCGAGATGTCCGAGCGGCTTCTGGCAACCAGTTGAGCGCCGGCCACTGCCGAAAAGATAGCCCGCGCACGTACCTCGCTTGCAGCCGGTTCGCACACCTGCGCCTCGACCAGCAGCCGGCTCAACCAGGCAATGTTCACCTGCGCGAAGGCCTGGATTTCCTCGGCCATGGCCGGGGGAAGGTTATCGGTTTCAGCGCCCACGAAGCTGCCCAGGCAAAGCCGGTTGTCAGCCTCCAGCGAGCGCCGAAAGATCTCGGGGAAGCGCTGCAGCGCTTCGACTGGGTTGGGGGTCTGCTCGGAAATGGTTTCCAGCGCAGCCGCACCGTCTTCCCAATAGCGCCGTGCAACGGCAACGCCGAGGTCGGCCTTACTCGGAAAGTGGTAGTAGATACTGGCCGGCTTGATCCCGACTTCATTCGCCAGGTCACGAAAATTCAGCCCGTTGTAGCCTTGTGACTGGGCAATGTTTCGGGCAGCCAGGAGTATGGCCTCGCGGGCGTTGCTGCTCATTTGGGTGCCTTTCGTACGTCGAACGAGTTCTCGGGGAAGCGCGGCATCTTAAAGCAAAAGGGCTCGGCATGACGCGTACCGAGACCGCCAGGGGATGGCGGCCTCGGCCATTGCTACGCGTTGCGACCGATCACGCGGTAGGCGAATCCAGCTCTGGTATGCCGCTGCTGCGGTCAGCGTAGGCCGCCTGGAAGGCTGGCCGTTGCTGCCAGCGCTGCCAGTAGCTGTCCAGATGCTCGAAACGCTCGTCCAGCGGGGTGGCGTTGACCGGGAACTTGGAGAAGGCGATGGCGGTTGCCAAAGTGATGTCGGCAAACGTCGGCTCGGCACCGCCCAGCAGCCATTCACGGCCGTCAGCCAGATGGCGATTGACCAGGGCAGCATGCATCAGCGCCTCCTTGCGGCAGTGCTCACCCCACGCTTCGTTCTTGGTCAGTTCAAGCTTGAAGCCCAGGCCGGTGTGCAGCACGTGGAACGCGGTGACGATGCGATAGAGGATATGCACCCAGATGCGGTTGTCCCACATGGTGTCCAGGCCCTGTTCCAGCGCGCTTTCGCCCATGATCTTGCGGCCCGGATAGGACTGGTCGAGGTAACGCGCGATGGCCGCCGTTTCCGCCAGGTAGCTGCCATCGGCCAACTGCAAGGTGGGCGTTTCACCCCACGGATTCATGTTCAGATGGCGCCAACCGCGCTGCTGCCCACCCGGCGCCATGTCGTAGATGACTTCATCGAACTGATCGGCAATGCCCTTTTCGTGCATGAACAACCGCAGGCGCTGCGGGTTGGGGAAAGCCGAGGGAGAAGTGAAGAGCTGCAGTTTGGCGGTCATGGGTGGGTCCTGTTGGAGAGAGGTCTACCTAACACTTGTTAGGTAGAAAGACCATAGACGCCTCTTGAGAGCGCGTCAATAGGCTACCTAACGTTTGTTAGGTACAACGATTCGCTTTTTTTACGAGTGATGCGCCACGGCTTCAAGGTGCTCTCGCATTCTGCTGACGGCCAGGCGGTTACCTGCATCGTCCCGACGTCGCTCAACGATGGAATAGGCGATCTCCGGCAGGGGCGGCAGCGCTGTGCCCGCCATCGCCGGTCGGCAGAAGCCCGCTTCGGTACGGCAGGTAATCCCCAGTCCTGCTTCGACCGCCGCACGTACGCCATCGAGACTCGGCGTGGTCAGCACCATGCGCCACGGACGCCCGGCGGCGTCCAGCACCCGCTGCGCGGCCAGCAGAAACGGGCAGGGCAGGGTGATGCCCACCAGCGGTACCACGTCACTGAGCAGCAGATCCGGGTGGCCGAACCACTTCATGGGAAGCCGGGTGACCACGCTGCCGCCAAACGGCTCACCCGCACACAAGGCGGCGTCGATGCGGTCCTCGCCTATGGCCTGCAGCAGTTCTGCCGTGCTGGCCACGACAATTGAAAAAGCAGCATCGGGGGTCGCGGCGAGGACGTCCGCAAGCGTGGGGCGCAATACCCCTGCCACGAAATCCTGCACGACACCGAGTCGAACCGGCGCCGCGGTGTCCGGCGCAAGCTCCGCACGTGCGGCGTCTATGCGACCCAGGATCGAGCGCGCATGGCCCAGCAAAAGCCCCCCGGCAGTGTTGAGCCGCAAGCCCCGGCCATCCCTGTCGAACAGCGGCTGGCGCACGATGCCTTCAAGACGGGCGATCTGCAGGCTGAGCGCCGACTCACTGCGCGCAATGCGCGTGGCCGCCGCGGCCAGCGAGCCACCATCGACCACCGCCACGAAGGTGCGAAGCAACGGGGAGGGAATGTCCGCAATCATGAGGAAAACTCAAACCTGGGGTGTGGAAAGTCTTGAGTATAGTTTCGTTTTTCTCAAATAGACTTCGATCTCCATCACCGCCAGGAGAACGAAAATGCCTTTTGCCAGACTTACGCTGTCGCACGAGCCGTCTCTCGACCATGGCCGCCAGCTGTGCACCGAAATGACTGACCTGATCGCCAACGCCCTGGGCAAACGCCGGGACCTTACCTCGGTGCTGATTGAAGTGCCGGGGGCACATCGCTGGACCGTCGGCGCTGATGAACAGCCGGCGGCGGCGCATCTCGAGGTCAGCGTGACCGCCGGGACGAACTCGGAAGAGAAAAAAACTGCGTTTATCGCAAGTGCCATGTCGTTGCTCCGACGGGCCCTGCCGGACCTTCACCCGGCGACCTACATCGTTGTAAAGGAGCATCCGGCAACCGATTGGGGGTATGACGGGCGGACTCAGGCCGATCGGGCGAAGGGCCGCGGGTAGGCTGGTTTTTGAGTGCTGGCGTGCAGTGTTTGCGGTTAATCTCCAAGCATTGAAAGCCAGGCAGAGAACGCATCGAATGAAGGCCGCGATCCACTACATAAGGGCATTGCTCGTCGCCGCGCTGGCGACGGGTGCCATTGCCAGCGTCGTGCAGACTCAGCTCAACCTCGCCGAACTGATTCGCCTCGGCGCGCCGGTGACCTTGTCGGTTCGACTCTGGACCACGCTCGAAGACCTTGCGCGGTTTGCTCCAGTCATGGCCGGCATAGCCTTTTTGGCGCTGTCTTTCGCGGTGTTGGCAGGCCATTGGGTGCTGCGTTTCACCCCAGCTTCCTGGCGCAGGCTCGTTTTCATCACGGCCAGCGTATGTGGGCTGGGTTTCGTCTTCTGGCTGATGCGCTCGGTGATTCCGATGCCCGCATTGCCGGGCACCCGCACGGCGGTTGGCCATGTGCTGATGTCGCTGACGGGGATCGTTGGCGGGTGGCTTTATGCGCGTCTGAGCGCGCCTTCGGTCATGACTGCTCGTTCGTCGAGCCGAGGAGGGGAGTGGCGTCAGGCGGGTGTGGTGGCGGTTCTCATCGCTGCGCCCGCCATGTTGTTCTTCGCCATGGCCCCTGGCACCGGCGATACGCCAGCGAGGGTAGATTCCGCCAGCTACAAGGTCCAGACCGTCGCGACGGGCCTGAACCGCCCATGGTCGGTGGCGTTTCTTCCAGACGGCCGCGTCCTGGTCACAGAGATGCAAGGGCGGCTCCTCGCCATCGCTGCCGATGGCGCGTCTGCGCAGATCAAGCTCGACGGGCTGCCGCCCATCTTTCAGCAGGGCGGTACCGCGGGATTGATGGAGGTCGCGCTGGATCCGCAGTTCGAACACAACGGTTGGCTTTACCTGACCATGGCCTATGGAGAAACCGGTGCAAACGGCACGCGCCTTGTGCGTGCCACGTTGGCGAATGATCGGCTCGACGACGTACGCGTGCTGTTCAGCTCCACGCTCAAGCCTCGCGCCGGCAACAACGGCGGGCGCATTGCCTTTCTTCGCGACCAGACCCTGGTGCTTGCGCTGGGCGACGGCAGCGAGCGGCGAGAAGAAGCGCAGAATCCTGCGAACGATCTGGGCACCCTGGTCAGAATCGACCGCGAGGGCCGCCCGCCGGCGGATAACCCTTTCATCGGCCAAGCTGGCGTCGCCCCGGAAATCTACAGCCTTGGCCACCGCAATGTGCAGGGCATCGCCGTCGATCCCACCACAGGCGATTTGCTGATCACCGAGCATGGCGCGCGCGGCGGCGACGAGGTCAACCGCATCGTGCCGGGCGCCAACTACGGCTGGCCCATCGTCACGGGCGGTATCGACTACCCGTTTGCGAAAATAACGCCATTCACCCGTTTGCCTGGCTACCAGAACGCACTCCTGGAGTGGACACCGTCCATTGCACCCGCTGGCTTGGCCATCTACGACGGTCCGCTGTTTCCCCAATGGCAAGGCGACTTGCTGGTCCCGGCACTCAAGGAGCGTGCCGTGCGCCGCGTTGTGCGTAACGGCCAGCAGATCGTCGGTCAGCAACTGCTGCTGGGCGAACTGGACGAGCGCATGCGCGACGTCAAGGTAGCTCCCGATGGGTCGATCTACGTGCTGACCGATGGGGTCGATGCGAAGCTGTTGCGGGTGACGCCATAGCGAGAATTTCGTCTACCGTACACCGAGACCAGAACCCTCAGGGCTTGCCTGCGTTTGAACCGCTCGTGGATGGTTCGTCGGCAGCAGTTGCGCGATGGCAAAGGCCACTTCGAAAACCGTGAAGCCCAGAATCAGAAAACTGGCGCCGTGAGCTACTGCAAACAGCTGCCAGGAAGCGAACAGCACTCTCGCCAGTGTGTCATACAAACCAACGCTGCGGCTGGGTTGCACCAGCCGCCATATCGACCAGACCACCACGATGCTGCCCAGCAAGTTGGCGAACAGCATTGCGGTAATGTCCAGCGTGGGGACCGCTCGGTCCAATGCCAGCGCAGCGGACAGCGCTGCGAATCCCTCAAAAACCAGCAATGCCGTCCAAGGCGTCATGAAGCCCGCAGTGACCACAAGATCGTAAACAGCACTGGCCCGAACGATCTGTAGATTTCTATTTACGCTGATCATATTCACCCCTCACAGTTGGAGCCCGCAGGCTAAAGCCTGGAGTTAGGTCCAGAGTCAAAGGGAGAATTGACGGGTGAAGATCGGAGAAGTGGCAGCGAAGGCAGGCGTGTCAGTCGATACCCTGAGGTTCTATGAAGAGAAAGGCTTGATCAAGCCGGGTCGTGCTGCCAATGGCTATCGGTTTTACGCCGAGCAGACGCTGCAACTGGTTGGGTATATCAAGCTGGCGCAGCAGCTGGGATTTTCACTGCGGGAGATCGGCGAAAATCTGCCGTTGCTGTGGACTGGCGAAGAAGCTTCCACCGATCTGCTGGCTCAGTTATTTGCAGAGAAAATCGCCTTGTTGGACGAGCGCATCGGACAAATGCGCGCTCTGCTCAACCTTTTGGCCGAGCGAGCCGTGCAGGTCTGTCCGCTGATGGGGGCGGGTCGGATTGCTGCGTCTTGAATGATGTTTTGCTGGTGCCGGGGTTCAAGGAGGGTGGCGTGGGGCGGGTTGTGTGGAACGGTCAGCAGGTCTTCGATCAGCAACATCCAGATCCTCTGTCGGGCGTTTGGTGCAGCGTTTCTCGCATGCGTTCGATGACAGCCGAAGATCTTACTTTCAGAGCTTCGAAGATGTCGATCTGAATCGCCCCGGATTTTCTAGACACTCTCCAAGCTCAGGAAATAGCGTTTCTCATACTCTACTGGAGACAGCTGCATAGCACTGCTGTGCCGGCGTTTAGGGTTATAGAACATTTCGATGTAATCGAAAATATCACTTCGGGCGTCTTCACGCGTTGTGTACATCTTTCGTCGGATTCGCTCCCGCTTCAAAAGCTGGAAAAAGCTCTCGGCTACGGCATTGTCGTGGCAGTTTCCTCGCCTACTCATGCTGCTGATTACATTGTTGGCCTTCAAAAAGCTTTGCCAATCTGAGCTACTGAACTGACTGCCTTGGTCTGAGTGGATCATCACTTGCTGCTGTGGTTTGCGTCGCCATACAGCCATCAACATCGCATCGATAGCCAGGTCGCTGCACATCCTTGGCTTCATTGACCAACCAATTACTTGACGTGAGAACAGATCCAGCACTACTGCCAGGTAGAGCCATCCTTCATAGGTGCGGATGTAAGTGATATCTGTCACCCAGACCTTCGTCGGCTCACTGACCTTGAACTGCCGCGCGAGGTGGTTGGGCGAGGCCACTGTTGGTTTTCCACCGTAAAACCCTGGGCGCCGCCGATAGCCCGTTTGCGAACGCAGCCCCTGCGCCTGCATCAAGCGCCCGACTCGATTTCGACCGCATTCCTCTCCCAGCTCACGCAGGTCATCGTGGATTTTGCGGTAGCCGTATACACCTCCGCTTTCCAGCCAAGCGTGTTTGATCAAACCAAGCAGACGTTGATCTTCTTTTGCTCGGGCAGATTGAGGCTCGGCCAGCCAGGCGTAGTAGCCGCTGGGGTGCACCTTGAGGGTTTGGCAAAGGCGCCGCACCGGATAATCAGTCGAGTGCTTCTTGATGAAGGCGTACTTCAGCCGCACTCCTTGGCAAAGTACGCGGCGGCCTTTTTTAAGATGTCTCGTTCTTCAGTCACGCGCTTGAGTTCAGTGCGTAGCTTGCGAAGTTCGGCCTGCTGATCGTCATCTTGCTGACGCTGCTCTTGGGGCTTGCTGTAGACCTTGATCCAGGCGTAGAGGCTGTGCACGGACATGCCCAGGCGCTGGGCGACATCGGCCACAGGTTTGCCTTTTTCGGTCACTTGCTTGACCGCTTCGATCTTGAATTCTCCGGGGTAACGCTGACGACTCATGGCACCTCCTATTTGGGCCTCATTATGAGGCTTGGAGGTGTCTACGAAACCGGGGGCGATTCATTAGGCTGCAAAGCATATCTGAAATATTATAGCGTGGGCCGTGACTCGACCGAATTTTGTAGATTCCTTCGAGGGTCTGCTTTTGGCCGATTGCGGCAGGTCCCGAACGACAGCTATGGGTCGAAAAGAGCCGGTCGTCGCCGAGCGCTCTCGCCCCAAAGCCGCCCTTAAATGATGCTCTTAAAGCTCTTTGTTGACCTGAATGCCCGTTATGCTTAAATTCCATCATCAACAGGACCGGAATGCCCCCTTTACCCGACCTGGGTAAGGACCAAACGACTGATGCATCACATTTTAGTGATTGGTGAGGTAGCGCCCATGGATGACTCTTTCAATGCGGCCCAATTTCTTGGGTATCTAGCTCAAGATTTGGTAGATAGTTTTGATCGAGCGGGCAGGGCAACGACGCCTGGGCTTGTAGGAGGTGCCCGAGAACATGCTGTTCGGACTAAGCTTCAGATGGTATTGCCATCAATGGCAGCAGTGGCCACTGGCTGCGTGATTGACTCCTACGACTCCACCTCCAATCAAGCAGATGTGATACTTCATGAAAAAGACCAGTGTCCCGTGTTTTCCTTCAGTGGTGCACCGGAAGCGACTTATATACCTTGCGAGGGAGTTATCGCGGTCGGGGAGATCAAAAGCACACTGGGAACGAAAGAACTGCGAGACTCAGTGCTTAAAATTCGAAGTATCAAAGAGTTAAGGCGAGTTTCGCCAGATCCAACTCGCTTCAGGCACTTTGGCAGCTCGATGATCATTCAGGGCGCCGAATCGGAGGCGATAGATCCAATCAGCAATCGCTACGACCAACCCTTCTGCTTTGTTCTTTGCCAGTCGTTTGGGGTGAGCCGCGCGACTCTTGCCAAAAACTATGCTGCTGCATGCGCCGAGGCTGCCCCCCACCTTTCTCCAAATGTCATTGTTTCTCTGGCGGGTGGGATCATGCTTTTTGCTGACCCCGCCGGAGGCCTGCTACGAACTGCCAGTGGAGCAAGCCAAGTCGCATTTTTTGACCATCCAGGTGGGAATTTTCAGTTTTTGCTGAATGAGCTCGTCAACGCGTGCCATCGTGGGCGTACTAGCGCGGTGCTGCCTCATTCAATATACATACTGGGAAGACACCTTAATGCCATGGCCTTCCCCGAGTACGTTCAGATTTGACTGAGTCTACTAAGAGCGAGTAACGGCGGGGCGCGACGGGCTGCTTTCGGCCAAAAGCGGACGTTTTTTGGACTATCCCGCTCCGGTAGACATAACCTGCCCATGCAAATGGTGCCTAGTGCTGAGTAAAGGCAAAGACGCGGTCATGCGCTGCGAAATCTGCATGAGGCGCTTCGACCTCAGCAGACCTATTGCTGCCGTGCGGCGTAACCCACATGCAATAGACGCGCTCCGTACGGATCGAGTAATGTCGCGAGAGCATTTGCTCCCATACTTGGTCGAGCGAATGAGGCTGTCCATCTATGGTGCATAACTCTCTTACAGGGCTATCGGAACGCAGAAGGCCTCAGCCTAGACACGGATAGCGGGAGTATAATGCTATACGCCACACTTGTCCGGCGCGTTATTCAACATTTGATTTCAAACTATAGCTATGAATGCAAATATATCCTTCAATGTCAACACTGTATATTTAGTCACAAGATCTAGGCCGGGAGAAGAAGGAGTAACTCGCCGCTTAGTTGAGAGCATAAGCGATGTCTCTAACAATGGAGGTGGCTTTAATTTTTCGCACGCACGAATAATTAGCGGCGAAGGTTACTTTCAACTGCTAGAGGAAATATTTCATAAAATCGATAATGGGCTTAGGCCAATTATTCACTTTGACATGCACGGATCCCAGGAGCGCGGTTTAGAAATTGGAAAAACTGGAGAGTTCATTGACTGGGAGTCAGTCATTGATAGCCTCAGAATCTTAAATGCCAAGCTTAACAACGAGCTGGTTGTTTTAATTACGGCGTGTCATGGCCTTCATGCAATACTGCCAATTAGCTTTGAGAAGGTGGCTCCATTTTTATGCCTAATAGCACCCGAGCAAGAAATAAAAGTCGGGCATATTGAAGACAGGATTCCAGGATTTTATCGTGAGCTATTTTCCTCTGGTTCATTAGCTCACGCATGCCAAAAGATCGGAAATGAGTTCAACTATTTTCATAGGGCAGAGTTTCTATTTAAAATCCTGGTGAGATATATCAAAGAAAAGTGTAAAAGCGCTGGCGGACAAAAAAGAAGAGAGGATTTACTTACTGATATCTTGGAGACCCAGCCAGGAGAGGAATCCGGGAGAATCTCAGAATATAGAACAAAAATTAAGCAACATATTGCGCCAAATCAACAGCCACTAGATCGCTATACCGCTCGCTTTTTAATGGGGAAGGCTTCAGGCATAAAAATCGGTGAATTGCTCATAGAGATAGAGAAGTCATATTCATAACAAATAATTAAGAGCATTCGCTTTGTTCACTGGTACGGGACAAAGTCTGCTCCTTAATCTACTGTTAGATGAGTCGCCCTGAGTTTCATAGATTCTCTCGAACCTCGGAAAACCAGCTCAGTCCCAGTGGGACTGCCCGCTTTTGGCTGTGGATTCAACCGGTGGACGCAACGGTTGAATCCACAACCCAAAGCGGACATCGCTCTCTACCTTGAAAGTGGCCGTCGAATTAGATTTCTGGAGTGGTATTGGCCGCCGCAACAGCGTCTTGTTTGCGAGGTCGCGGAAACTGATGCTTATCCCGCAAATGAATGGCAGTTTCTTGGATGCTTGGATAGACGGTTGTTGCGTTGATGTTGATTCGGTCCAGCTGTTCGAGAATATGAGGTTTGTTTTGGATCGTGATTCGGGCGATTTCAATCCCATCCTGGCCTGCATCAGGAAGCGCAGCCTCGTGCCCAAACAGCAGAAATGCGCCGGACTGCGACTTGATGCGCGTATTAGTTCGTTTTGCCTTTACGCAGATGATAGACCTTAGATCGTCTGGGACAATTCTCCCCTCGAAAAAGCCTTTCTCCGACTTGATGTGGTGGAGCAGTTTTCCTACGACGTCAGTTCCATTAAATGCGTCCCTATCGAGGCCAAGATCGATGTTATTTTTTTGTGCATACGTGAGGTTGGAAAGATTTGAAAGGCAACTAACGGTGTCCGAGTCAAAGTATTTTACCAATTGCGACTCGATTTTGAAGACGATGACCTCACCGTCAAGTCCCGATTGGTCTTTCTTGCCAGAGCAGGAAAAGAAGAGTGCCACCAAGGGATTGCTAGAGATGTCAAGCAGTCTCGTAGGTAAACCGTAGTGCTGCATGCGAACAAGTCGGTCAAAACAATAATGATCGCCCTGGAATTCATCGTAATGCGCAATTAATAGTTCCTTGCAGAGTCGCTCCTCGCTCGGCATAAACATCCAGTCACCATTTTCCCATTTGCGCAGCAGTGACGGCGTCAGCTCATAACTGGCGTTACTATGACCTCGGAAGAAAGTTTCGCTCGCGTCTTTTCCCGGCGAGGCGTAGAGCAGTTGAAGAAAGGACTCCACGCTATCGGCGACGCCAAGGATCTTTTTATCGCGAGGTGGAGGCTGGACCGTTGTATCTTCGGCGCGAGGCGCCTCAGGTGCGTCAATGAGTTGAGCAAGGGCGGGTTTAAGATTGCCCAATCGGCGCAACACCATCTGCGCGTCGCCTTCACGGACAGCCCAGTGAGTGCGCTGGAGTTGGAATCGATCTGCGCCGAACACCATCTGAGCTGTCTCAATATCGTCGAAATCGACCTCGCCGTAATCGATCACTGTCTGGAATAGGGTGGAGACTTCTTTTACCCCGGACGTAGTTTGGGAAATTCGACCGTATTTGATGAGCATCGAGACGCCGTCTCTGACTCGCATGATCTCGCTACACAAAAAGGTCGGTAATTTTTCGAGAAAGGCGATCGCTGTGGAATCGAGCATTTCAAGCCGCTTCTCAATGTCGGTTGGCGTGTATTCGAACATGCGCCCCCGCCCCATCGAGATCTCATTACCGTTCCCTGCGAGATAATCCCGATTTCCGAAGGAGATGTAGTTGAAGCTCTGCACTATTTGTCCTTTTCCCGTTCTCTTGCGTTGCTTAACGTCATAGCACAGTTTTGCCAGTATTCAAATTACTAACAGGCTCAGGATGGTGGAGGTGATCGACCAAGCGATGGCCGCTACAGCCATAAGGCTGTGGAGGCTTCGGTCAGCACTACCAAAGCACAGCGCGACAGGCAGCGTGCCTACGTCCATCCCCCCAAGCGGCTTCAATGGGCCGATTGCTGCCTGTTACGAAAGGCCGTTTCCGACCCGAAACCGCCATTGCCGGTGAACGCCCATGCGCTTTCGGCGCCTGATCCTTAAGCAAAGAAAGGGAGGAGCATAATGGTTCAGAAGTCACCAGACCCTTGCATCAATCCCCCTGATCAGAAGGTGAAGGTACTATGTGACAGGTCGCGGCTATGGGTGGCAGCCATTGAAATCCGATCTAAACTGCCTACGGGAGTGACATTAGTATCAATTCAGCACTTCCTGATTTCTAGGATACCCATCAGAAAACCTTATTTAAAGTTTCGAAAGGAGATGGACGTGGAGGGTGATACAGTAAGGGTCATCGTGCAGATTGCTGGAGTGGGCGGGTTAGGGTTGACTGTTTTTTTGATTATATTTAGGGAGATAATTAGAAAGAATATCTTTCCTCAGCTTCAAAATGAGCACTCATATCGAATAATACTTGTAATGCTGTCATTTACCTTCGTAATCGCGCTAGCTGGACTCGGCGCTTGGGTTTGGATTCAAACTCACCCGAATGAATTCAGAAAGGAAGTGCGTGCCTGGGATCATCTTGATGGCGGATATAAGCTTATGCTACTTGGTCTCGCACAAGAAGGTTGCTATTTTTTCAGATGGGATCAAAGCAGTATCTTGGAAACTCCTGATTTCGTTGAGGAGGCGCAGCATCAATATGCTGAAGAAAAGATTTCAATGGCAAAAGCAGAGGATCCGCTGTTAATAGTTGGCTTCAAAGAAACTGGAGGAGCATTGGCGTACGCACAGACAACAAGCGAAAGGCATGCGAGGGCTGTACAGAACTATCTAGTTAATAGATTCAACCTCCCTATCGGCGGTATTGATATAGTTGGGGTGGGTGCGACAGGTAATCCCCCCCAAGTGGATAACTATTTTTGTGGCGCCAAACTTATTCTTACGTCAGAATATGAAAAACTTACAAAATGAGCCCGTTAATTAAGTCGCTACCTGAATTATGAAAGTGAATCGCGACGGAATGGATTTAGGAAAATATTCTATTCATTGATTCGGGCTCCGACATCACAACATAATATTCGCGAGACTTCCTAGCCAAAGTTAGCTGGTTCGTGAAGTATTTTGAAGCGGTGCCTATCCTATACCTATGCATGTTTTAGTGATTTTATCCGCAATCTTTATATTTCCCAGCGGTCAACAATCTGATGTGGCAATCAGCTATAGTAAAGAAAAGTATATACTTAGTCTTCCTCTGACTTTCTGTGGTTTTGAATATAGTTATCTGTCGGGGCGCCACCGCTACGGTGACTTCTCCACCGATGACCGCTTCTGGCTGAAAGCAGTTGTTCAACCATCCTCCATCCATCCCCCTCAGCCAGCAATTCCCTTTCCCCCCCAACCTTGCCATCCCCCACCACCTCCGCTAACCTCACACCCGTCGCTGCCAATTCAGCGACCGGGTTTCGCAGCCCGAACAATTCGTCAGGCGCGCAGCGCCTCCATACCCATTGTCGGCGTTTTTTTTCGCCTACAGTGTCGATCTATGGCGGCTGTGCGTGGGGCACCTTCGGGTGCGCCGGGTGCCTGACGGTCCGGTCTGCGAACCCGCGTACAGCTGCCACCCTTTTCCGTTTCGCAGCGGGAGGTGGCGGTTCAATCGAGCCGTCAGGAGTTGCATCATGGTCAAGCCGACCCCCGATCCACCCGTTCTCGATCTTCCTTCCGATCACCCGTTGTTTCATTTCCCGACAGACTTTTCTGAAACCGATGGCCGTGTGCTGGCTGAGCGATTCAAGCGTCAGCGTGCGTTGATGGAGCAGGCGCGGAGAAATGCGCAGCGCGAGAGTCAGCCGCCGCGGCGCTTTTGGCAGTTCTGGCGGACATAGACCGCGGCGCGGCATTCGCGGGCAGAGCCCGCTCCCACAGGTGCCCGCCTGTGGGCGGGGCTCGCTCCCACAGATGCCTGCCTGTGGGCAGGGCCCGCTTCCACAGGTGCCTGCCTGTAGTTAAGCCTGTTGGCGTGTTCATCGTAGATAAGGAGATTGACCATGATCGAAATCACGGAAACCAACGTCTTGCCGTTCGGCCGCCATGGCCCGGACCGGCAGCCGATATTCAGCGTCAACTCGGGTGTTGCCTTGGAAGATGCCTTGACGCAATTGTCCCATCTGCTGACGTGCGCCCATGCTTCGGCATCTGAAATGTGCGATGCCCGGGTGGTGGATCCAGGACTGGTTGGCGCCACGGTGCATTGCATCGAGGGGGCGAAGGCATTGGTAGATGCGTTGTTGATTCGCGGTGAGTGACTTGGAAGGAGATTGGCGCGATTCATTCTGTTGATCGCGCCAAACACAAGTTTCGCAACGCAGCCAAAGCAGCCACACGGCATGCCAACCGCAGGGATATTCTGGCATCAAGTGATGGCTCATCTCGGTAGGTTGGAAAGGTCTACCTAGACGCGGAATGCAATCTGTCTCAGCAACGATACAATGCCCGCTTCACAGGGCGCTTGGACTGCTACTGAACATGCAATGGAATCATCTGGTCATCAACGGTGTTACCAAGAGTATGGCGCATTTGCAGCCGTTCGAGATGACCTTCGAGGTGGGTGGTAACCAGCTGACCGTCCGTTTCGAATTCGGCTTTCATTGCTTCACGGACGATAAAGGCAACGGTGAGCCGCTGCGGCACAAGCATGAACATAGATACTTCTGCCCTTCGCGGTACCACTGTAGCACCCAGCTGCGTGACTACATAGAGCGCCGCTTCTATACCGGAATGGTAGTGCCGCATAACAGCAAGAACAGTGGCCAGAGGTACTTTTGTCTGGATCTACATGATTGCGCGATTTTCTTTTCCATCACCAAGCCCGCCGAAACGACGAATCTATTGCGAATGCACGTCATCAGCGCTTATGAGGTTGATACCTGGGGTCGCCACTCGCTGCCCAAAGGGAAAGCATTCAACACGCGTTACGTACTGGAGATGCGCAATAAAGGAAAGTCGGTGTGACAGGAAGCAAAAAGCCCCTGTGCTTGCGCACAGGGGCTTTTTGCGTGTCTCAATATCGGCCTGTTCTTTCGGCTTGCGCCTTATCCCGCACACTGGCTGGGAGAGCTTTCGCTCCGAAATCAACACCCCTTCAAGCGAAGGTTCCGGTCTGTGCTGACGAGGCTATGATATCAAACAAGCTGTCACTTGTGCCAACCTTTAAACGCCTGGTCTGGAATCGCGTAGCCACTGGGACGCTTGATTCGTACCTCGAGACTGCCATGGTCCGCACCGAGCCGGTACTCGCCTGAGCCGATAAACGCGTGGTCTGGGTACTATCGACCCAGACCCTAGCCTATCCAGACCAACACCCCAACACCGCCCATTCCTACCAAGAATACCCCCATGAAAATCATTGATTTCCCTCTCTCTGCTTAATCTCGTAGCGTGGAGTCTTCTGCATAAGGAGATCAGTCCATGAGCCGTTTGCACTTGTACGTCGATTCGCAATTCACCAGCCCCTATGCCCTGTCGGTGTTTGTTGCATTGCGCGAGAAGGGTATCGATTTTGCGATGAGCGCAGTCGACCTGCAGAAACTTGAACACCAGGCAGATGCCTACGCTGTTCTCTCGCAAACCCAAAGGGTCCCCACGCTGGTGGATGGAGATTTTGCCTTGTCGGAATCTTCAGCGATCACGGAGTATCTCGAAAGCGTTTACCCCGAAGTGCCGATTTATCCAAAAGACGTTCGGCTTTTGGCAAAAGCGCGGCAGGTTCAGGCCTGGATCCGTAGCGATCTGCTGCCCATCAGGCAGGAGCGTTCCACCGTTGGGGTTTTCTATGGTCAGCAATATGGCCCTTTGTCGCCGACGGCTCGTGAGTCAGCGGACAAGTTGTTCTATACGGCGCAAGCGCTGCTCAAAGACGGCGCAGAAAATCTTTTCGGCCAATGGTCGATAGTGGATGTCGATCTGGCGCTCATGCTCAACCGGCTGATACTCAATGGCGATGCTGTGCCTTCAGCGTTGGTGGAGTATGCGCAACGTCAATGGCAGCGTCCCAGCGTGCAGGCCTGGGTCGCCCTCGAGCGCCCGCCGCTTTAGATCGCAGGCTGGCCGGTGATGGGGCATCAGTAGTCCTTCAAACCGGCTGGCTTCAGTGCCCGTCTTTGCACGTCCGTGACTGAGCGAGGTAAAGCGCCAGGCTGTCATGGCCATCCACGACCAGCCGGGTGATCAGCGCTTCAAAGTGGGCAGTCATTTCTGCATCGCGGACGTCGAAGCTCGCACGCCATTCAATGACACACTGAAGCTCTCCACTGACCTTGATCACCCTGACGTCTGCTCGATAGTTGTCGAGCGGTAGAGGTGATTCTTCGAATTTGTATGTTAAGCGCATCTGGGGGTTATCCAGTACCAGAAGGCGTTCGCGAAGAACGCCTCCGTCTGCCAGATCAAGCCGTCTGACTGAGCCAATCGTGCTTTCTGATTGCCCATCTTCGAGGCTGCTTTCATTGATTGCCGGGTGCCATTGGGCTATTTCCCCAAAGTTTCTTAGCACTTTCCAGGCGTGTTCTGCAGTGGTTGCGATAACGGCGCTGTATTCAACTGTTGCCATACATCAAACTCCAAAAGCCTTCAAAGCCATATCTTTAAAAATTATCGTTGGCTGAGCGTGCTTGCAGCCAAATCAATCGACGCGCTGCCGATGCAGTGGGGCTACGTCGTGACCGTTGCTGACAAGAAGACTGACAAGGCGTTTGCCGACTTTACCGGCGGCGCCAATGACAAAAACTCTGGACATGGGTTGCTCCTGTTGTGGGGAAGTGCCGGTGCGGCTTGCACCGGCACAGGCCTGCGCAGTCAGCCTTCGAATTGGTGGTAAACCTTGGCAATGACTTTCCAGGCACCATCGATTTTGATCAACGTCAGGTAGTCGTTGTAGTCAGCGCCGATCGCGTCTTTTTCCATATCGACGCGTACGACAGCGGTGGTCGGAGTGATAGCCAGCACGTCCAGACGAGTGCTGATGTCTGGCGCCGTGCCGTTGGTTTCGACGAACGTATACAGGTTGCTGATCGGCCCGCCCAACAGTTGACCGTTGGTGAAGCCGTACATCACGGCGTCTTTATGAAACGCTTCCGCGATGATGGCAACGCTGCCTGCACGCAAGCCTTCGACATAGTTGCTGGCGGTTTCGATGACGGCGTTGTAATCGCTGGTTGGCACGGCTTTGATGTTGTTGCTCATAGGGTGTTTCTCCTGAAGTTGGATTCGACGGATCACTGGGTTACATCGACGTGCATAATCCGATCACCAGTCCTGACGCGTCGGCGAAATGATCAGATCGTTCACAGTTACGTTGGCTGGTTGATTGAGTGCGTAGATCACCGCGCGACTGATGTCCTCGGGCGCGATAGCGATTTCATTCAGCGCCTTGGCGGCTTTGCGGCCTTCGGGATCGGTCACTTTGTCGGCCCAGCCGGTATTGATCACGCCTGGACTTACGGTGTTGACGCGGATGCCGTGGTGCACACCCAACTCCTTGCGCATGGATTCAGTCATAGCCTGAACGAAGAATTTGGTAGCGCTGTAGACACCGGCGGCTGGGCCGACCTGATGCCCTGCCACTGAGTCCATGTTCAAGATCTGGCCGGACTTCTGCTGAATCATGAATGGGAGAACGGCCGCGATGGCGTTCAGGTAGCCCTTGATATTCACATCGATCATGGCGTTCCAGTCGCGGGTGGCGAGGTCGACCCAGTTGGAAAACAGCATCAGGCCTGCGTTGTTCACCAAGATATCCACTGAGCCGTAGGTGTCCTTGGCGAACTGGGCCATCGCCAGTGTTTGCTCTGGGCAGGTAACGTCCGTTACGTAGCTCACCGCTTCATAACCGGCGGCACGTAGCTCGCTGACCAGAACGACGAGGCCCGCTTCTTCGTGGGCCGCGGCGATGACGTTGGCGCCATGGGCCGCCAGCGCTCTAGCCGTGGCGGCTCCAATGCCAGAAGAGGCGCCAGTGACGATGGCGGTTTTCTTGTCCAGGTAATTCATGTCGTGTTCCTTTGTGGCGGTGTTCCCGCGTAGGTGGCGCGTACTAACCGTTGGGGAGTGCCAGATGAACCGGGCAGGGGAGTAGGTAAGTGCTGGTCTTAGTAATTACCCAATGGCCAGTCGGTGTAGCCTTTGGCGCCGCCGCCGTAGTACGACTCACGAGGCGCAATGGTCAGCTCGGCACCGTGGCGCAGGCGCGCGACGAGGTCTGGGTTGGAAATGAACAGGCGGCCGAATGCCACAGCGTCGATCTTGCCCGCTGCGCGCCGCTCGACCGCCATCTCCAGGTCGTAGTTGTTGTTGCCAATGAACCGACCATTGAACTGGGCACTCAATGCGTCCATGTCGACACCTGCCGGCACTTCTCGGGAGGTGGCCGTGGCCCCTTCGACAAAATGCAGGTAGGCCAGATCCAGCGCGTTGAGCTGTTGGATAAGGTAGCCGTGAAGGCCCATGACATTGCTGTCCGGTGGCGTGTTTCCCGCATCCGGTGTCACCGGTGACAGGCGAATGCCTACGCGGTCATTGCCCCAGACATCGACGATTGCTCGGGTCACTTCAAGGGTCAGACGCGCGCGGTTCTCGATGGATCCGCCGTACTGGTCTGTACGCTGGTTGGTGGAGTCGCGAAGGAACTGGTCCAGCAGGTAGCTGTTGGCCGAATGCACTTCTACCCCGTCGAAACCCGCGCGCTTGGCATTCTTGGCCGCGTGTTGGTACTGCTCGATGATGCCGGGAATCTCGTCGGTTTCGAGCGCTCGCGGCATGGACACAGGCACAAAACCATCGGCTGTGTAGGTATTACCCTCTGCCTGGATAGCGGAAGGTGCTACCGGCGCCTCGCCATTGGGTTGCAGGTCGACGCTTGAAAAGCGCCCTACATGCCAGAGCTGACTGACAATCTTGCCACCTGCAGCGTGCACCGCATCGGTGACCTTTTTCCATCCTGCTACCTGCTCCTCGCTCCAGATGCCAGGGGTCGCCGCGTAGCCGCGGCCTTGAGCCGAGATGTTGGTCGCCTCAGCCACGATCAATCCAGCGGTGGCCCGCTGAGCGTAATAAGTGGCGTGCAACTCAGTGGGGATACCTGCTTCGCCGTAACGACTACGGGTGACGGGCGCCATGACAATGCGGTTAGCCAGTTCGATGGCACCCATGCGTACGGGAGAAAACAGGTCAGTGGTGTTGCTGATGTCTTTCATGTTCTAAGCCTTTGTAGTGGACCGGTCGTCTACTAAATTGGGTAAATAAAAAGCGCGTACTAGTGCAGCAAGCGCTTGGTCATGATCAGAGCTTTTGAAAAGGACTCCGTGGATCTGTTCACCTTGACCAGCAGGGAGGCGCCCAACCATAGCTGGTAGAGTGATTCAGCAAAGGCTGCAGGGTCACCTTCTGGATGAATGCTGCCGTCGGCTACGCCCATGTCCACGCATGCTGTGATGCGCTGAATGATCTTCGCCGTACCGACTTCGAGCACAGCGCGCATGTCTTCAGACAAATCGCAGACCTCTGCGCCTAACTTGACCACCAGGCATTTGCCCTCGGGCAGGTCAGTGCCTTGGGTTTCAGTCCAGTAGTTGAAATAGGCCAGCAAGCGTTCGGCGCCGCTTCCAGGCTTTGCCATGAGCGCGTCCACGCGGCCCAGGTACTCGGAGAAATATTCTTCCAGCAAAGCCTGGCCGAACTCTTCCTTCGACTTGAAGTAGTAATAGAACGACCCTTTGGGCACACCCGCCGTGCTCAGCACTTCGGCCAAGCCAACGGCCGTATAGCCTTTGTTGGTCATCAGCGAACGAGCCACATCGATGATGTGCTGCCGCATGTCTTGAGCTGGTTTCTTCATGATGGGCAGCATGGTAAACACATACCGACCGGTCGTCTACAAAATTTTTCTGTGCAGTGGTATCGCCGGGCTCGCGCGCAGGTAACCGGCAATGTCCTCTGCCGCGACATCAAGCGTGGGGTTTCACACCAGGCTAAAAATACCCGCTTCGCCAGTCTCCATGTCATACGCAATCAACGCTTCCTGATCTACACCAGCACTGCAAAGGATTTCACCTCGACTGTTCCAGATCGAAGAACCACCCGCCGCCACGAAGTCGTCGGCGGTGCCTACGTCCGATTTTCATTCAGTCAGGCGGCGATACTGCTGAACAACAAACGTCGCCATTACGATGAGGCAGGCAATCCAGGCGCAAACTACCTGCCAGTGTCCTATGGCCGTTACGTCGCCCATGAAGAAACCAGCGGAGACGAGAAAAAGCAGCAGTGAAAGGCCCGCCAGCAGCATTCGCGGAATGGCCATTGCGAGGCGCCACCAGACGCCCGGAGCGAACCGTCGGGCGACCCAGCGATTGAGTGCTGTCATTCCTGCAAGGACCATGGCGAAAATCGTCAGCAGCAGCGGTATCAGAATAAGCGCCATGGCAGGCTCAGCTTCACCACCATCTTCGCCTGGCGTGTAATGGGCTGCGTGCCACCTATCTGCGCAGAGAGCCGAAAGCGCGAAAATCACCACGATGGGAGCAATAGGGAATATCAACGTGCTCACCAGCGCATGGTTGTCCTGATCCTTCATCTCGCATCTCCTAATCGAGGATATTGGCCATCGAAGCATCTCCGATGCCTCATCACCCGATACTGTAAGGATCAATTCCGAGCAGAGGGGCCAGCAGCCTGCCGCTACTCAACCGCTGCAAAAACGCCGCAGTTTTCCGGACCCCCAAGAGATCATCATTGCAGGAATGGAAAGGAGAGCGACATAGATGACCCCCACAGCCAGCAAGGGCGAAACGCCGGCAGACACTACGACCACCGGGAGTTGGGCAAACATGACTATCGCGCCTGCTATCAGGCTGAAGCGTAGAAACATTGCCCCCAGAATGGCTGACAGCACCAGCGCCGCAGGGTAGACAGTGGTCCAGTAACCCGCTGCGTCCCACGGCTCCGCAGTGCCTGAGAGCCATGACACAGTGGTCCAGAAGATGATGCACACAATGCTGATCAGAATCACGCTCACGGCTCGGGATCCATACCTGAAATGTGTGCACAGTCTAACTGCATACTGTCGCGATAGAGGGCTTGGCACCACGGTGCGTGACGTGCAGCCGAGTAAACGTCTCGCCAGGACCAAAGCCAGCGGGGCGCACTGGCTTCAGCGACACTGGTTACGAGGGGTCACTTGTTGTTCGACGCGAAACCGGCAAAACGCTTGTTGAATCCGGCAATACGGCCTTCCGCCTGAGTCTTGCGGACCTGGCCGGTGTAGACAGGGTGTGAAGCACTCGAGACATCGAGGGCGACATACGGGTACACGTTGCCATCCGTATGGGTCTGGGTTCGATCCGTTTCTACTGTCGAACCGATCAGGAAATAGACGTCCGCAGCCGTGTCGTGGAACAGGACCGTGCGGTAGTCAGGGTGGATTCCAGGTTTCATAGTCATTGCCTCAGGTGAATAGTAATATGTTATACCGTAACATATTGGTGGCTGGTTTTTCCAGTACCCACTTGTTGATCTCTTTTAGGGTAGCGCCAAGGGCGTGCTTGTAACGCCGCAGCAATGAGTGCGCCGGCTTAGCATCGCTACTCATTCATTGCGCTCACGACAGCAGTTGGCCGAGCGCGGACCCTCGGTATAAGCTCAGGATCAAGCTCAATCGTGCCCAACGGCAACGCTGCCCCTTTCTGCATGCGAGCCCCTCGGGATGGAAGTACCTATGTCTCACTACTGGCGTCATCCTGCGCTCGCACACCTGGAAATCCGCAACGTCGAGGACGGTCGCACGTTCAGCCACGCGCGCCACTCTCATTCGACGTTCTCCATTGGCGCGATCATGCAGGGGCAGAGCACTTATTTGAACGGCGACAGTAGCCGCCTGATCAGTGCTGGCAGTGTGGTGCTCATGAACCCCGGTGTGGTGCACGCGTGCAATCCCGTGCACGAACAGCCTTGGGCGTACCGGATGTTCTACGTGGATGCCCAGTGGCTCGCGGATCTGCAGCAGCAGCAAAGTTTTGGCACGCAAAAGGGCTTCGTGCCTTTTGCGCAGACCTACAGCGCCGACGTCGGTCTGTTTGACGAGCTGGACGATCTGTATCGCACGCTCAATGCCAGCGACTGCCCGCCAACTATCATGCAGGGTGCAACGCTGGGGTTTTTCCAGCGACTGGTGGCGCGGTTGCAGCCGGTCAGCGATGACGCCAAAAGTGAACCGCACAAAATGGCCCAGGCAGCGGAATTCATCCGTGAGCATTGCGCTGATGCACTGCGGCTGGAGGATATAGCGTCGGCTGTGCAGCTTTCACCTTCCTATCTGATCCGCGCTTTCAAAGCGTGCCATGGGCTTACACCTCATGGGTACTTGATTGATTGCCGCCTCAAGCTGGCCCGCGATGGCCTGCGCCAAGGTGAGGACATCGCCCAGGTCGCGGCGCGCGTTGGTTTTGCGGATCAAGCGCACTTGCAGCGGCTGTTCAAGCGCGCCTTGGCTACGAGGCCAGGGCACTATCGCGGTGTGCCTACTCAAGCAATAGATACACGGCGCAGCCCCCGAGCAGCGCGGCCATGACGCGATTGAACCCGCGCAGTCTGGCAGTGTTGTTCAAATAGTCGCGCAACGAGGCACCGGCCCAGGCCCAACTGGCCAGTGATAGCCAGCACACCACCAGATAGATCAGTGCGAACATCCACACCATTCGCACATTGCCGTCGGCGACGAAAGCGCCCATGCCCGCAAGGCACGCGAGCCACGCTTTCGGGTTGAGCCATTGCATCAGTGCGCCGGTGAAGGCTGAGGGTCGTGTCTGCACGTGCGCCGTGTTCACTCGCCCATCACTGCTTGCCAGTCTGTAGGCCAGGTACAGCAGGAATATCACGCCGGCGATGCGAATCAGCTGTGTCAGCCACGGCCAGCGGTTCAGCATCTCGTGCAGTCCCAGGCCCATGAGCAAAAGCAGCAGGATGAACCCCAGAGTCGCCCCCGTGACGTGGGGCAGGGCGGCCCGCAGTCCGTGGTGGGCACCGCAACTCAAAGAGACCAGGTTGACCGGGCCGGGGCTTATGGAAGAGGCCAGTGCAAAAACGGCCATGGAAACGACGATACTCATCAGGCACCTTCAAAACGGGCGAGGGAGCACTGACGGTAGAGATCATGGGAGGGGCTGTATTGAAGGAAATTGCTCCCGGACGCTGTCGTTGCCGGTGTTGGTTTCCTGCAACGTCCAAGACAGTTGGCGCGATTCTGCAGATCGCGCCATAAATCGCGCCATAAATTGGCGCGATTCTCGAAATCGCGCCACAATTGCGCCATCCTTGTTTCGAATCGCGCCAAAACACTATGCCAAATTTGGAAGCTCTGAAGGAAACCATCCTTGAATCGGCGTCTGGCCTGACATTGGCAGAGATCCTTGCGCAGCATCCTCAGCTAGCCCGACGTACCGCGCAGCGGCGGCTGAGTCAGCTGGTCGATGCTGGTCTGATCGAAGCTCGCGGCGACGGCCGTGCAAGACGCTCAACTGTGGAGCGTCCAAGGCTAGTCGCTTGTTGCCGATGAGCTCGGCGAACTCGATGAGCCGTCGTGTCGCAGGGGAGATAGGTACGTACGTCTTTCGAGCCAGATGCTCCATCTGAAGTGTCTCCAGCAGAGCCGGCGCGCAGTCCAGCACCAGAAAACAGCTGTCTGCGCGGCTGAGCTGAGAGTGCACCGAGCCTGGCCTCACCACGGCGGCCAATGACTGATCGATGCTCCCGCCGCGACCGTCTACATCGATTTCCATCTGGCCACGAACCGGCAGGACCAATTGAGCATGATCGTGGGAGTGATGAGGGTTTTCACACTCATAGCTGCGGATTTCGAGATTCAGGAGCATGAGTGCATCACTCGGGCGGAGTCCAGGGACGAGGGATTTTAGCACCCGAGCCGGGCGATGGATCGCGCGAGAAGGGGGCGTTGACACCACTGCCGCATCATATTCCGATGGCGGGTACCGGTGTTAGTATTGAGGTCGTGGGAGCCACAGCCTGATCGGGAAATGGTAGATCGGTGTTCTGCCCAGTTTTGCTAATGCGGGGCTTCATATGATCCTTGTTCTTATTATTGGGATGCTTGCTTTTTGCTCCGGCTACTTGGTTTCCCTCGAAGATAGATTACAGAGGGACCGTACATTTCATCCTTTCGATGTATTCAACAATTTTCGGGCGTCGCCAAGGTGCCGAAAAAAAATGGCTTATGTGGGCATGTTGATTTTTGTCTTGGCAGGCGTGGTTTACCTTCTTGAGCCAGAGGTCATCTACTCATCCAGAGACAAGATCAAAGCATTGGGCGCGGTCATGCTTCTCTGGTCGTTCATGTTTTATGGCTACTGCCGCGAACTGGAGTTCAAGAAGTCAGGAAGCTCGCCTGCGTCGCTGCAGTGCATGGACTGTGTTGAAGGAACAGAGTGGTATTCTTTGGCCCTTAAAGGGTTTTTGGCAACTTTCAAGATCCTGGCTGTTTTTGCTTTTATGTACGCAATCAAACGTGTTTGATTGCCACACGCCCAAACTGACCTCATATCGCATTCGGCGGTCGAGTAGAACGACGTGGTCTTTCGTTTTCGTACCTGGGTGAACTGAGATCAGATATACGCCCCCACCACCCGCTTCACGGTGCCCAGCGCCTCACCCAGGGCGTCCATGCTCACCGACCCAAGCGCCAGGCGTAGTGCATGAGGGATATGAACCGAGATCGAAAACGGCTCGGCCGTCGAGACCGACACATGCTCGCGCATCAGTTCCAGAGCGATTTGATCCGCCCTTGCATCCTCCGCCAACGGCAGCCATAGAAAGTACGAAGAGGGATGGCGCACCACCGGCAACCCTGACAACAACGTGTCAGCCAACGCCTGCCGGGCCTGCGCGTCCGCGCGCTTTTGCGTCTCCAGCGTGGCGACCGTGCCATCGTCGAGCCAGGCACAGGTGATGGCGGTCATGACGCCGGGTGTGTTCCAGGTCGTGGCCTTGACCGTGCGCTTCAACGCGTCCACTCGATGCGCAGGGGCTGCGACGAAGCCGACGCGCAAGCCGGTGGCGATGTTCTTGGAAAACCCTGACACGTAATACGTTCTTTCAGGCGCCAACTCAATGATGGGTGGCGGCGGATCTTGCGCCAGAAACGCGTAGGCTGCGTCTTCAATGATCATCAGATCATGCGCGCGGGCGATCGCCACCAAGCGCTCGCGCTGATCGGCAGGCAGCACCCAGCCCAATGGATTATGCAACGTGGGCATGGTGTACACGGCGCGCACCAAACGACGGTGGCAGAGCGAGGCGAGGACATCGAGATCCGGCCCTTGTGCGGTGGCGGGAATGGGCACAACTTCAAGGTGCAATGTCTTGGCCAGCAACTTGAACCCAGGATAGGTCAACGCATCTGCCGCGATCACGTCCCCAGGTTTCAGCAATGCCATCAGGCTTATCGCCAAACCATGTTGGGCGCCGCTGACGATCAGAATCTGCTCGGGATCCACCGTGACGCCACGGTGGATCAGATGACGGGCGATTGAAGCCCGTTCATGCAGGCGACCCGCATGTGGCTGATAGCGTAAATGCGCTTCCAGGTCGCCGGACAACGCCAGCTGGCGCAAGGCACTGCGCAACAGGTCGGCCTGACCTGGCATGGCCGGATAGTTGAAGTTGAGGTCGATCACACCCGCAGCAACGTCCGGCTGATCGATACCTTGGCCGGGCGGCAGTGAGGTTTCCCGCACGAACGTCCCGCGCCCGGTCTCGCCGCTGACCAGTCCCATGGCTTCTAACTCCGCATACACCCGGCTGGCGGTGACCAAGGCCAATCCATGGGTAGCCGCAAGTTGGCGATGTGTCGGCAAACGCGTACCCGGCGGCAAACGTCCGGCGCGAATATCGGCTGCAAAGGTATCTACCAGGGACTTGTACCGGGGACGAGCCATCTCGAAGTGTATCCATGACAATTTTTTGATTGTCACGATAGTCGGTCATACGATGCGCTACATGCAACCCGACATGGAGTGGACACTCAATGGAACGCACCTCTGACGTGCACAGCCAGGCGACAGCAAAACCCGCGAGTGGGGTGGTCAATGGTCTCATCGGTGTCGTGATCTTCAGCGGTTCGCTGCCCGCCACTCGCATCGCTGTGCTGGAACTCGACCCGGTATTTCTGACCGTGGCACGGGCAGCCATCGCCGGCGTGCTCGCGCTGTGCCTGCTCATGCTGTTCAAAGAGCGGCGACCGGCACGTCAGCAGTTATTACCTTTGATCATTGTGGCGATGGGCGTTGTGATCGGTTTTCCGCTGCTGACGGCGTTGGCATTGCAGCACGTGACGTCGGCCCATTCCATTGTGTTCGTCGGCCTGTTGCCACTGGCGACTGCCGCGTTCGGCGTCCTGCGCGGTGGCGAGCGCCCTGGGGCGGCGTTCTGGTTTTTCTCGGTGCTGGGCAGTCTGATAGTCGTCGGGTTTGCCGTCACCCAAGGGCTGACCGCCTCACCGACCGGCGACATTCTGATGCTCTTGGCCATTCTTGCCTGCGGCCTCGGCTACGCCGAAGGGGCAAAAATTTCCAAAACATTGGGTGGTTGGCAGGTGATCTGCTGGGCGCTGGTGTTGGCGCTGCCGGTCGTGATGCCACTGACAGCATGGTTGGCGCCCGCTTCGTTTTCCGGCATCAGCACACCGGCGTGGCTGAGCCTGGCTTACGTGTCGTTGTTCAGCATGCTGATCGGCTTCGTGTTCTGGTACCGCGGCCTGGTGCAGGGCGGCATCGCCGCTGTCGGCCAGCTACAACTGCTTCAACCATTTTTTGGCCTGGCACTGGCCGCGGTACTGCTGCACGAACAGGTCAGCCTTGGCATGTTCGGCGTCACAGTAGCGGTGATCCTCTGTGTCGCCGGGGCGCGGCGTTACGGCAGGATCAATCCTCTTCCTTCACGGTAGCCACTTCGTCTGCCTTGACCCTTACCTGCTTGCCCGAAACATCTTCGAACTCATAGAAGCCGTCTTTCGTTTTGGCGTCAGGTACATCCTTGGTGATGTACTGTGTGCCGTTCTGCAACGTGACGACCGTGTTGGTGGAGCAACCAGCCAACGTAGCCGCGCACAGGAAAGCAGTGCAATAGTAAAAAGCTTTCAGTTTCATGAGGTGACCTTCTTCGATCGATTCGCTGGGTTGCGGATGCTCTTCTTAGGTGAGCTGCGGTGTTGTGAGTCGAGCGTTTTATCCGCGTTGTGAGCATACCATCGACCTATTCACTCCGACTCTTCTGCTTGCACAACTGCATGGCGAGGCTGTCGAACTCTCGGTCGAAACTGGCTTTTTCCGCTGCGCTCAAGAAGCCCTGCTGATGTACGAATTGGTCGGTTTGATGACGGACGACTTCGACACGTTCGATCATACGGTCGGCTTGAGCTTGGCTGATCTTGCGGGTTTTTCGCGTGGTGCCGATGTCCGCGCTGAGAATGTTGGCTCGTACCGAGATGTGGGCCTGTCGAGGGTCGGTGATCTTGCCACCTGTTTCGCCCACCAGCTCGCGCTGGGCTTTGATGTCGCAACTAGGTAGATCAAGACTCTGTTGAGCGGCCGATGCGTTCAGGCTCAAAGCCAACAGCGAAGCCAGGATGCTGTATTTCATGGGTGTATCCAGTGTGGGCCGGTAGGTGTCGCTGCCGATATTGCAGCGTATTTTCCAATGGATTCTTCCGCGAGGGCCGGCGCTGGTATTGTTTTCCTTACTCAATCAACACCTGAATGCGGGCCAGTACATCGTCCATCACCACCTCAGGGGCCGTCTCTACGCGTTTGCCTCCACGAGCCTCGAGGTCAACGGTGCGCAGTTGATTGCACAACACCACGCCTTGCGTCTCGGTGCCGGAACCACTTAGTGGCACGGCAAAACCAGCATGGCGGGCAAAATCCCCGCCTTGGGTGATGGGCGCAATCAGGACCAAGCCCGACACGTTGAAGGCCGCAGGCGAAATGATCAGCGCCGGACGGAAATCGCCTTGCTGCTCACGGCCGGCGGTGGGGTTCAGGCTCAGGCGCACAATATCGCCACGGTTGAACTTGGCCCGCCTCACGCCTCACGCCCAACGGCCGACATGGCATTCCACGCTGCCATGTCGGCAGGTTCCGGTGCGCTCAAGTCACACTGCGCCATCAGCTCGGCCAGCGAGTAATGCGGCTTGGCTTTCGCAGGCTTGAGGGTCATCACCTCGGCGGACACATCGAGTTTCAGCACATCGCCGCTGACCAGATTCATCATCTTGAGCACAGTTGCTGGCAGGCGAATCGCCGCGCTATTGCCCCACTGCTGCACTTTGACTTCCATGGCAACCTCCTGAAAAAGTGTAAACATCGTAGATACATGTCGAGTCAGCCGCAAGCGTTTTGTATAGACATAGTATCTACAATGCTAGCTCAAAAGCGTGTCGTGAAACCGTCGCATACACACCGCATATCCCAAGACCGGGCCATCAGGAAACAGCCCAATACATCGCCGGAACGCTAATACGCGGATGACTTTCCAACACCTCATACCGGCGCCGGACTCTGCAACAACGGATACAACGACAGCACCAGCAACGCCGCCATGCTCCAGTTGAACAGCCGCAACCAGCGCGGCACCCGAAGCACGTTGCGCAGGACACTGCCGAAGCCGGCCCAGACGCAGACGCTGGGCAGGTTGACCAGTGCGAACACCGCGGCGATGACCACCACGTTATAAACGTAACCCTGCGCTGGCACATAGGTAGTGATGGCGCCGACCGCCATCACCCAGGCCTTGGGGTTGACCCATTGAAAGGCGGCGGCGCCGAGGAAGGTCATGGGTGTACTGTCCTGTTCTCCTGCCTCGCTCATGCTGCCCGAGGTGGCGATGCACCATGCCAAATAAAGCAGGTAGGCCGCGCCTATCCAGCGCAGTGCGGTGTAGGTCCAGGGCACGGCGGTGAATATTTCACCCAGGCCCAGTCCGACTGCCAGCACCAGCAGCATGAAACCCAGGCTGATGCCCAAGGCATGGGGAATGGTGCGCAGGAAACCGAAGTTCACCCCCGAGGCCAGCAGCATGGTGTTGTTCGGGCCTGGGGTGATGGACGACACCAGAGCGAAAAGGGCGAAGGCAGGCAGGAGGTCGATGAGCATGTCCGTATGGTCTCTGGGTTGTTGTAGCAGTGAAACTACCTGACGAATTGGCAAGTAATACCGTACAGCCAGTGGTGATTTAACCAGTACACACCAGGCTTTTCAGCAGCCTGATATTCGAAAGCAGCAGCTGACTTCCGGATCAGTCACGACAGGGATTGCTCAAGCAGCTTCCAATCGGTAGTGTGTACGTTGCGCGTAAACGTATACATCGTAAACAAACGTCCCAGGAGTACTGCCATGGGTTCGCCCGTTCTTTCTTTCCGTGTGGAAGCCGAGCTGATCGATCAGCTTGATCAGCTCGCCGAAGCCACCGATCGAGATCGTCAATACCATTTGAAACGTGCTTTGGCTCGCTATGTGGAATCCGAGTCGTGGCATTTCCGTGCTGTAGCCGAAGGCATCGCAGATGCAGAGGCAGGCAATCTGGTCGATTTGGATGCCGTAAAGGCTAAGTGGGTGGCGCGTGCCGAAAGTCGCATTAACCAGCAAGGCGGCGAGTGATCTCGATGGTATTCATGAGCACTACGAAGTGCTCAGAGGACCTGAAAAAGCAGAAGAAACCATTTTTCAGATGTTGGATGGTTTGAGCCAGCTGGAGGCGTTTCCTCAACTGGGCAAGGCGTCGGGCATCCCCGATTGCCGTGAGTTGATCTTTGCGAAGTATCCCTACCGTGCGATCTACACCCTGAAAGGCAATGCCATTCTGGTGTATCGAATCTTGCACCAACACGCAGAGCGCAGTGAGGATTGGTAGCGGAACGTTCCACTTCGGCAGGGCTGGCCATTCCAGTGGCCGCCCGTGTAGCTCACGCTTGCTGCTTTACGTGAACAAATAACTGTCCATCGCCAACACCCCATACTCGACGCCGCCCTCGATCACCCGCGTTTCATACTGCTCACCCGCCGCGCCGAGCGCGATGAACAACGGCATGAAGTGCTCGTCCGTGGGGTGCGCGCGTTCTGCCGAGGGGGCGTATTGCCGGTAGTCCAGCAGCGCGTGCAGATCACCCGAGGCCAGGGTCTTCGCCGTCCAGGCGGCGAAATCCTTGACGTATTGCGCGCCGTGGGGCGTGGCGCCACGGAATTCGTAGAGGTTGTGCGTCAGGCTGCCGGACGCCACGATCAATACGTTCATGTCGCGCAGTGGTTTGAGCGCCTGGCCGAGCTTCCAGGCCTGATGAGTATCGAGCGCAGCGGGCATGGAAACCTGGATGACCGGTATGTCCGCGTCCGGCGCCAGATACAGCAGAGGTACCCAGGCCCCGTGGTCCAGGCCCCGCTCGGCATCCAGGCGGGATTGCCAGCCGCCGGCCTGCAGCATGTCGACGATCCGCGCGGCCAGGGCCGGTGCGCCCGGTGCTGGGTATTGAATCCGATACAGGGCGTCGGGGAAGCCGCCGAAATCGTGAATCGTCGGCGGGGCTGCACTGGCGGTCACGCAGATGTCGCCGCGGGTCATCCAGTGCGGGGAAAGAATGACGATGGCGTCGGGCCGCGTCAGCTGACGACCCAGCTCGGCCAGGTGTTTGCCAGCCAGGCCGGGCTCGACCGCGAACATGGGAGAGCCATGGGACACGAACAGTACGGGCGATCGAATAGTCATCAGCGGACTCCACATCAAGACGTTGCGGTTTGAGGACTCCAGCTTTCGCCAAGCCGGCATTTGACCCAATACTCGAAGCTGGCGCACAGCCAGATGCCATATGCCAGCAACTCCACACCTTCTTCGGCCGTGGTTTTCGCCAGGCGCTGGTAGCCGTCACCCATGACCTGGTGCCAGAACGCACCCATGCCGAAGATCCTGGAAAAGATCAGCACCGCGAAGCCCGTGGCCAGCGCGGCAAACGTTGGCGTGCGCAGGAAAGCGCCCAGGGACTGCAGGGTTTGCCGTCTGTGCCTGGCACTTGCCGCCCTGCCTATGGCGACTGCAGCGATAGCCAGGAACGGCCACAGCCACGCACTGTGGCTGATGGGGTCGAACAGGCCGTCCAGTTCACGGGTCAGCAAGCAGGCGAAAAATCCTGCGGCGAGGTATTCGAAGCCGCCTTTGCGGGCCGGTCCCGGTGCGCTCCAGAACAACAGGGCGCACAGCGCGAGCATGAGCTCCTGGGTGATCTCGGTAAACGATATTTCAAGGATATCGGTATGAAAGACTGCGATGTCCAACCACACCATGGCAAACGACAAGCCAGCAATCGAACATTTGGCCAAAGCGAACAGAAGCGAGTATTTCAAATCAGGGCGGGCGTACACGTGAAGCTCCAAAGCGAGACAGTTGCTATAAGTCGCGCATATAAACGTCTGGCACCGCGAAAAGAAAGCGGACTTTCACGATAGTAAACATTGATGGAGTTGATGCGATGGGTTGCTCGCAGGCAGACAGCCCCTTGGTATGGGGCTGTCTGCCGTGCAGCACAGGAGGCGCGGTGTTCGGCCGCGACCTAGAACGCCGCGGTATAGATCGCCAGCGCATCGGCCTCGCTGACTTCGCGCGGGTTGTTGACCAGCAGGCGCTGTTGCAGCATTGCGCTGCGAGCCAGTTCCGGCAGGCTCTCGCGGGTCACTCCGGCATCACCCAGGCGCAGCGGCAGACCGGTGGCCACATGAAGCCTGAGCAGTTCGTCGATGAACTGCTGCGCCGCATCGCCCGGTTGCAGGCGCTCGCCCAGCACCAAGGGCGCCAGCTCGGCGTACAGGCCTTGGGCGGCCGGCAGGTTGAAGCGCAGCACTTGCTGCAGTACCAGCGCATTGGACAGGCCGTGGGGCAGGTGGAAGCTGACGCCCAGTGGGTAGGCCAGGGCGTGCACGGCCGCGACGGGTGCGTTGGCGAAGGCCTGGCCGGCCAGGCAGGCACCCAGCAACATCGCCTGGCGGGCTTCCAGGTCCTGCGGTTTATTGACCGCGCGTTCCAGGTTCGCCGCCAACAGGCGCAAGGCTTCGCGCGCCAGCAGGTCGGAGAGCGGGTTCTTGCGGTGCTTGCTGGTGTAGGCCTCGATGGCATGCACCATGGCGTCGATGCCGGTGGCAGCGGTGACCGGGGCGGGCAGGCCGATGGTCAATTGCGCGTCGAGAATTGCCAGGTCCGGCAACAGCTGGTTCGCCACCACGCCGGACTTGCCGGTGGCCGTGGTGACGATGGAGATGGGCGTGACTTCCGAACCCGTGCCCGCGGTGGTGGGTACCTGAATCAATGGCAAACGCGGGCCGGTGGCCTGGTTCACGCCGTAGATGTCGCTCAGGCTCTGCCGCTGCCCAGGGTGTGCCAGGTAGGCGACCAGTTTGGCGGTGTCCATGGAGCTGCCGCCGCCGAAGCCGACGATCAGGTCGGCTTGCATGCCCCGGGCCTGCTCGGTGGCTGCCAGCACCAGGGCCTCTGCCGGATCGGCGAGCACGTCGCTGTACACCGCCAGTTCGATGCCCGCAGTGGCGAAGCCCGGCAGCACGCTGTCGAGCAGGCCGTGCTTGAGGATGCCGGCGTCGGTGACCAGCAATACACGCCGGGCGCCACGATTGGCGCACTGTTCGGCCAGCCCGGCGGCGCTGCCGGTGGCGCAGATGAGGTGGGCAGTGCTGCTGAAGGTGAATCCTTGCATGGGGTGACCTCGTATTCTTGTGGTTGGGGGCGCTGGTTCAGCGCAGGGCTAGGGCAGCGGCTGTTCGGGTTCGGCAGGTTGGTCGGCATCGATGATCTGCTGGGCGATGGCCTCCATGCTGGTGCGGCGCGTCATGGCTTCGCGTTGCAGGCGCCGATGGGCATCGTTCTCGCCCAGGCGATGGCGCGCCATCAACAGCGCCTTGGCCATGGAGATTTTCGACACGGCCGGTTGCCGGCTTTGCAGCTTGCGCAACTCGGCGAGCATGTCGATGCGCGCCCGCCAGGCGGCCCGCGCCATCAGCAACTGGGTCAGCAGGCCGAAGGGCCGCAGGGGCCGCTCGATGACCGCCGCCGGTTGCGTCTCCAGCACCAGTTGCAGCATCGACGGGTTCTCGTAACCGACCACGGCGATGATTGGCGGCGCCTGCTCGCTCAGGCCTTCCACCAAGGTTTGCGTGTTCAACCGCTGGCTCAGTTCCACGGCCAGCAGCACCACGTCGACCGCTTCGGGCAGCGTGGTGGGCACCGGCCAGCGTTGTTCGACGATGCAGCCGATGCGCTGCAGTTGGTCGAGCACGATGCGTGCCTCACCGTCCTGTGGGTGAATCACCAGTACGCGCAGGCCCTTGAGTTCGCGCAGCAGGGACGGCGCGCTGGTCATCTCGGCCTCCGGCAGGTCATGGCTGCACGTCCATCTGGTAGTCGACCATATAGGGGCTCGGCTGCACGGCTTCGGCGCTCTCCAGCACCAGCTGGAATCGCCGTCGCTGGTCGAGCCGGGCGATGCGCGGCCACAGCCAGGTGTGCTGGGTCTGGGCGTCGATCTGCACGGTGCCTTGAGGCGCCTCGAAGCTTGCCCCGGCCAGTGCTTCGCGCAGGGCCTGCACTGAGTCATCGGACGCGCGGCGCGCGGCTTGCGCGAACAGGTGAACCTGAAAGTAGGCCGCTTCGGCACCCGAGGTAATCGCGGCGTGTTCGCCGAAGCGCGCACGGTAGCGTGCCACGAACGCCTGGCTGGCCGGCGTCTGCAAGGTCGAGAACCAGGGCGCGGCGGAGATGTGGCCTTCGGCTTCCTCGTCGCTCATGGCTTGCACGTCGACCTCGTTGGTGGCCAGGCTGACGATGGGCACGACCGCAGGATCGAACCCCGCCTGGCGATAGGCGCGGTGCAGCGACGGAATGTCGCTGCCGACGATGGTCGAGTAGATGGCGTCGGGAGCGGTTTCGCGCACCCGCTGCATGACCCGGTCGAAATCTTCGGCGGTGGCGTGGAAGGGCAGGTAGATCTCGTCGACGACCTCGCCGCCGGCCTGTTCGAACAGCTCGCGCATGATGCGGTTCGATTCGTAGGGGTAGACATACGAGCCCCCGACGAACAGCACCCGCCCGCCATGGGTTTCCAGCACGTAGCGGGCCAGCTGCAGCGAGTTCTGGTTGGGTGCCGAGCCGGTATAGAAGCAGTACGGCGAGTATTCGAAACCTTCGTACAGGGTTGGGTAGAACAGCAATCGACGACGGCTTTCGACCACCGGCAGAACGACCTTGCGCGTGCTCGACATGTGCGTGCCGAACAGCACCTGCACCTGATGCTGGTCGCACAGCTGCAGCGCACTGTCGCGGTAGTCGTTCGGATCGGCGCCGGGGTCGCCGTCGATGGCCAGCAGGCGCCGGCCGTCGAGGCCGCCGCTGTCATTGATTTCGGCGATGGCCAAGTGCGTGGCGTTGGCCTGGGCGGTTTCCGACGCCGCCGTCAGGCTGGCCCGGGAAAACAGCAGGCCTACCTTGTAGTCTTCGCCGCTCATGAGGTCAGGCTTTCCCAATCGATATGCTGTTCGAAGTGATGCGCAGCCTGGTAAAGGGTCGCCTCATGGTAATCGCGGGCGATCAGCATCAAACCCACCGGCAACCCTTGCGCCAGCCCGCAGGGAATCGACATGGCCGGATGGCCGGTCACATCGAACGGTGCGGTGTTGGCGTTCATTTCCAGGGCACGGGTAACCCAGGTTGCGGGCGTGGCATCGGCTGCGGGAAGCTTGGGCGCCTTGAGCGGCACGGTCGGCATCAGCAGCAGATCGTAGCGGGCCAACTGCTCGTCGTAGGCGGCGCGCAGCTGGCGTGCGGCGTTCTGCGCCTTGGCATAGTACTGGCCGGCGAATCGCTGATGGGCATAGTGGCCTGCCAGCAGGCAGGTTTTCAGATCGTGAGGGAAGGCGTCGGCCTGCTGTTGCCAGTCTTGTTGCGCGCGCATCAGGCTCTCCACGTACAAGCCCTTCCAATTGGAACCGTAATTGTAGCCGCGCAGCAGCTGCGTGGTGCCCTCCACGGCAATCGGTGTCCAGATGGCATGGCCCACTGCATGCAGGGGGATGGAAACCTCTTCCACCAGGGCGCCCCATTCGGCGAACAGACCGGCGGCGCGGCGCACGGCGGCGTCGACATCGGCTTCGGAATTGGCGTGGCCGAAGCCCTCGCTGACTACGCCGATGCGCAGGCCCGCAACACCTGCTCCCAAGGCCTGGGTATAGGCCTGTACTGGCATCTGCCGATCCTGGCGCGGATCCAGGCCGTCGGCGCCGGCCAGCACCTCGAGCATCAGTGCGTTGTCGGCCACCGTGGCGCTCATGACGCCAGCGTGGTCCAGGGTCATTTCGATGGGCATGATGCCGGTGTAGGGCACCAATCCGTGGGTCGGCTTCATGCCGTAGATGCCCGAGTAGGCTGCTGGAATGCGCACCGAGCCGCCTTGATCGGTGCCGATGGCCAGGTCCACTTCACCGGCGACGATCAGCGCGGCGCACCCCGACGACGACCCCCCGGTCGAATGCCCTGGGTTGCGCGGGTTGTGCACTGCGCCGGTGGCGTTGGTGTGGCTGCTGCCCGAGACGCAGAAAAACTCGCAATGGGCCTTGCCCAGAATGCTGCCGCCGGCGTCCAGCACGCGCGTGGCCACGGTGGCGTCGACATCGGGCACGTAACCCTGCAGGGTCGACGAACCATTCATCATGGGCACACCGGCCAGGCAGATGTTGTCCTTGAGGGCAATGCGCTTGCCGCTCAGGGTGCCTTCGGCAGCGCCGTGCAGGTCGGTACGCACGTACCAGGCGTTGTAGGGGTTCTGCGCCGGCGCGGGAATCTGCCCGGCATTCCTGGGATACCGCTGCGGCAGGCTGACCGGTTGCAGCTGATCCAGACGGTCATAGTCCTGCCAGACCGCTTCGAGAATGTCGGCATACTGCGCCAGTAACGGCGCTGGCAGATGCAGGCCCAGTTGGTTGCCGGTTTCGGCAAGCTCGACCTGGGTTGGACGTTGAATGGACATGACGATGAATCCTTAAGAATGAAAGCCCATGAAACGCTCGGCAAGCGCTTCGGTGGTGGTGCTGGCAGGGTCGACTTCATCGACCAGTCGACCGTTCTCGATGATCAGGATGCGGTCGGCCAGCGCCGTCAGGAAGTCGATGTCCTGCTCCACCAGAATGATCCCCAGGCCCTGTTCGCGACGCAGGCGCTGCAGGGTTTCGATGATCTCGTCGCAGATGGAGGGCTGGATGCCCTCGGTCGGTTCATCGAGCAGAATCAACTTCGGGTTGCCGCACAGGCAGCGAGCCAGGGCAAGCAGCTGTTGTTCGCCGCCGGACAACGCGCCACCCGGTTGCTCCAGCAGCCGTTGCAGACGCGGAAAATACGCCAGGATCCGTTCGATGGTGGCGCTGGCCTCGGTGAAATTCTTCACGCAGCCCATGCGCAGGTTTTCGCCAACAGTGAGAAAGGGGAAAATCTGCCGGCCCTGGGGCACGTAGCCGATACCGGCCCGTGCCCGCTGGCTGGCGTCGGCGCGGCTCAGGTCCTGGCCGGCGAACCGCACGCTGCCTGACAGCGCCGGCAATTCGCCGATCAGCGCGCGCAGCAGGGTGGTCTTGCCCATGCCGTTGCGGCCGAGCACGCCGATGCAGCTGTCGGTGGCGCTGCGCAGACCGATGTCGCGCAACACCGGCACGCGCCCGTAGCCGGAACACAATCCGTTGACTTCAAGCATGTTTGATCTCCTGTTTGCCCAGATAGGCTTCGCGCACCAACGGGTCTTGGGTCACCTCGGCAAAGCTGCCCTGGGCGAGGATTGCCCCCTGGTTGAACACGGTGACCGTGCCGGCGATCAGGCGAATGAACTCCATGTCGTGCTCGACCACCACCACGGTGCTGTGCGCATTGATCTCCTTGATCAGCTCGGCGGTCTTGCGCACTTCCTGATAGGTCATGCCGGCGGCCGGCTCGTCCAGCAGCACCAACGTCGGCCGCGAGGCCAGAATCATGCCCAGCTCGACCCATTGACGCTGACCGTGGGCCAGGTCGCCGACCAGACGATGACGGTGCTCGGCCAGGTCGATGCGCTGCAGGGTGTGTTCGGCGCTTTGCCGGGCCTGATCGGCGCTCTGCGTACGGCTGGCGGCCAGCCGCAGGTTCTCGAATACATCCAGGCCGTCGAACACGCTGGGCGTCTGGGTCTTGATGCCGATACCCATGCGGGCGATGCGGTGCGGGGGCAGGCCGCTGATGCGCCTGGCCTGAAAGTGGCAGGTGCCGTGGGTCGGCTTCAACTGCCCACTGAGCAGTTTGAAAAAGGTGCTTTTACCCGCACCGTTGGGGCCGATGAGGCAGCGCAGCTCACCGCTGTGAAGGGTGAAGTCCACTGCCTTGACGGCGTGAACACCCCCGAAACTGACGCCCAGGCCCTGGGTTTGCAGTAGCACGCTCATACGACGCTCTCCGGTGGCACGACAGGGCTGGGCGCCGGGCGGCGCTTGAAGAGGCGCGAGGCCAAAGCCCCCAGGCTTGGCAGCAGGCCGCGCGGCAGCAGCATGACGAAGGTCAGCAGAATCGCGCCCAGCACCAGGCCGCTGTCGACCGTTTGCTGTTCACCCAGTCGCGCCATCAGTGCCTGCAGGCCGATGCACGCCAGGATCGGCCCGAACAAGGTGCCGCGGCCGCCGACGATGACCCAGATGATGATCTGCGCCGACTGTGCCAGGCCAAACACGCCCGGGCTGACGAACGCACCCCAGTTGGCGAACAGGCATCCGGCCAGCCCGGCAATGCCGCCGCCCAGGCTGAACACGATCAGCTTGTGCAGGCGCGTGTCGTAGCCCAGCAGCCCGGCACGCTGCTCGTTTTCGCGGATGGCCACTACCACCTTGCCGAAGCGGCTGGCGAGCAGCCCGCGCAGGCCCAGGTAGCAGAGAATCAAGGCGCCGCCGATCACCTGGAACAGGGTTTCAGGTTCCAGCACGCGCTGCGGATCGAACGGCACGTTGAGCGTCGGGATCGCCGGAATGCCATTGAAACCACCCAGCAGCGCGCTGCCGATGTGGTATTCGCTGCCCGAGGTGGAGTTCATCACGTTGAACAGAATCAACGTCACCGCCAAGGTGATCACGCCCAGGTACACATCACTGATGCCGCCATAGAACATGAAGTAGCCCATGGCCGCGGCGAACAGTGCAGGTACGGCAATAGCCAGCAGCACCGGCCAGGTGCTGTCGCCGATGTTCAGCACGCCGATGGCATAGGCATAGGCACCCAGGCCGAAGAACGCGGCCTGGCCGAAACACAGGATGCCGCCAAAGCCCCAGATGAATGCCAGGCTCAGCGCCAGCAAGGCCATGACCAGGTAGATGGTCAGCGAGAGCAGGGTGAACAGGTCCAGCCACTGCGGTAGAACGCCGACCAGCACGGCCGCGAGCACACAGCCCAGCACCGGCAGCAGATCACGAAATGCGACAGGCATCAGAACGCCCTCCGAAAGAAACGACCGGTGATGCCTTGGGGCAACACGCGGATCAGCACGATGGCGGCCAGCAGCAGGGCCACTTCACCGAACACCGGGGTACTGAAGAAGGTCACCACTTGGCTGATGACGCCGAACGCGCCGGCCGCACTCAGCGTGCCGGTGATGACCGCGCTGCCGCCGCCGATCACGGTGATGAAGGCCTTGGCGATGTAGCTGGCGCCCAGCGTCGGGATCACCCCGGTGAGTGGCGCGAGGACCGCGCCGCCGAGCCCGGCCAAGGCCGCACCCAGGCCAAAGGTAAGGCTGTAGATGCGCCCGGGGTTGGCGCCCAGGGCGGCGGCCATCTTGGCGTTCTGCATGGTCGCCCGCGCGCACAGGCCAAACTGGGTGAAGCGCAGCAGCGCCCACAGGCCCAGCAGGACCGCCACGGCCACGGCAATCACGAACAGTCCGTAGCCACTGGTTTGATAGGCGCCCAGGGTAATGCCCGGCAACGGTGAACTGATGCCCACCGTGGTGTTGCCGAACAGCATGGTCGCCGCACCGGTCAGCCCCAGGCTCAGGCCCCAGGTGGCCAGCATGGTGTCGATCATGCGGCCGTAGAGGTGGCGTATCAGCAGGCGCTCGACCAGCATGCCGAACAGGCCCACGGTGAGCGGCGCCAGCACCAGGATCGAGATCCAGATCGGCACGTGCCAATGGTGGGTGGCCAGGACGGCCACGTAACCGCCGAGCATCATGAACTCGCCGTGCGCCAGGTTGATGATCTTCATCATGCCGAACACCACCGCCAGGCCGATGCTGAGCAGCACCAGCGTGGCGATGGCGCCGACTATCTGCAGGGAAAAAATCGCAGCCCAATCCATGTCCGTCTCCTTACAGCGCGATGCTGTATTGCTTGGCATCACGGGGGTTCTTGATCAGGTCGCAAACCGCGGCGGTGTCCGAAGGGGCCTGCTGGGCGAAGCTTTCAACCACCTCGAGGCGGCGATCGCGCACCTCGGCGATGTGCACGTCCAGAATGCAGTGGTGGGTGGCCGGGTCGATGCTGACCTTGCCGCTGGGCAGGTCCAGGCTGATGCCTTTCTCCAGCGCTTCGATGACCGCCATGCGTTCGATCGAACCGGCCTGGCGCACGCCCTCGGCCCACAGCATCATGCCCTGGTAGGCGCCCATGGCCAGTTCGGTGATGTACGGGTAGTCGGCGCCGAAGCGCTGGTGGAAGCGTTCGACGAACGCCGTGTTGAGCGGGGTCTGCAGTTCCTGCACGTAGTTCTGGCAGATCAGGATGCCGTTGCACTCTTCGGGCGAGAGCACGATGTGCTCGTTGCCACCGGCGAAGGTGGTCGAGGCGATCGGCAGCTTGCCGGTCATGCCGGCGGCCTTCCACTGGCGGTAGAACGACATGTGCGCGCCGCCGACCAGGGCCGACCAGACGAAGTCCGGCTTGGCTTCCTGGATCTTCGAAATGGTCGCGCCGAAGTTGGTCACGTCCAGCGGGAAGAACTCGATACCCACGCTCGACCCGCCGGCCTGCTCGACGTACTTCTTCACCCAGGCGGTGACGATCTGCCCGTAGTTATAGTCCGCCGCCACGATGTAGACCTTCTTGCCCCACTTCTGGGTCACGTGGGACACCAGCTTCTCCACGGTCTGCCCCGGCGTCACGCCGGTGCCGAAGAAGTTGCGATCGCACACGCCGCCTTCGTACTGGTTGTCGTAGAAGTACAGCGTCTTGTAGCGGTCCAGTACCGGCCGTACCACTTCGCGTGACGCCGAAGTGATGCCCGCGTGCACCACGGCAGCGCGATCCTTGAGCGCCGCCTGCTGGGCGTACTGCGCGTACAGCTGCATGTTGGACTGGGTGTCGTACTTGATCAGGTTCAACGGCCGACCGAGCAGGCCGCCCTGGGCATTGAGTTCCTCGGTGGCGAATGTCAGCGCGTCCACGATCGGCTTGCCATAGATGTCCAGGCCACCCGAGCTGTCGTACAGCGAGGCGATCTTGATGGCGTCGTCGGCGGCGAAGGCCGACAGGCTCTTGAAGCTCAGCGCCGACAGTGCGGCAGCGGAAATGGCGGACGAACGCAGGAAGGTACGACGATTGATAGCCATGCTCAGTGCTCCTGGAACCAGCCCTGCGTGCCATCGCCTGCCGGTTTGCGCACAGCCGAAGGGGCTGCCCGTGCAAGCACCGGGAAACAGGAATGGAGTGGGGGCTGGATGAGATGCAGGCGAGGGGGGTAGGGCCTGATCTCACGTACCGACGACGCTGTCGGCTGAACGGGTGTCGAGCGTTTCGCTTGTGACCGCAGCCGCATCGTTGGGGCCGGGTCGCCCAGGGCATGAGGGCCGCTGGAGGAAACAGATGTCGCGTGGGGCGCAACGTCTCAAACGAAGCAATAATCAGGCCGCTGTCAGTAACTGGATGTTTTCACTGAATATTTTCTGTTGGTGCGCTTTTGAGCGCGCAATAGTGTGCTCCAAAATGGGAATCCTGCACTCAAACCGGGCAGGGTCCAACTGATGGGTAACAGGGAGGCAATGCTCAGGATGGGTTGAACACTGCCCCTACGCATCGAACGGACCTTCGCAAACGGCTTCACCCTCCGGACGCGAGCCTCGAGATGGCAGCCTTGCTGCCTGCACGCTCGCGCAGCACGAATTTCTGGATTTTGCCGGTGGCCGTCTTCGGCAGCTCCGTGAAGATGACCTGTCGCGGGCATTTGAACCTGGCCAGTCGCGTTTGGCAGAACGCGATCAGCTCGGCACCGGTGGGCGCCGCGACACCGGCCTTGAGTTCGATGAAGGCGCACGGTACCTCACCCCATTTGTCGTCGGGCTGGGCCACGACAGCCGCGTGCAGGACGCTGGGATGGCAGTGGATGACATCCTCGACTTCGATCGAGGAGATGTTCTCGCCGCCTGAGATGATGACATCCTTGGAACGATCGGTGATTTGCACGTAGCCACCTTCATGCACCACCGCGATGTCCCCGGTATGAAACCATCCACCTGCGAAGGCCTTGCCGGTGGCCGACGCGTTCTTCAGGTATCCCATCATCACGGTATTGCCGCGCAGCAACAGTTCGCCGGTGGTGACACCATCGTGCGGCACCGCGATCAAGGTGTCCGGATCCGCCACCATCATCCCTTCGAACGTTGCCGCTCGCGTGCCTTGGCGAACCCGGAAGGCGCGCTGCTCGCTGTCCGTCAGCGCGTCCCAGCCGTCTTGCCACACGCAGCTCACCGGGGTCCCGGATACCTCGGTGATGCCATAGACGTGATCCACGTCGAAGCCCAGTGCAACCACGGCGCTGAGCACCGAAGCCGGTGGGGGGGAGCCGGCCGTGAGCACGCGCACAGGTGACCGCAACACCTCGCGATCACGCGCATCGGCAATCATCGCCATGACCACGGGTGCGGCGCAGAAATGGTCCACTCCGTGGGTATCGATGGCATCGAACACGGCCTCGGCACTGACCTTGCGCATGCACACATGAGTGCCCGCCGCTGCGGTGATCGCCCAGGTAAAACACCAACCGTTGGCGTGGAACATCGGCAGCGTCCACAGGTAGCGCGGCGCACGCGGCAGCGGCCAGTTGGTCATCTGCAGCAGGCTCATCAGATAGGTCGCGCGGTGGCTGGTGACGACCCCCTTGGGATCGCCCGTGGTACCGGAGGTGTAGTTCAGGGCGATAGGGTGCCATTCATCGACAGGCCAGACGCCGGCGAAGTCCGGATCGCCGTTGGCGAGCAGCTCTTCATAACCCACCACGCCGATCGATGGCCCCAACGGCGCGAAGGGGTCGTCGATATCGATCACGATCAGCGCCTGATCCAGCCGCTCGAGCGCCGCCGCAACCAGGCTTGCGTATTCGCGATCCACCAGAATGGCCTTGGACTCGGCATGCCTGAGAATGAACGCCACGCCTTCGGCATCGAGCCGGCAGTTGATGGTGTTGAGCACTGCGCCTGATAACGGGATGCCGAAATGCGCTTCGAGCATGGCCGGCGTATTCGGGCACAGAATGGAGACGGTATCGCCAGCGCCCAATCCTCGAGCGACCAGAGCACTGGCCAGTCGCAGGCAGCGCTCGCGCGTCTGCGCCCAAGTCCGAGTGATGGGTCCATACACCACCGCAGCCCGTGTTGGATGGGCCAACGCAGCCCTTTCCAGAAACCCCAACGGGGTCAGGGGGAGGTGATTGGCCGGGGTCTTGTCGAGGCACTCGTTGAGGGCTGCAGGCTTCATGGGCGAGTCTCTTTGTTATTGTGATGAAAGGTGGTGAATGCACTGACCGGTTCGCGCTCCGTGACCAGCTCGTTCTCGACGCTGGAAGCGTCCGCATAGCCCAGGCTCATGCCGCAGACCAGCATTTGCTCGTCGGGAATGCCAAGGACTTCGGCGATGACGTGGTGATACTTCAGAAAGGCGGCCTGGGGGCACGTGTGCAACCCGCGAGCCCTGGCAGCCACCATCACGCTCTGCAGGAACATGCCGTAGTCCAGCAGGCTTCCTTGCTGGAGCACGCGGTCGATGGTGAACAGCAGGCCTACCGGCGCATCGAAGAACCGGTAGTTGCGGCCGTGCTGCTCATGCATGCGCTGCTTGTCGCCCTTGGCGATGCCCAGCAGCCCGTACAGCTCCCAGCCGACTTTCTTTTTCCTGTCCGCATAGGGCGTCACCCACTCTCTGGGGTAGTACTCGTAGGGGTCGAGCAGCTGGTTGGCATGGGCGGGATCGTTGTCTATATCCGCTATGGCGTTGGACAGCTGCCGTTTGGCGTCGCCAGTGACCACGTGCACACGCCAAGGCTGCATGTTCACCCCCGTCGCGCAGAACCGGGCGACATCGAGGATGCTTTCCACGTCTTCCTGGGCCACGGGGTCGGGAAGAAAAGCCCTGATGCTGCGCCGAGACCTGATCGCCCAGTCCACAGCCTCCACAACCAGGGCGGGGCTTGACGGCGGTTGAGACAGTCGATTCATAAGTGCCCCCAGTCAGGTGGATTTGGAGGTTGCAGGATTCAAGGCCGCACTGTCGGTGGCCGATGGCGCGCGGCGGGTCGAGCGTGCCTGGGAAGAATCGGCGAGGGACTGATTGATCAGCGAAACCGCCGCCGCACCGATCAGCCCGGCAAGGGCGATGGCCATGAAGTTCTGCTCCAGCGGCAAGTGCATCGAGATCAACCAACCGATCAGTACCGGGGCCACGATGGCGCCTATGCGGCCCACGCCCGATGCAAAGCCGACGCCGGTGGCCCTGATGGTCGAAGGGTAGAAATCGCCGGCGTAGGCGTAGGCCAGCAGTTGCGTACCCAAGGTCGATGCGCCGACCGTGAACACCACGGCGTAGAGCAGGCCCGGCGAGCGGGTGTAGGCAAGCATGACCAGCGCCAGGGCGCCGACGATGTAGAAGCACACCAGCACACGCTTGATGTTGAACCTGTCGCCCAGCCAGCCACCGCCCAGCGCGCCGACGATGGCACCGACATTGAACACGATCACGAAATTCAGCGCCGAACCCAGGCTGAAACCCGCCATGGCCATCAGCTTGGTCAGCCAGGAGTTCAGCGCGTAGACCATGAACAACCCGGTCATGAATGCCGCCCAGATCATGACCGTGCTGAAACCGCGGCCGTCGGCGAACAGGTTGCGCACCGGGGAATCCTGTTTATCGAGGATCTCCGGGTTGCCGGCCATCACCGCATCGTCGGGAATCATGTTGCCGGGATCGAGCTTTCGCGCCACCTCCCTGAGTGCGTCCTGCTGGCCCTGTTTGAGCATGTAGCCGATGGAGTCAGGCATGCTCTTGAGAATGAACGGGATCAGGATCACGGGCAGGCCCGCGACGTAGAACACCCATTGCCAGCCGTGACTTTCGATCAGCTGTTTTGCGGTAAGGGCGACCAGGATGCCACCCACGGAATAACCGGCGAATACCAGCGTTACCAGGCGGGTGCGCAGTTTCAACGGCGAAAACTCGCCCATTTGCGCGGTGCAGATCGGCAGCACGCCGCCAATGCCCAGCCCTGCGATGAAACGCATGACGCTGAAGCTGATGGGGTCGTTGGTCAGCCCGGCACCCGCAGTGAACAGACTGAACAGCGCAACGCAGATGGCCGTCATTTTCGGCCGACCGATGCGATCGGCCAGCGTGCCGAGAAAGATCGCGCCGAGCATGGTGCCGAACAGCGCCGAGCCGGCCATGATGCCGGCACTGGTGGCCTCGATGTTCATGTCTTTCATGATGGCCGGCAGCGCCGCACCCACAACGGCGAGGTCATAGCCGTCGATGATCAGGATGAGCACGCACCAGAACAGGATCAGGCCATGGAAGCGGTTGAACCTTGAATCCTTTGCCAGCGCGAAAACGTTCACGGGTTGCATAGCGTGTCTCCTTCGGTTTTATTCTTGTTTTGAAGTGCACAGGTGTTCCGCCGACCAGGCCATGGGCAGCGGCCATGGCTGGAGTTCGGCTATCGTAGGCGCCGGCATGGGCTACGCCCATGTCCAAAGTCGTCGTTCTGATTGGGGTGTTTGGACAGTCCGGGGCGGGGACAGGAAAGGGACGGATCGTGAATCTTTCAGAAGGGGGAGCAGTGAGGCCTACGTTTCATCGGCTTCGTTGCGGCGATAGCAACCGGGACTGACGCCCGTCCACTTCTTGAACGCGCGATGGAAGGCACTGGCATCCTGAAAACCGGTTTGCAGTGCAACTTCCACGACCGTCAGCTCTTCACGGCCCAGCAGATGGATGGCCATGTCCCGACGAAGATCGTCTTTCAGCCGCTGGTAGCTCAAGCCTTCGATGTGCAACCGTCGTTGTAGCGTCGAACTCGACGTGCTCAGCGATTTTGCCAACCTGTCGAACTCGGGCCAGTCCTCCGGATCCACACCGCGCAGCTTCTGACGAACCTTCGCTCCCGTGCTTTCATCGTTCCGATACTTGACCAGCAAATTGCCGGGCGACTCCTCCAGGAAGGGTGTGAGGGTTGCGGGTGTCTGCACAACCTTGAGGGCGAGGAGGCTGCGATCGAACCGGACGGTGGTCTGGGCGACACCGAACACCAGCGACTCGCAAAAGCGCAGGCGGTAGTCGCTGTCGTCCAAAGGTTGCGCCGGCCGGAAGCCGATGCTTTGGATAGGCAAGCGCCGGCCGCCCAGCCAGCAGAGCAGTCCGTGCACCAGGATCAGCCAGGTGCCATAGCTGAACAGGCGTCTTTCCACGCCGTGGTCGTGAATGACCAGCACCGCCGAGTCGTCTTCGTACGTCAGCTCGCCGTAGACGTCGTCCAGGGCGCTGCGCAGAAACATCAGGATCCGCCGCAGCGCCTGCTCCAGCGAGTGGCAGCCCAGGGCCACGTGGCACATGAGCCGAAAGCTGCCTCTGCGCAGCGGATGGCTGTCGATGGCGAAAAACTCGTCGTCCAGCGCATTGGCCAGCGCAATCCAGAGTCGAGAAAACGCGACTGCGGAGACTCTGGCCTGGGGCGCATCGAGCAACCCTGGGTCGATGCCCGCGTCTCGCAGCACCGGCTGGATGTCGAATCCGCGCTGCATTGCACCGTGCAGGGCTTCGTGCACCAGGCCTATGGAAGTCGTGCCTTTGTCTGCAACTACAGCCATGACGTGTCCCTGTGAGCGATGCACCGAGTGTCGACCAGTGGCCTGAACGGTAAACAAACCCGCAACGACAGGCAATCGGTCCGAGCACAACACATCAATCGTCATCTGATCATTGCTGCACCCAGTGCAGGTATATACTGCAGATTCACCGTCTTGTGTAACGTTGGGCGCGTTTCCATACTCGTCGGCACTATTGACCGACTGGAGAACGACATGGCCGCAGTGATCCGTTTCAATCAACCCGGTGATTCCTCCGTGCTGTGGGAAGACACCGTGGTCGAGCAGGCGCCGGGCGAAGGGCAGGCGTGGCTGCAGCAGGCGGCCGTGGGCGTGAACTACCTGGATGTCACCCAGCGCAATGGTGCGGTCAAGGTACCGCTGCCGTCCGGCTTGGGCCTGGAAGGCGCGGGCACCGTGATCTCGGTGGGGCCAGGGGTGACCAACGTGCAGCCAGGCGATCGCGTCGCCTATGCCACCGGGCCCTTGGGCGGCTATGCGGCGCAAAGGCTCTATCCGGCCGAACGGCTGGTGAAGCTGCCGGCCGGGGTCAGCTTCGAGCAGGCCGCGGCCGTGTTGTTCAAAGGCATCACTGCACAGTACCTGTTGAAATCCACCTACCCGGTAGGCCCCGGTACGACGATGCTGCTGTACGGCGTCGCCGGCGGCCTGGGCCAGATCATGGGGCAGTGGGCCAAACATCTGGGGGCGTACGTCATCGGTGTGGTGTCCAAACCCGAGAGCGTCGAGCGGGCAAAGGCGGTGGGCTGCGACGAGGTGCTGGTATTCGATGCGGCCACGCTCGCCGCGGACGTGGCCAAGCTCACCCAGGGGCGCAAGGTCGATGTGGTCTACGACCCGATTGGCCGTATCTCCTTCGAAGCGTCGCTGGACAGCCTGCGTCCGCGCGGCCTGATGGTGTCGTTCGGCGCATCGTCGGGTGCGCCCGGCGCGGTCGAGCTGTCGACCCTCAACGGCAAGGGGTCGCTGTTCCTGACCCGACCTTCCATCGTTGCGCACACCGCGTCCACAGCCGAATACCAGGAGCGCGCAGCCGACGTGCTGGCGGCGGTCGAGGCGGGCATCATCACCCCGCGGATCTGGAAGACCTATCCCTTGACCGAAGCGGCTCGCGCCCATGAGGCGCTCGAATCGGGTCAGTCCGCCGGAGCGATCATTCTCGCCCCATGACCCCGGACCTGCTCGACAGTCAGCACAGCGACGAGATCGCCGCCTTCCTGGCCGTGGCCAGCCAAGGCTCGTTCGTTGCTGCCGGTCGCTTGCTCCAGCGTCACCCTACGGTGATCTCCAAGCGTCTGGCCGCCATGGAAAAGCGGCTGGGCGTGCGCCTCATGGAGCGCTCCACTCGCCAGGTCCGGATTACCGAAGTCGGCGCCAAGCTGGAACAGCGCCTGCGCGCAGCCCTGAGCCAGATCGTCGAAGCCGAGCAGCAGGCCACGTCAGGCGTTTCTCAGGTGCGCGGTGTCCTGCGCCTGGCGCTGCCAGCGGCCATGGGGCGCCTGTGGGTGGCCCCGTTGCTGCCCGAGTTCTTGAGCGCACACCCCGGTGTGTCGATCGTTGCCGACTACAGCGAGCACGTCGTCGACATCATCGAGCAAGGCTATGACCTGGCCCTGCGCATCGGCGAGTTGGAAGACAGCCGACTGATTGCCAACAAGCTCTGCGACCATCGCCGCATTCTCTGTGCATCCCCTGCCTACGTGGAACGCTGCGGCATGCCGCTGATGCCTGCAGATCTGGTCAGGCACAACTGCCTGCGTTTCAGCGGGCTGGCCTCGTTTCCGGAATGGAAGCTGCACCGCGCAGACCGTCAGGAAAGCGTGACCACGCAAGGCACCCTGACATCCAACGACAGCGAAACCCTGCTCAGCGCCGCAATGGCCGGCACGGGCATTCTGGGTGCGGGCGAATGGCTGATGAGCCGCCAGCTGGCGTCCGGCGACCTGGTTCAGATACTGCCCGACTGGCGATTGGACTCAGTGGGCGGGATCTACCTGATACGACCCTCTTCGAAGTTTCCGGCAGCGACCGTCCTGGCATTCAAGGCCTGGATCGAATCGCACTTCGTCGATGGGCCGCCTTGGGAGTAGGTGTGCGGCGCAAGGGTCATGCTGGCGTCCGCCAACGAAATCGGAACCACGTCACAGTAGTAGCATATTGATATTAAAGACTTCCTCGATCCGTCCGATACCCCTTTCACTGTGCAACCAAAAGAAATGGCCATGTGCCATTATTCTTGTTGCCGGTGAAAATGGGTGATGTCATAATGTCATCACCGGCCACTACGTCCCGTATTTTGGAGCGTTGTGGCTTTGGTTGGCCGGACGTGGCGTTCGAAGGCTCGCAATGCTTCGCGATCATGCCCACCAACACCCGATCACGCTGTCAGTCACGATCCGACAGGATCGCCAGGGAACAATGGCGGCCTGGAACACCGCGTAGCGCACCGCATCAACGCGCCGGTTTCCAGGGTCTTTACAAACACTCGCGCACGCGAACCTATTCTCGTCCAGAGGGATGAGAACCACGCAAGCAAGGTTGCTTCAATAGTCCCAGAAATGGGATTGCTACACTGGAACACGATGAATCGATCTATCTGCCTGATGTTCGGCCTGCTTCTTTCCGGCTGCAATGGCATGCCAACTCCCTTTGTCAGCGATGCCGCCTACAAAGACGCTTTCATGGTCACCTCGAGTCTTCCCGCCCCTCTTCTGTATCAGGCCTCGGCCGTGCAATGGAACGAGGACTACGCCGTTTCTGCCAAGCACACCCCTTACCTCAGTGACGTTGCGCACCGTGGTCGTGGCGATGTGGTCTTTATCAAGCGCAAGGCTCCGACGGCTCCTCACTGGCGTCAGGCGTCGGTCGGTGAAAACGTCACCGCCGTCGGCTTCAGTCCACTGTTGATGCCCGTCAAAGGCAGCGGCAAGGTTAAGGAAGGCAAGTTGCTGCTCAGCAACCTCAACGATGGCGTGCTCTATTCCATCCACGACGGTCCGAGTGCCATGGGCATGTCGGGTGGTCCGGTGTATGCGGATGATGGCTCGGTAGTCGGTATCACGGTGGCATTCGTGCCGACGCGCTACACCCAGTCCATGACCAATACCGATCTGGCCGACGCCAAGCGGGTGAGTGTGTTCATGAGCTACAAGGAAATCGACAAGGAATGGCATCGCTTTCAGGGCGACGTCAAAGTACCGGCCCCAGTCATGGGCTATGTGACACGTTGAGTCGATCGGGTAGCGGCGGGGAGGTTGTCAAGGCGGGGGGCGTTGCGGGAAAAGCACGGCTCGGGCGGCCTTGGCAGCCGCCCAAGCCCCTCACTCATTTCTGAGCGCGAGCTGCGTCACGCAGTGCCTTGATCTTGTCATGGTTGCGCATGACGCCATCGAACTGCTTCTGGATCACGGCGCGTACCTCAGGGGTCACGTCATGGTTTTCCAGCGCTTTGGTGTAGCTCTTCTTGGCAACGTCTTCGCCGCGCTCTGCTTCGTTGAGCAGTGCGACGTCGTCCTTGCCGGTGATGGCCGACTTCAGGTCAACCCAGCGACGGTGCAGATCGCCTGCAACGCTGGTGGTGGTTTCGGGTTCGCCACCCAGCTTGCGTACTTCGTTCTGCAGTTCTGCAGCACCGCTGGCGGTGTCGGAAGCGGCGGCTGCGAAGACTGCCTTCAGCTCAGGGTTGTTGGTGTTTTCTGCGAGATCCTTGAAACCAGCCTCACCATCTTTCGATGTTTCGATGAGGTCGTTGAGTACCTTGATCGTTTCTTTATGAGCGTCGGTCATTTCAAAATCTCCTTGGTGGACGGTCTGGCTCAGACCCAAGAGGCAGCCATGGCGTAGGCATGGTACGTACGCTGTGTTTAGGTCGCCCTGTTTGGCGGAAGGTTCCGATTTTTTTGAAATGGGCGGCTTGCCAGTCTTTTCGGCACATTGTCGTGGATCGCAAATCGGCCGAATGTTGTCCGTCGCCGTCAGGCGTCCGACCCAGACACGCCGGCCAACTCCCTGACCAGTCGGTCCAGCTCGTCGAGTTCAAACGGCTTGCGCAGCACCACGGCGCCGGCGATGGCATCCAGTGCAAGGGTGTCGGCATAGCCACTGATGAAGATGATCGGTAACTGCGGGACGAGTTGGCGTGCCTTGCGCGCCAATTCGGCGCCGTTCATCTCGGGCATCAGGAAATCGATGACCGCCGCGGCGCAGCGCGTGTTGCCCAGTATCGCCAGGGCCTTGCCGCCACGATCGGCTTCGAGCACCTGATAGCCCCGCACCCGCAGATCGTCGACCAGCACCGTGCGCACTGCATCGTCATCGTCGACCACCAGCACCGGTTGGGCGAGAGGGGCGAGCGCCACCGTGACGCTGGTCGGCTGCGGGTTGATGGAATTCGCGCGTGGACGCTCGGCCATGGGCAGTACCAGTTCGAAGGTCGAGCCTTGGCCCGGTTCACTGGTGATCTTCAGGTCGCCGCCACATTGACGGCACAGGCCGTAGACCTGCGCCAGGCCCAGCCCGGTGCCACGGCCCGATTCCTTGGTGGTGAAGAACGGCTCGCACGCCTTGGCCAGCACTTCCGCGGACATGCCGGTACCACTGTCACTGACCCGGATCGATACGCTGGGCGGTGTACCCGGCGGAGCGGTCGGCGAGCATTTGACGGTGAACCAGCCGCCGTCGGGCATCGCGTCCCTGGCGTTCAGGGCGAGGTTGAGTATGGCCATTTCCAATTGCAGGGGGTCGGTGCTGACGAACAGGCTACGGTCGGGCGTCTGCATGTCGATATTGATGTCGGGGCCCAGCGCGTTGCCAACCAGTTCGAAGGCCGCAGTGACGGTGTCGGCAAGGCTGACTGCCGATACGTTCAGCCGTTGCGTGCGCGAGAACGCCAGCAGTTGCCCGGTCAGGCGAATGCCCTTTTCCGTGGACAGGGTGGCCCGTGTCACGTACTTCGAGGCCTTGGGATCGCTCTCGACGTGGCGATGCAGCAGCTCGAGGTTGCCTGAAATACCCATCAGCAGGTTGTTGAAATCGTGGGCGATACCGCCCGTCAGTTGTCCGATTGCATCCAGGCGTTGGGCGCGGTTCATCACCTGTTCGGCGACGATGCGTTGCGCCGACTCCTGTTCCAGTTCGGCGCGCTTCTGATCCAGCTCCAGTTCCAGACGCTGCCTGATGGTGGTTTCCAGGCGACGCTGCTTCTGCCGTTGCAGGTCCAGGCGCGCCGTGACCCGGCCGTCCTTGATGATCAGGATGACCAGCGGCAGAAACACCGTCGCCACCACCAGGGCCAGGGCGGCGGGCGCACCGATGGCGCGGGCATTGATGGCCGACAGCAACAGCCAGCCGATCACTGGCAGGATGGCCGTGAGCAGCAATTGCCGACGGGTGACTGCGCCTGCACGGTTGCTCAGCGTGACCACGTTCAGCCAACCCTGATCGGCCTGAAAAAGCATCGTTGAAACAGCCAGGCAGGCCAGCGCTGCAGCGGTGTGGACCGCCATGGCATTGAACAGCAGCACCGAGTACAAATCCTTGACGCCGTAGGCATAGCCCAGCAGGCCGATGCCGGCCAGGCCGAAGGCGAGCAGGGCAAGCACATCGCAGGCTTTGTGGCGGCCAGCCAACTGGGCCATGCGGGCCACGCCCAGCAAAGCCAGGCAGCTCGCCGTGGCCGGCGAAACGCTACCGACCAGGAGCGCCGAAGGCGGAAACAGCCAGGCGTTCAGCGCCGGGCTCAAGACGTCTGCACCGAGCAACAGGTGTGTGCCCAGCAAGGCGAATGCGCTGCTCGAAGCCAGGCCGGCAAGCAACCAGCTGGGTCGCGCGCGACGTCCCAGAAGGCTGGACAGCGCCAGAGCGCAAAGCGCCATGGCGGTCAACGGCGACATGCCCATCAGGCCCGGCACCAGATAGCCCAGCAATGGCTGGCCCAGCAGGTATTCGCAGAGCGCGGTGGCACCGGTGAGCAGGGCCACCCACGACAACAGCTTGGCCACCCACCTGACCGATGTCGCGGCATGCAGACGGCTCAGTCCCCAGCCGGAGGTGTGGGCACCGGTATCCAGGTCGTCGTCGGGTGCGTGCATCGGCAATGGGACTCCGTGATGGGATGGTCTATCGAGGGCAGGTCGGCGCGGGGCGACGGACCGGGCATGGCGATGACATTTGTAGAGCCAATGCCGCCAATTCTCAAGCCTTTGGCATCGACCCTCGCCACGGGAAACTGCAGCCACGACTTGGCAGGCGGGGAATCGCTACCGGCTGGCAAACCCTCGCGGAGCCCAGCAATCTGGCCACGCAGGCAAGGCAATCGGGACTGCCACGACGCTTCGCCCAGCCTTGTCGCCTTGGCCATTCATATGCAGAGATCACCATGACACACATTCAGCAGGTACACGACGTCGTTGCGCGAACGCTATGGGGGGAGGCCCGTGGCGAGGGCATCGCCGGGCAGATAGCGGTGGCGTGGGTCATCCGCAACCGTGTGCATGATGCCAACCGCCGATCCTGGTGGGGCGAGGGCTACATCGGCGTGTGCCATAAACCCTGGCAGTTCAGCTGCTGGAACCCTGATGATCCCAATTACCCCTGTGTCAGCGGCGCTCTGCCCATTGCGCAGGCGCAATGGGCCCAGGCACTGATGGTGGCCGAACAGGTCATCGCCGGCGGTACGGCGGACCCCACCGACGGGGCCACGCATTACCATGCGTTGCGCTTGCCCAGGCCACCGGCCTGGACAGCCGGAGCGACCTGTACGCTGGTGCTGGGCGGTCATGCGTTCTTCAAGGATGTGCCGTGATCCCACGTGCCGTGGGGCAAGCCCGAGGCAGCGTTACAACCTGCGCAACAGTGTTTCACCGGCCAGCGCTAGGGCGATTTGTCGCAGCTGCCGGTTTTTTTTGATATCGTTGCGTAACTAACTAATTAGTTAATGCTGTGGCGGCATCCGGCAGTCCTTTGTGGAACACGGCCGGGAGGCCGTGCAGGTCGTGGAAGTACTCACCGAGATCGTCCCGACAAGCATGTCGCACAGGCTTGCCTACACTTTGCTCAACCTTCCAGAAACGTTCATGCGTCAACAGGATCATGCAACATGACTAAGCCTCAACCTTCACCAGCGGTGCGCCGCTGGCCCATCTGGGTCGCTGCCTTGGGCGTACTCGTATTCGGACTGCTCTACCTGGCTGGCGGTGGCTACCTGGCCACCCTGGGCGGCAGCTGGTATTTCCTGCTGGCTGGCCTGGGCATGACCGTCGCCGCCATTGCCCTGTTCAAGTCGCGCCTGCTCGGCGCATGGCTGTTCGCAGCGGTCATGGTGCTGTCGGTGATCTGGGCGCTGGTCGACGCCGGGCTCAACTTCTGGCCGCAGATTTCCCGTCTGTTCGCGCTTGGGGTGCTGAGCCTGGTGGTGGCACTGGCCTATCCGACCTTGCGTCGCGCCAACGGGCTGAACGGCGGTCGCGCCGGCTATGCGCTCGGCGCGCTGCTGGCCGTGGCCGTCATGGCGGGCGCCGCCGGCATGTTCGTGCCGCATGCCTCGGTCGCCCCGACCGGCGAAGGCCCAGGCCTGACCCAGGTCACGCCGGCCAACGCGCAGAAGGACTGGGCCCATTACGGCAACGATGAAGGCGGCAACCGCTTCGCCGCTCTCGACCAGATCAATCGCGACAACGTCGCCGATCTGGTTCCAGCCTGGACCTACCACACCGGTGACGTCGCCATCAGCAATGGCAACGGCGCTGAAGACCAGGCCACGCCGCTGCAGGTGGGTGACAAGGTGTTCATCTGCACTCCGCACAACAACATCATTGCGCTGAACGCCGACACCGGCAAAGAGCTGTGGAAAAACCAGATCAATGCTCAGGCTGCGGTCTGGCAGCGTTGCCGTGGCCTGGCCTACTTCGACGCCAGCAGTGCGGTGGTGGAGTCGAGCGAAGGCAATACGCCGGTCAAGGCCGTTGCGGTCGCGCCGGGTGCCAATTGCCAGCGTCGCTTGTTGACCAACACCATCGATGCTCGCCTGATTGCCGTGGATGCCGACACGGGCGAGTTCTGTGAAGGTTTTGGCAACAAGGGTCAGGTGGACCTGAAAGCGGGCCTGGGGAATGTCCCGGATTCCTACTATCAGTTGTCCTCCGCGCCGTTGATGGCCGGTACCACGGTAGTGGTCGGTGGTCGTGTCGCCGACAACGTCCAGGCCGACATGCCGGGCGGTGTAATCCGCGGTTTCGATGTGGTCACTGGCGAAATGCGCTGGGCGTTCGATCCGGGCAACCCCGAGGACAAGCAGGCGCCGACCGGCGACAACACCTATGTGCGCAGCACGCCCAACAGCTGGGCACCGATGTCGTACGATCCGAAGATGAACACCGTGTTCCTGCCCATGGGCAGTTCGTCGACCGATATCTACGGTGTCGAGCGCACGCCGTTGAATCACCGCTACGGTGCTTCGATCCTGGCGTTGAACGCGACCACCGGTGAAGAGAAGTGGGTCTACCAGACCGTGCGCAACGACCTTTGGGACTTCGACCTGCCCATGCAGCCAACCCTGATGGATTTCCCCAAGCCTGACGGCAGCAGTGTGCCGGCAGTGGTGATCGGCACCAAGGCGGGGCAGATCTATGTGCTGGACCGCGCGACCGGTCAACCGCTGACCGCCGTGCAGGACATTCCAGTCAAGGGCTCGGACATTCCTGGCGAACCCTATGCCAAGACCCAGCCGTTGTCGGTGGGCATGCCGCAGATCGGCGCGCAACACCTGACCGAGTCGGACATGTGGGGTGCGACTCCGTTCGACCAGATGCTGTGCCGGATCTCGTTCAAGAAAATGCGCTATGAAGGTCTGTACACCGCGCCGGGTACCGATGTGTCGCTCAGCTTCCCGGGGTCTCTGGGTGGGATGAACTGGGGCAGCCTGTCGACCGATCCGGTGCATGGCTTTATCTTCGTGAATGACATGCGTCTGGGCCTGTGGGTACAGATGGTGCCTCAGCAGAAGGATGCCAAGGCGTCTTCGGGTGGCGAAGCGCTCAACACCGGCATGGGCGCGGTACCGCTCAAGGGCACGCCGTATGCGGTGAACAAGAACCGCTTCCTGTCCATCGCCGGCATTCCGTGCCAGGCGCCGCCGTTCGGTACCTTGACCGCAATCGACATGAAGACCCAGAAAGTTGCCTGGCAGGTGCCAGTGGGGACCGTGGAAGATACCGGGCCGCTGGGTGTGAAAATGCACCTGCCGCTGCCCATCGGTATGCCGACGCTGGGCGGCACGCTGTCGACACAGGGCGGCCTGGTGTTCATTGCCGGTACCCAGGATTACTACCTGCGTGCGTTCAACTCGGCGACGGGTGAAGAGGCGTGGAAAGCTCGCCTGCCGGTTGGCAGCCAGGGCGGCCCGATGACCTTCGTTTCGCCCAAGACCGGCAAGCAATATGTGGTCATCACCGCCGGTGGTGCGCGCCAGTCGCCGGATCGCGGTGACTACGTGATCGCCTACGCGCTACCCGACAAGAAGTAACCCCCACGCCGCGTGCACGGTACTCGCCGTGTACCCGGCAAACCGCGCCGAGGCCGGACGCGGCTCGCGCCGCTGCTACAGGGGATCGCAGCGTCAATGTTGCACGCGGTGTGCCAAACAAACCGCGTTGCACACAGAGGCGGCTTGCACCATCCCTGTAGCAGCGGCGCGAGCCGCGTCGGCGGCGCATGCGGTGTATCAGACAATCCGCGCCGAGGCCGGACGCGGCTTGCGCCGCTGCTACAGGGGATCGCAGCGTCAATGTTGCACGCGGTGTGCCAAACAAACCGCGTTGCACACAGACGCGGCTTGCACCATCCCTGTAGCAGCGGCGCGAGCCGCGTCGGCGGCGCATGCGGTGTATCAGACAATCCGCGTTGAGGCCGGACGCGGCTTGCGCCGCTGCTACAGGGGATCGCAGCGTCAATGTTGCACGCGGTGTACCAGGCAAGCCGCGTCAACGGTTCACGCGGTGTATCTACTTGCGCCGGGCGTCAAATCACCTGGGCAATGACCTGAACATTGCCCGCCATGCTGACTTCGTCATCCACGCTCTTGCCCAACAGGCTTTGCCCCAAGGGCGAGCGCGGGGTGATGACCATGACCGTGCAGCCTTCGAAATCCAGCTTCAACCCCGCCGCATCAGGCCCCAGGAAAAACCACTGGCGCACACCGCTTTCCGAATCCAGCGCCACCAGTGCGCCCAGTTCGATCCCTGCCTGAAGATCACGCAACTGCAGTGCACGAAATTTCGCCAACCCGTGGCGAATCTCTTCCATGCGCCGCGCTTGCCCGGTGGCCAGGTAGGACGCCTCCAACCCGAGCGTGTCGTACTTGTTCTCGGCCACGTTCTCTTCATGGGTGGCGGTTTCATAGGCCGTCTGCGCGGCACGCTGAGCCACGTCCAGATCAACGGTCAGGCGTTCGATGATGGCTTGCAACAGGGCAGGTTTGTTCATGGTTGGACTGACGGTGGGAACGAGCGGGCAATTGTCGCACGAACCGCCTTTAGTGCTTCTGTGCGCGGACGTTTATGCGGACAATAGCCGGCTTTGTGTAAACGTTTGCGTTGGAGTCAGCCATGAAGGCCACCTGGGACATTTTCTGCACGGTCGTGGACAACTACGGCGACATCGGCATCACCTGGCGCCTGGCCCGCCAACTGCAGGTCGAACACGGTATGCAGGTGCGCCTGTGGGTCGACGACTTGGTGCCATTCGCCCGTCTGTGGCCTGCCGCCAGCGCCGAACAGCCGCAGCAGTGGCACGACGGCGTGGAAGTCCGCCATTGGCGCGGCGAATGGCAGGCCACCGAGGTTGCCGATGTGGTGGTAGGTGCCTTCGCCTGCAAGCTGCCTCCTGAATACGTCGACGCCATGGCAGCGCGCAGCCGGTCCCCGTTGTGGTTGAACCTTGATTACCTCAGCGCCGAAACCTGGGTCGATGGCTGCCATGGCCTGCCGTCGCCGCAGCCGGGTGGGCTGCGCAAGTTCTTCTTCTTTCCCGGCTTCACCACCGGTACCGGCGGTTTGCTGCGCGAAGCCTGCCTGGTCGAGCACCGCAAGGCCTTCGAAGCCGATCCCGCAGCACGGCAGACGTTTCTGGCCGGGCTGGGCGTCGAGCCCCAGCCCGATGCCCGCCTGTTGTCGTTGTTCGCCTATGAGCACAGCGGGCTGGGGTCGTGGCTGGATGCCCTGGCCGATGACACGCGCAGCAACCACCTGCTGGTCCCCGAAGGCCGAGTGCTGGCCGACGTGCGCCAATGGTTGGGCGAGGCATCGCTGGACGTCGGCAGCCAGGTACAACGGGGCAGCCTGAAGGTGCAGGTGCTGCCGTTCGTCCGTCAGAGCGAGTACGACCGGCTGCTGTGGTGCTGCGACTTCAATGCCGTGCGCGGTGAGGACTCGTTCGTTCGCGCCCAGTGGGCGGCCGCACCGATGGTCTGGCATATCTACGTCCAGGAGGAATACGCGCACTGGGAAAAACTCGAGGCGTTTCTCGATCGCTACGGCCAGGGCCTCTCGCCCGCAGCCTACGCCGCGTTGCGCGGGCTGTGGCGGGCCTGGAACCAGAGCGTGGAGGGCGCCGACATCGGCCCGGCATGGCGCGAGGCCATTCGGCACTGGCCGGAACTGGTCGCGCACGCGCGGCAATGGTGCGCCACACAGGCCGCTCAGCCTGATCTTGCAACGACGCTGGTGCAGTTTTACCGAAATTGGCTATGATACGCGGCCTAGATTTTTGTAAATCACCATCCAAATTCGGATATTCGTAATGAAAACTGGTAAAGAACTGAAACCCGGTACCGTGATCCGTATCGACAACGACCCTTGGTTGGTTCAGAAAGCTGAATTCACCAAGTCGGGCCGTAACAGCGCGATCATGAAGACCAAGCTGAAGAACCTGCTGACCGGCTACAAGACCGAAACCGTCTACAGTGCCGACGACAAGCTGGACGACGTGATCCTGGACCGCAAGGAAGCGACCCTGTCGTTCATCAGCGGTGACAGCTACACGTTCATGGATACCACCGACTACACCATGTACGAACTGAACGCCGAAGACATCGAGGCCGTTCTGCCGTTCGTCGAAGAAGGCATGACCGACGTCTGCGAAGCCGTGTTCTTCGAAGAGCGTCTGGTCAGCGTCGAGCTGCCGACCACCATCGTGCGCCAGGTCGACTACACCGAAGGTTCCGCTCGCGGCGACACTTCGGGCAAGGTGATGAAGCCTGCCAAACTGAAGAACGGTACCGAGCTGAGCGTTGCGGACTTCATCGAGATCGGCGACATGATCGAGATCGACACCCGTGAAGGCGGTTCGTACAAAGGTCGCGCCAAGTAAGCTTCCAGCCTGCTTGACTGCGATGCAAAAACCCGACCTTGAGTCGGGTTTTTTTATGCCCAATCACCGCCTATTCCGTAGGAGCGGTCATCGGCCGCGAAAAATTCACCACGGTATACCTGTCACACCGCGGTGCTCTTTTCGCGGCCACTGGCCGCTCCTACAGGCCGGCGGGGCGGGGGGGTCAATGCGAATGCCGCGGCACCTCGGACCCCCTGCAGCCGACCAGGAAATCGAAATCACAGCCCTGGTCTGCCTGCATCACGTGGTCGATGTACAGTTGCCGATAGCCGCCCACCAGCAACGATTGCGCCGGTGCCTGCCAGTCGGCCAGGCGGGCCTGCAGCTCGCTGTCGGAGATGTCCAGGTGCAACCGCCCGCTGGCGCAGTCCAGCTCGATGAAATCACCCTCGCGAACCACTGCCAGTGGGCCCCCGGCGGCCGCTTCCGGCGCCACGTGCAGCACCACCGTGCCGTAGGCCGTGCCGCTCATGCGCGCATCCGAAATGCGCACCATATCGGTCACTCCCTGTGCCAGCAGCTTGGCCGGCAGGCCCATGTTGCCGACCTCGGCCATGCCTGGATAACCCTTGGGTCCACAGTTCTTCATGACCAGGATGGAGCTGGCGTCCACGTCCAGGTCCGGATCGTTGATGCGAGCCTTGTACATGTCGAAGTTTTCGAACACCACTGCGCGGCCGCGATGGGTCATCAGCGCCGGGGTCGCGGCCGAAGGCTTGAGCACTGCCCCCAGCGGCGCCAGGTTACCGCGTAGCACGCAGATTCCGCCGTCGGCCACCAATGGGTTGTCGATAGCGCGGATCACCTCGTCCTCGCCATAGATCGGCGAATGCTGCACGTTCTGCCACAGTGACTGACCGTTGACCGTCAAGGCGTCTGGATGAGGAATCAGGCCGTTTTCACCCAGGCGTCGCAGCACGGCTGGCAGGCCGCCGGCATAGTAGAACTCTTCCATCAGGAAGCGTCCGGAGGGCTGCAGGTCCACCAGGGTCGGCGTGCCACGGCCGATCCGGGTCCAGTCGTCGAGCTCCAGCTCGACGCCGATACGCCCGGCAATCGCCTTGAGATGGATCACCGCATTGGTCGATCCGCCAATGGCCGCATTCACCCGGATGGCGTTCTCGAACGCCTCTTTAGTCAGGATCTTGGACAGACGCAAGTCTTCGCGGACCATCGCCACCGCCCGCATGCCGGACATGTGCGCCAGCACGTAGCGGCGCGAATCCACCGCCGGAATGGCCGCATTGTGCGGCAGCGAGGTGCCCAGTGCCTCGGCCATGCAGGCCATGGTGGAGGCCGTGCCCATGGTATTGCAGGTACCGGCCGAGCGCGACATGCCGGCTTCGGCGGAGAGAAATTCGTCCAGGCTGATCTGGCCGGCCTTGTACGACTCATGCATCTGCCAGACGATGGTGCCAGCACCGATGTCCTTGCCCTTGTGCTTGCCGTTGAGCATCGGCCCGCCCGTGACCACGATGGCCGGTACGTCGCAGCTCGCCGCGCCCATCAGCAGGGCAGGGGTGGTCTTGTCGCAGCCGGTGAGCAGCACCACGCCGTCGATCGGGTTGCCGCGAATGGCTTCCTCTACGTCCATGCTCGCCAGGTTGCGGGTCAGCATCGCCGTGGGCCGCAGGTTGGACTCGCCATTGGAGAACACCGGGAATTCCACCGGAAAACCACCGGCTTCGATCACGCCCCGCTTGACGTGTTCGGCGATGGTACGGAAGTGGGCGTTGCACGGCGTCAGCTCGGACCAGGTGTTGCAGATGCCGATGATCGGCTTGCCGTTGAACTGGTGGTCGGCAATGCCTTGGTTCTTCATCCAGCTGCGGTACATGAAGCCGTTCTTGTCTGCCGTACCGAACCATTGGGCCGAGCGCAGGGGCGTTTTGTTATCAGGCATGGTGGCTCTCTTATTGTAAGACTTGTTTTTGTGTATGCCCTAAAAATAGGCCATTGAAACGACGATTGGAAGAGCTTGTGGAGTAAATAGTAATACTATAAAGTCGATTTCAATGAGGGCTGCAGGTTTCAGCGAGACACCGGCGAGTGTCCGTACAGCCGTCGCACGTCAACGACCATAAGAACAAGAAAGTGGAGATCGATCCCATGAGCCAGGAATTGGGGCTTATACGCCGCATCACCTTCAAATTGATTCCGTTCCTGATTCTGCTGTACCTGATCGCCTACGTGGATCGCTCCGCAGTGGGCTTCGCCAAGCTGCACATGGGCGCAGACGTGGGCATCGGCGATGCGGCCTACGGCCTGGGTGCCGGCTTGTTCTTCATCGGCTACTTCCTCCTGGAGATTCCCAGCAACCTGATGCTCGAACGCTTCGGCGCACGCCGCTGGTTCGCGCGCATCATGATCACCTGGGGCGCCATCACCATCGGCATGGCCTTCGTGCAGGGGCCGCACAGCTTCTATGTCATGCGCTTTCTGCTGGGCGCTGCCGAAGCGGGCTTCTTCCCCGGCGTGCTGTACTACATCACGCAGTGGTTTCCGGTCCGTCATCGCGGCAAGATCCTCGGCCTGTTCATCCTGTCCCAGCCCATCGCCATGATGATCACCGGGCCAGTGTCCGGTGCGCTGCTGGGCATGGACGGCGTACTGGGCCTGCATGGCTGGCAATGGCTGTTCATCGTCATCGGCACCCCGGCCATCCTCCTCACCTGGCCGGTGCTGCGCTGGCTGCCCGACGGCCCGCAGCAGGTCAAATGGATGAACCAGGAGGAAAAGAACTGGCTGGCCAGCGAACTCGAGAAGGACCTGCAGGCCTATGGGCAGACCCGGCATGGCAACCCGCTGCACGCGCTCAAGGATTTTCGCGTGTTGCTGCTGGCGCTGTTCTACCTGCCGGTCACCTTGAGCATCTATGGCCTGGGCCTGTGGTTGCCGACCCTGATCAAACAGTTCGGCGGCAGTGACCTGACCACCGGTTTCGTGTCGTCGGTGCCTTATGTATTCGGCATCGTCGGTCTGTTGCTCATCCCGCGCAGTTCCGATCGCCTCAACGACCGCTACGGTCACCTGGCCGTGCTGTACGTGCTGGGCGCAGTCGGCCTGTTCCTCAGCGCCTGGCTGAGTGTGCCGGCGGCGCAGCTGGCGGCTTTGTGCCTGGTAGCGTTCAGCCTGTTCTCCTGCACGGCGGTGTTCTGGACCCTGCCAGGCCGCTTCTTCGCCGGTGCCAGTGCGGCGGCGGGCATTGCCCTGATCAACTCGGTGGGCAACCTGGGCGGCTACATCGGGCCGTTCGTGATCGGCGCACTCAAGGAGTACACCGGCAACCTGGCCAGCGGCCTGTATTTTCTCAGCGGCGTGATGGTGTTCGGGCTACTGCTGACCGCAGTGGTCTACCAGCTCCTGGAGCGCCGCCACGTGCTGCCGGCCGATGCGTTCGCCGCCAGCGCCCGTACCTGAATTCAGCAAGAGGAAGCGATCATGCATCTGGTGCAATTCGAATTGAAAGACGGGCAACGTCGGGTGGGGTTGGTCGATGGCGACCGCGTGCACGAAGTGCGCGGCGCCCACAGTGTCCGCGAGCTGGCCATGAACGCCATTGCCGCAGGCTACGGCCTGGCCCAGGCGGTGGACGGGTGTGGCCTGGGTGAACAGCATGACTACGCGCAGCTGCTCGAACAGGGTCGCGTTCTCGCGCCTCTGGATCACCCCGACCCGGCCCATATGCTGGTGACCGGCACCGGCCTGACCCACCTGGGCAGCGCCGCCACCCGCGACAAGATGCACCAGCAAAGCGGTGACGCCGCCGTTACCGACAGCATGAAAGTGTTCCAGTGGGGCGTGGAGGGTGGCAAGCCTGCTGCAGGCCGGCCTGGCGTGCAGCCGGAGTGGTTCTACAAAGGCGATGGCAGCATTGTCGTGCGGCCCGGCCAGGCATTCCCGGTGCCGCCGTTTGCCGAGGACGCCGGCGAAGAGCCCGAGCTGGGTGGGCTGTACGTGATCGGCCCGGACCGACGGCCGTATCGCGTGGGGTTCGCCCTGGGCAATGAGTTCTCCGACCACGTGATGGAGCGCAAGAACTACCTTTACCTCGCCCATTCCAAGCTGCGCAGCTGCAGCTACGGGCCCGAGCTGCGCGTGGGTGAGCTGCCCGAGCACCTTGCCGGCACCAGCCGTATCCGCCGGGCTGGCGAGGTGATCTGGGAGAAGGAATTCCTCAGTGGCGAAGCGAACATGTGCCACAGCTTCGACAACCTCGAGTACCACCATTTCAAGTACGCGCAGTTTCTCAATCCTGGCGACGTGCATGTGCATTTCTTCGGCACCGCCACGCTGTCGTTCGCCGACGGCGTCGTCACCCAGCTGGGTGACCAGTTCGAAATCAGCCTGCCCGCCTTCGGCGCGCCTTTGGTGAACAGCGTCGGCCAGGCCGAGGCCGCTTTCGCACCGGGCAGCGTGGGCATCCTGTAGCGCGTACTGGCGAGCAGGCCAGAGGCGCGCATCGCGGTTATCATGGTCGGATATCACCCCCGGAGATCCGACCATGAGCCTGCCTATCGCGCTGCAAACCTGCGACATGCTGCTGATCGACACCCTGCACGCCTTCGATTTTTCCTTCGACGAGGAGCACACCCTGCACATCCAGTGCATGGACGGCCGCGAACTCAAGCGCTGGCAGTTCACCCTGCAAGAACAGCACGCCGCCCAGCCCGGCGCCGAACCGAACAGCTTCGTCATCAGCCAGGCCGGCGTGTCTCACCAACTGACGTGCCTCAGCGCGTTTTCGGCCCGCGACGAAGAAGATGAAACCCAGGCTTGAACGCGGCGGTCTCTAGAGTCCGATCCACGTTCGCTCCTGCTGCCGCTACAACACTCGGTGCCACGAAAAATCGGCCACTCACAACAGGCTCGGAGAGACCTTCATGAAGCGAGTTCTGCTATCTATGCTTGTCAACGGTTTGGTCCTGACCTCACTGCACGCCGGCGCAGCCGAAAAATACGACCTGCTGGTGGGCACCTATACCCAGGGCGCCAGCGAAGGCATCTACCGCTATGCCTTCGACAGCGCTACCGGCCAGATCGAGGCGCAGCCACGGCAGACATTCAAGAGTTCCAACCCGTCCTGGCTGACCTTGTCCCAGGACCAGCGGCGCCTGTTCGTGGTCAACGAAAACGGCCCCGGGCAGAAAGAGGTGGTCGGCAAGGTCAGCAGTTTCACAGTGGACGGCAACACCCACGAACTCAGCCAGGTCGGCCAGGTGGCCACCCGGGGCGATGAACCGACCCATTCCAGCCTGAGCCAGGACGGGCGCTACCTGTTCGTTTCCAACTATGCCGTGAACGCCAACCCAGGTGGCAGCCTGAGCGTGTTCAAGGTGGCCGAGAACGGCACGCTCAGCGAGGTGGTGCAACAGCTCAAGCACGTTGCCAGCCAGGTGAATCCCGAGCGTCAAGCCGGGCCGCATGTGCATTCGGTGGTATCGCTGCCCTCCGGCAACTACGTCTATGCCAGCGACCTGGGCGCCGACCGGGTGTACGTGTACCGCTACCAGCCCGAGTCTGCCGAGCGCCCACTGGTGCCGGCGCAACCGGCCTCGGTCCAGTTGCCGGACGGCAGTGGCCCGCGTCACCTGCTGTTCAATCGCGATGGCAAGCACGCCTACCTGACCCTGGAAATGAGCGGTCAACTGGCCATGTTCGACGTCAGGGACGGCAACCTGGTACGCCAGCAACTGCTCGAACTGGGCACGGCCGGCAAGCAAAGCGCCAGCGGCGCGTTGCACCTGTCAGCCGATGGCCGCTTTCTCTATGTGAGCAACCGCGGCACGGCGAATCAGATGCTGGTGTTCAGCGTTGCAGCCGGCAATGGCCAGCTCGAGGAAATCCAGCGTCGTGACGTGGACGGCGATCATCCGCGTGAATTCACCCTCGACCCTACCGGCCACTTCCTGTTGATCGCCAACCAGAAAAGCAACCAGATCACCGTGCTCAGGCGCGATGCGAGCACCGGCAAGCTGGGTGAGACGGTGCAGCGCTTCGCGCAGGATGCCCCCTCGGACGTGAAATTCCTGACCCGATGATGGTCGGCCGTTGACCCCCGGCTGCGCGGCAGTAGGCGCAACCGGGGGAACGCCGACTCAGCCTGTCACCTGCACGCTGCTCAAGCCGTTGCCCAGGCGCCGCACCTGAATCTGCACCGGAATGCGCTCGTGCATCTCCTGCACGTGGGAAATCACTGCTACCTTGCGTCCCTGCGCCTGCAGGCCGTCGAGGGCGTCCATGGCCAGCTGCAGCGACTCGGGGTCCAGGCTGCCGAAGCCTTCGTCGATGAACAGCGACTCGATGCGCAGTGTGCTCGAGGCCATCGACGCCAGGCCCAAAGCCAATGCCAGTGAAACCAGAAACGTTTCCCCGCCCGACAACGAATGCACCGAGCGCAGTTCGTCGCCCATTTCCGTGTCCAGCACCAGCAACCCGAGCATGCTGCCGCCGCGCTTGAGCCGGTAGCGCCGCACCAGTTGGCGCAGTTGCACGTTGGCGTGGTGCACCAGCAAATCGAGGTTGTAGGCCTGAGCAATCTTGCGGAAGCGATCGCCCTCGGCCGAGCCGATCAGCGCCGCCAGTCGCGCGCAGCGCTGGTAGAGCGCATCGGCCTCGGCAATCTGCGTCTGCAGGGCCTGGTTGGCACCGTGCCGGCGCTGGTCTTCGGTCTGCCGGGCGCGCAGTTCGGCGCAGTGATGTTCCTGCCGTTCGGCGTCCAGCAGCAGGGCGGCGTGTTGTGCGTCCAGTGCTTCGGCGCTGGCGATCGCGTCGAGCTCTGCGCGATGGGCCTGCTGGCGCTGTTCGCGTTCGTGCAAGCGGATGCGCGCCTGTTCCAAGGCCTTTTCCGTGGTTTGCAGGCGGCTGCGCAGCGCATCGACCTGGGGTTCATCGATGGCGAGCAGTGCCCGCAACCCATCGTCGTCCAGGTGCGGACGCTGCTCGCGCCAGGCGTGCAGGGCTTGCTGCACGTCGGCCAGGGCTCGCTGCAGTTGGGCCTGCTGCTGAGTGTCGGCCTCCAGGGCGCTGGCGGTCTGCACTGTCTGGGTTCGTAGATCCTGTTGCTGGCGGTCGACTTGCCGTTCCTGCTCGCGCGCCGTCTCGACCTGATCGTGCAAGGCCGTCTGCCAGGCAGAAGCCTGGGCATGCTCGCCCAGCAATTCGCGCAGCCGTGCTTCGCAGGTCTGCAGGTGCGTGGACAGTGCCGCGACCCGCTGGCGTTGCTGCTCGCAGTCGGTTCGGTGCCGCGCATGCTCGCTGCGGGCCTGCTCGATGCGGCGCGCGCGGGTGTCGAACTCGGCCTGTTCCTCGTCCCGTTGCTCGATCTGTGCCAGACGCTCGCCGATGCTCTGCTCCAGCGCCATGAACGTCTGTGCCGGTTGCTCGCGAAGGGCCTGCAGGCGAGCGGCGGGCAACTGGCTGGCCAACGCCTGCAGCTCTTCGTCGAGCCGTTGCTGGTCGGCGTCAACGTGGGCCTGATGCGCCTGCAGCGTCTGCCGCGCCTGCTGGCTGGTTTCCCCGGCTTGCGTCACGGCGCGCTGCAAGGTGGTTGCCTGCTGTTGCAAGGCCAGCAGGCTGTTCTGCTGCCGTTCATCCTCATCGATCAGGCGCGTGTGGCTGGCCACGGTGTCGCGCAGCCAGTCATCCGCCTGCTCGGCGTCGGCAAGGGCAGGGTAGAGCGGATGCCGGGCCAATTCGGCGCCATCCGGCTGGTCGAGCAATTGTTGCTCCTGCGCCTTGAGCTGCTTGTGCTGCTCGATCAGCGCGCCGACTTCGGTACGCAGCTCGATCAGGCGTTCGGACAGCGGCTTCAGCGCAGCGCGCGCGCGTTGCTCTTCATCGTCATCGTGGGCCGATAGCGCCTGCAACAGCGCCTCGGGAGCGTGATAGGGGTGTTCGACACTGCCGCAGACCGGGCAGGGCTGTTCGGGCTGCAACCGTTCGCGCAACTGTTCGACGCTTTCGCTGCGCGCCAGGCGCTGGCGTTCGAGCAGTTGCAGGGTCAACGTCAGGGCTTGCTCGGCCTGTTCGTGGGCCGCGCGGACCTCAAGCCCCTGCGCGGTCAGTTGCTCGCGCCGGGCCAGCAAGGTGGCCTGCTGCTGGCGTCCTTGTTCAAGACGTTCCTGGACAGCGTTGCGCCGCTGCCACAGCCGTTCCAGTTCCTGTACACCGCGCAGCGCCAGGCGTTGCTGTTGCAGACGTTGGGTCAGTTGCTGCAAGCGCTCAGGCAGCACCTCGACGCCGCACGGGGCATGCTGAAAGACGCGGGCAAGGTCCGTTTGATGCGCTTCCAGGCTCGTCTGTGTGGCGTGTGCCTGCGCCTGCAAGTCTGGCAGCTCGGTCTGACCCTGGCGCAGGCGACTGCTCAGCGTCACCACGTGCTGCAGGCGTGGCAGGTAGGCGTTCCAGGTGGTGGCCAGCGGTGCCAGCTCGGCGCTGCGTTCGAGCGAGTCGGCGACCTGCTGCAGGCGTTTGCCAGTCTCGGCCTGTTGCTGCTCCATGCCCAGCAACGCCTGCGCCAAGGACGAAAGCTGCCGCTCGGCTTCGGCCAGCGCCGGATTCAGGGGTTCGAGCTCGGCCTGCAATCGGCTCCGGTTCGACTGCTCGTCGAAGGCCTGCTGCAACCGGGGCTGCGCTTCGGCCTGTTGCGCCAACGCCTGTTGCAGCGTGCGCTCGGCCTGTTCGCGTTGCTCGTCCAGTTGCTGGCGCTGCAGCGCTTGCTGTTGCTGCCGCGAACGCGACAGCTCGATGCGTTCGGCCAGGGGCTGGAGTTGGGTGCGCACTTCCTGCTCGCGGCCGAACAGGTAGCGTTGCGGTGCCAGTTGTTCGAGCATGTGCAGTTGCAAACGCTGCTCGGCGCCTGCTTCCCACGCCTGGGACGCGTCTTCCACCTGCTGCCGGGCCGCCTGGCAGTCGTCGGTCAGGCGCTGGTCTTCGCGGTGCCACTGCTGCTGCCGTTCCACCTCCTTGAGGCGCGCTTGCTGCTGGCGCAGTTGCTCGCTGGCGCTCTGGAACTCCAGGTCCAGGGCCGTACGGGCCTCGACCGCCAGTGGCGCGATACCGGTGGCCTGGTCTTGCCAGTGCTTGAGCTGCTCGCGGGCGTCGCGGCTCTTTTCGAAGGCGCGCTTGCCCAGGCGGGTGTACAGCGCCGTGTCGGTAAGCTTTTCCAGCAGCTCGCTGCGCTCGTTGTCATCGGCCTTGAGAAAGGCACTGAACTCGCTCTGCGCCAACATCACCGCACGGGTGAACTGTTCGAAGTTGAGCCCCAGGCGAGCCTCGAGCAGTTGCTTGTATTCACCTTTCTGGCTGGCCAGTAGCTGGTCGTTGTCCAGGTCGCGCAGCGACTGCCGGCTGTTCTGCAACTTGCCGCCGGGTTTGTCCCGTGCGCGGTTGGCTTCCCAGCGCGCGCGATAGCGACGACCGTCGACGCCGAGGAAATCCACTTCCGCGTAGCCTGCCCCGGTACCACGACGCAGCAAGGTGCGCGGGTCGTAACTGCCGATCTCGCCATCGGCGTCCGGCACCTTGGCGCTCTGCGACGCGTTGCCCAGGCGCGGCACGGCGCCGAACAAGGCCAGGCACAGGGCATCGAGCAACGTGCTCTTGCCCGCGCCGGTGGGGCCAGTAATGGCGAACAGACCAGCACTGGCCAGTGGTTCGGCAGTGAAATCCAATTCGAACGGGCCGGCCAGCGAGGCCAGGTTCTTCAGGCGAATGGCCAGGATCTTCATGGGGTTTCGTCCTCCAACTGCACTTCCTGCAACAACCGAGCAAAGTCATCCAGGGTATGTTCGTCCACCTCGCTGCCATAACTGTCCAGCCAGGCGCGGCTGAACAGTTCGTGGGGGCTGAGCTGATCCAGTTCGATCAAGACGCCGACGTCTTCGTTGTCAGCGTTGGCGCGCCCGGCGTACTCGGCGGCGATCCGCACCAGACGCACGGCCTTGCCTTGCAGGGCGGTTTCGATGTGCTGGCGCAGGTCCGGTTGTGGCTCGTCGAGTACCACTCGCACTTCCAGCCAGGGATAGCCCAGGAGGTCGGCCAACAGGTCCACGTCCGGCAGTTGCTGTAACTGTTCGCGCACCTGCGGCAAGGGCGCCGGGCCGATGCGCAGCAGGTCGACGGCGCGTGGGATGAGGATCGGTTCCACACTCACCAGTTGCTCGCCAGCGCATTCGATCTCGAGGATCTGATGCGGGTATTCGATTTCGGAAAATGACAGCGGGATGGGTGAACCGCTGTAGCGAATGCGCGATTCGCCGTTGACCTTCTGCGGCTTGTGCAGATGGCCCAAGGCAACGTAGCTGATACTGGCATCGAACAGGCTGGCCGGCAGGGCCTCGGCGCTGCCGATCACCAGGCTGCGCTCGGACTCCATCGACACCGAACCGCCGGCCATGTGCGCATGGCTGATGGCAATCAGCGCCTGCCCCGGCGAGCGCCGGGCATTGGCGGCGGCAATCAGCATCTCGTGCACGCGGGCGATGCCTTGCAGGTAATCCTCGCCCAGGGCTGCGCCGGTCACTTCCGCAGGGCGCAGGAAGGGCAGGGCCAGGCACCACGCCTGTACCTCGCCCCTGGCATCGGGCAGCGGCAGCAACAGCCGCTCGCTGTCGAGGCGGCCATCCTCGAGCCACATCACCCGGCCCAGCGCGTGGGTACGCAGGCGGCGCATCAACGGCCCGGGCAGTTCGATGCGCGAACCCGAGTCATGGTTGCCGGCGATCATCACGATGGTCAGCTGCGGCTGCTGCTCGTGGGCGCTGACGATGAAGTTGTAAAGGCGCTCCTGCGCGCGCACGGGCGGATTGACCGTGTCGAAGATATCGCCTGCCACCAGCAGCACGTCGGGCTGGCGCTCGGCGAGCTGGCGCAACAACCAGCGCAGAAAGCTTGCGTGTTCGAAGTCGCGCTCCTGACCGTGCAGGCTTTGGCCGAGGTGCCAGTCGGAGGTGTGGAACAGGCGCATGAAGGCTCCAGGGGGCAGGGAAGGCCGCCATGATAGCCGTTCGGCCCCGGCGTTCCCATGCGCCGCGCTGGGCAGGATGTGACCCACCGATCTTTACGCGTTCTTTACGGCGACGCCGGGGTATCGATCTCGCGCCTTTACGCCCAAGCCTTGGAGAATGTCGACAAGCGGCGCCCGCCGTGCCTGGAGATATTGCTCATGTCTGTTCTGGACGGCCTGTTCCTGCTGCTGGCCATCGGCTTGTTCGTGTACCTGCTCGTCGCCCTCTTGCGCGCCAGTGGAGGCTAGTCGGTCATGCACAGTCACGATTTCGCACTGATAACGGCCTTCCTCGCCCTGGTGTTGCTGCCCGCGCCCTGGCTCGGACGTTTCTACTACAAAGTCATGGAAGGCCAGCGCACCTGGCTCAGCGTACCGCTGCAGCCAGTGGAAAGGCTTTGCTACCGGTTCGCCGGTATCGACCCGCAACAGCAGCAGAGTTGGCAGCGCTACGCCCTGGCTCTGCTCGCCTTCAATCTGGCCGGGTTCGGCGTGTTGTTCGCCCTGCTCATGCTGCAAGGCTACCTGCCGCTCAATCCCCAGCACCTGCCTGGCCAGGAGTGGACCCTGGCGTTCAACACCGCCGTCAGCTTCATGGCCAACACCAACTGGCAGGCCTACAGCGGCGAAACCTCGCTCAGCTACCTCAGCCAGATGGCCGGGCTGGGTGTGCAGAATTTCCTCAGCGCCGCAACCGGCCTGGCCGTGCTGGTAGCGCTGTGTCGCGGCATCAGCCGGCGCTCGGCCAGTACCCTTGGCAACTTCTGGGTCGATGTGACCCGCGCTACTTTGTATGGCCTGCTGCCGCTGGCGTTGCTGCTGGCCGTTTTCCTCCTATGGCAGGGCGTGCCGCAGACGTTCGCCCCGTACGTGGACGCGCTGACCCTGCAAGGCAACGCGCAGACCATCCCGCTCGGCCCGGCTGCAAGCCAGATCGCCATCAAGCAGTTGGGCACCAACGGCGGCGGATTCTTCGGGGTCAACTCGGCGCATCCGTTCGAGAATCCCACGGCGTGGAGCAATCTGTTCGAATTGGCAGCCATTCTGACTATCCCGGCCGCCCTGGTCTTCACCTTCGGCCATTACGTCAAGGACCTGCGCCAGAGCCGGGCGATTCTGGCCTGCATGCTGACCCTGTTGCTGCTGGGCATCGGCTTGTCGCTGTATGCCGAGCAGCAACCCAACCCGCTGCTGGCCAGCGCCATGGTCGAGCAGGCCGCTCCGCTGGAAGGTAAGGAAAGCCGCTTCGGCATCACCGCCAGTGTGCTCTGGTCGGTGACCACCACGGCCGCCTCGAACGGTTCGGTCAATGCCATGCACGACAGCCTCAATCCGCTCTCCGGGATGGTCGCTCTGGTCAACATGATGCTCGGCGAGGTGATTTTCGGCGGGGTTGGCGCCGGTCTCTACGGCATGCTGCTCAACGTGCTGCTGACCGTGTTCCTGGCCGGACTGATGATCGGTCGAACCCCCGAGTACCTGGGCAAGAAGCTGCAGGCACGCGAGGTCCGCTGGCTGGTGGCGAGCCTGCTGGTGATGCCGGTCGGCGTGCTGGTGCTCAGCGCCATCGCCGTCAGCCTGCCGGGGCCGGCGAGCGCCGTGAGCAATCCGGGGCCCCATGGCTTCACGCAGTTGCTGTATGCCTACACCTCGGCCAGCGCCAACAACGGTTCGGCCTTCGCCGGCCTGTCCGCCAACACCGCCTTTCACAACCTGATGCTGGGCCTGGGCATGCTGATCGGGCGCTTCGGCTACATCCTGCCGGTACTTGCCCTGGCCGGGGCGCTGGCCAGCAAGAACGCCAGTGCGCCCAGCGCCGACAGCTTCGCCACCCATGGCCTGCTGTTCATCACCCTGCTGACCGTGACCCTGCTGATAGTGGGCGGCCTGACTTTCCTGCCGGTGCTGGCCTTGGGGCCGATCGCCGAGCACTTGAACCTGCATTTCTGAGGCCTGGACAATGAACCGATCGACCGTTGCCGCTGCCAAGCAACCATCACCGCCCGCCGGGGCCACCCTGAGTGCCTTGTGGCGACCGGCGCTGCTGCAGGCCTTCGTCAAGCTCGACCCGCGGCGACTGCTGCGCAGCCCCGTGCTGTTGGTGGTGGAGTTGTGCGCTGTATTGACCACCGGCCTGTGCCTGCTGCCTGACCCAGCGGTGCCGGCCGCGGTCGCCGTACAGATCGCCGTGTGGCTGTGGTTTACCCTGCTGTTTGCCAATTTTGCCGAAGCCTTGGCCGAGGGCCGCGGCAGGGCGCGCGCCGACAGCCTGAAAGCGGGCAGCCAGGGCTTGCAGGCACGCCGACAGTGCGCCGACGGCAGTTTCGAAAACGTCGCCGCCACTGTGCTGCGCAAGGGCGATGTGGTGCGCGTCGAAGCCGGGCAGATGATTCCCGGCGACGGCGAGGTGCGCGAGGGCATCGCTGCGGTCAACGAGGCCGCCATCACGGGCGAATCGGCGCCGGTGATCCGCGAGTCGGGCGGCGATCGCTCGGCGGTCACCGGCAACACCCTGGTGGTGTCCGACTGGCTGCTGATCGAGATCAGCACCGACCCCGGCGAATCGACCCTGGACCGGATGATTGCGCTGGTGGAAGGTGCGAAGCGCCAGAAGACCCCCAACGAAGTGGCGCTGGATATCCTGCTCATCGGCCTGACCATGGTCTTCCTGCTGGTGGTGGTGACCCTGCAGCCCTTCGCCCGCTTCTCCGGGCACAGCTTGCCCCTGGTGTTCCTCCTGGCGCTGCTGGTGACGCTGATTCCGACCACCATCGCCGGCCTGCTGTCGGCCATCGGCATCGCCGGCATGGACCGCCTAGTGAGGCTCAACGTCGTGGCCAAGTCCGGGCGCGCGGTGGAAGCGGCCGGCGACGTCCATGTGCTGCTGCTCGACAAGACCGGCACCATCACCTTCGGCAACCGCCGGTGCAGCGCTTTGTATGCCGCCCCCGGCGTCGGCGATGCGCAAATGGCCGAAGGCGCGCTGTTGGCGTCGCTGGGCGACGAGACGGCGGAAGGGCGGTCGGTGGTCGAGTTCATCCGTCCGTCGTTCAGCGTCGACGAGCCGCCCGCCGAGCGCTGGCAGTCGGTGCCGTTCAGCGCGCAGACGCGCCTGTCCGGCGTCGACCTCGACCAGCAGTGCTACCGCAAGGGCGCAGTCGACTCGCTGCTGGCCTACATCGGCCAGTCCAGGGCGCAGCTTCCGGCCGCACTGGCCGACCATATCGAGCGCATCGCGCAAAGTGGCGGCACGCCGCTGCTGGTGTGCCGAGACAAGCAATTGCTGGGGGCGATCCACTTGAAGGATGTGGTCAAGCCGGGCATTCGCGAGCGCTTCGAGCAATTGCGCAAGCTGGGCATCCGCACCGTCATGGTGACCGGCGACAACCCGCTCACCGCGGCGGCCATCGCCGCCGAAGCCGGCGTCGACGATGTGCTGGCCGAGGCCACGCCGCAGAAGAAGCTGGCGCGCATTCGCCAGGAACAGGCCGATGGGCGGCTGGTGGCGATGTGTGGCGATGGCGCCAACGACGCACCGGCGCTGGCCCAGGCCGACGTCGGCGTGGCAATGAATGACGGTACCCAGGCTGCACGCGAGGCGGCCAACATGGTCGACCTGGACAGCGACCCGACCAAGTTGCTGGACATCGTGCGCATCGGCAAGGAACTGCTGGTCACCCGCGGCGCGCTGACCACCTTTTCCATCGCCAACGACGTCGCCAAGTATTTCGCCATCCTGCCGGCACTCTTTGCCGCGGTGTATCCGTCCCTGGGCGTGCTCAACGTGATGAACCTGGCCAGCCCGCAAAGCGCGATCCTTTCGGCCATCGTCTTCAACGCCCTGATCATCATCGTGTTGATTCCCCTGGCCCTGCGCGGTGTGCGGGTGCAGGCCAACAGTGCTGCGCAGTTGTTGCGGCGCAACGTGCTGATCTATGGCCTGGGTGGCCTGGTAGTGCCCTTCATCGGCATCAAGGCCATTGACCTCGTCCTCACTGCATTGCATCTGGTCTGACCCTGGAGCTTGAAAGATGAACAGTTTGTTGCGTCCGGCCTTGAGCCTGATTCTGTCGATGACCCTGCTCACTGGCGCGGCCTATCCGCTGTTGGTATGGGCCGTGGGCCAGTGGGTGTTTTCCGCTCAGGCCAACGGTAGCCTGGTGCGCGATGCGCAGGGCGAGGTGCGCGGTTCCGCTTTGCTCGCCCAGGCCTTTACCGATGAGCGTTGGTTTCATTCACGGCCTTCGGCGGCGGACTACGCCACACTGGCCAGCGGTGCGAGCAACCTGGCGCCGAGCAATCCTGCACTGCGAAGCCGTGTGCTGGCGCAGGCCGATGAACAGTTCGATGCGCAGCAAGGTCCGGTTCCGCTGGCGCTTTTGACCACCTCGGCCAGCGGCCTGGACCCTCATCTGCCACCGGCGGCGGTGAACTACCAGGTGCCACGGGTGGCGCGCGAGCGCGGCCTGGCCGAGTCGACCCTGCGCGCGTTGGTGCAGGCACATACCGAATCTCCCCTCATCGGGCCGGCCGTGGTCAACGTACTGGCTTTGAACCAGGCGCTGGATCGGCTACCGTCGCAGTCCCGATGATGACGAGCCTGCGCCATGAGTGATTCCGGCCGCGCCGATGCCTTGCTGGCCGCCTTGCCCAGCGCTGGGCGTGGGCGTTTGAAAGTGTTCCTGGGGGCCGCCCCCGGCGTCGGCAAGACCTACGCCATGCTGCAGGCCGCCCATGCCCGTCAGCGTCAGGGCATCACCGTACTGGCCGCGGTGGTACAGACCCACGGTCGTGCAGAAACCGAAGCGCTGCTGGTCGGCCTGCCTCAGCAGGCGCTGCTGCGTTGCCAGTACCGCGACGTGATGCTGGAGGAAATGGACCTGGACGCGGTGCTCGCTGCCCGCCCGGCCCTGGTGCTGGTCGACGAACTGGCGCACAGCAATGCCCCCGGCAGCCGCCACGCCAAGCGCTGGCAGGACGTGCAGGAGCTGCTCGCCGCCGGTATCGACGTCTACACCACGGTCAACGTGCAACACCTGGAAAGCCTGAACGACCAGGTCCAGACCATCACCGGCGTGCAGGTGCGAGAAACCCTGCCCGATTGGGTGGTGCAGGAAGCCGACGATCTGCTGCTGATCGACCTGCCGCCGCGCGAGCTGCTCGAACGCCTGCGCGAGGGCAAGGTATACGTGCCCGAGCAGGCGCGGGCGGCCATCGACGCGTTCTTCACCCAGACCAATCTCAGCGCCCTGCGCGAGCTGGCCATGCAAACAGCGGCGGCCCAGGTCGACGACGATCTGCACGAAGGTTATCGCAGCCTCGGCCAGCAGGCTCCCAGCGTCCGGGGACGGCTGCTGGTGGGCATTGCCGGCGACGAGCAGGCCGAGCGCCTGGTGCGCCACGCCAGCCGCGTCGCGCGTCGCCGCCATCTGCCCTGGTCGGTGGTCCATGTGGACAACGGCGCGCTGCTCGACGAAGCGGCGCGCCAGCGCCTGCAGCTGGCCCAGCAGATGGCCGAGCGCCTGGGCGGCGAGGTGGTGGAGCTGCGCGATGCGGAAGTGGCCAGGACCTTGCTGCAGCATGCCGCCGACCGCCGCGCCAATCTGGTGCTGGTCGGCCAGTCACGTCGACGCCGCTTCGGCGCGGGCCTGGCCGAGCGCTTGCTGCGCCAGCCCAGCGGCATCGAGATCAACGTACTGGCGCGCACTCAAGAACATGCGCCGCAACCACGGCGTGCACGGCCTGTTGGACGCTGGCGCGAATATGCCCTGGCGCTGACCGCCACGCTGCTGGCCAGCGGACTGGCCTGGGCGGTGGCGCAGGTGTTGGACCTGCCCAATATCTCTCTGGTATTTCTCGCCGCAGTGCTGCTGGTGGCGGTACGCAGCAGCCCGGGGCCGGCGCTGAGCTGCGCGGCGCTGTCGTTCCTGGCGTACGACTTTCTGTTCATTCCGCCCAACTTCTCCCTGAGCATCCAGCGTCAGGAAGACGTCTTGACCCTGCTGTTCTTTCTGTTGATGGCGGCGCTCACGGGCAATCTGGCGGCCCGCCAGCGTCAGCAGCTCAGTGCCCTGCGCGAAACCCAGGCACACACCGCGCAACTGCTGGAACTGTCCCGGCTGCTGGCGGCGGCGACCGACCGCCAGGCGGTGTTCAGCGCGGCCGCGCAGCACTTGCACGGTTGGCCTGGGCTGGACATCTGTCTGCTCGAGCGCGGCGAGCAGGGCTGGAAGGTGGCCCACAGCAGCACAGCGCAGTTCTCGACCACCGAACTGGCCGCCGCGCAGTGGGCCGGCAACCATGCCCAGCCTGCTGGGCTGGGCACGGCGACGTTGCCCGCCGGGCGCTGGTGGTGGTTGCCGCTGACCCTGGAAGGGCAGGTGCTGGCGCTGCTGGCGGTGAGCGAACGACAGCCTGGGCGGCTCGACGGCCATGGTCGACGCTTGCTCGAGGCCCTGGTGCAGCCGGTGGCCCAGGCCCTGGCGCGGGCCAACCTGGCCCAGGATCTGGAGGCGGCCCGCCTGCACGGTGAAACCGAACAGTTGCGCAGTGCCTTGCTGGCCTCGGTGTCCCATGACTTGCGCACACCGCTGACGGCCATGCGCGGCAGTATCGACAGCCTGCTGGCCCTGGGCACGGCGCTGGCGCCGGACGATCGCCAGGCCTTGCTCGAAGTCACCCGTGACGAAGCCGAGCGCCTGGACCGCTACATTCAGAACCTGCTGGACATGACGCGCCTGGGCCACGGCGCCCTCAAGCTGGCTCGCGACTGGGTGGCAGCCGGCGATATCGTCGCCAGCGCCGTGGCGCGATTGCGCGCACCCCTGGCGCCGTTGCAGGTCCAGGTGCAGGTGCCTGCGCAACTGCCCCTGCTGCATGTGCATGCGGCGCTGATCGAGCAGGCCTTGGTCAATGTGCTGGAGAATGCCGCTCGGTTCTCGCCGCTGGGCGGGCGCCTGCAGGTGTCGGCCAGCGTGCGCGACGACAGCCTGGTGCTGGCGGTCAGCGACGAGGGCCCCGGCATTCCCGAAGCCGAGCGGGCGAAGATATTCGACATGTTCTACACCGCGGCCCGGGGTGATCGGGGCGGGCAGGGCACGGGGCTGGGCCTGGCGATCTGTCAGGGCATGGTTGGCGCCCATGGCGGTCGTGTCGAAGTGACCAGCGGCATCGATGGCCAAGGCACCTGCATCGCCTTATGCTTGCCACTGCGCGCTCAACCGGGCGCAGACCCGGACACCTGAGCATGAACCTTTCCAGCACCTCTGGGGCCAGCAACGCCCTGGCCAACACGCTTCTGGTCATCGACGACGAGCCGCAGATTCGCAAGTTCCTGCGCATCAGCCTGGCATCACAGGGCTACAAGGTGATCGAAGCGGGCACTGGCGCCGAGGGCCTGAGCCAGGCCGCGCTGATGCGCCCCGACCTGGTGGTGCTGGACCTCGGTCTGCCGGACATGGACGGCCAGCAGGTGCTCGAGCAATTGCGCCAGTGGAGTGCCGTGCCGGTACTGGTGCTTTCGGTCCGCGCCAGCGAGGCGCAGAAGGTCCAGGCCCTGGACGGTGGCGCCAACGACTACGTGACCAAGCCCTTCGGCATTCAGGAGTTCCTCGCCAGAGTCCGTGCGCTGTTGCGTCAGTCCAGCGGCAGCGAAACCTTGGAGTCTGCCTTGCAATTGGGGCCTCTGCAGGTCGACCTGGCGTTGCGCCGAGTCATCCTCAACGACGCGCCGGTGGCCCTGACCCGCAAGGAATATGCAGTGCTGGCACAACTGGCGCGCCATCCAGGGCGCGTCATCACCCAGCAGCAGCTGCTCAAGGATATCTGGGGCCCCACCCATGTCGACGACACCCACTACCTGCGCATCGTCGTCGGCCACCTGCGCCAGAAGCTGGACGACGACCCAGCCGCGCCGCGCTTCATCGTCACCGAGCCGGGCGTAGGCTACCGACTGGCAAGCCCGGACTGACTTGCGCGCCGTTGTACCTGCCCACAATGGCAAGCCATGGACCTGGCAATGGCACTTTTTAGATGGCATACCGTCTGACCCAGCATTACCCTGATGTTTTTCCCGAGGTGTCATCGATGAAAGCCTGGATCTGTGTGCCACTGGTGGCACTGGCCTTGAGTGGTTGTGCTGGCAAGACCGCCTACCGCGACAGCTGCGCCACCCAGCTCGATGGTGCGTGGCATGAACTCGATCTGGCCAAAGCCGAGGGCCTGGCCGGAACCGTCAGCTATTCCAAGGCCCTGTCCCTGCTCACCGGGGCCAAGACCCAGCAACAGTTCGAAGCCTTCGAAGGCTGCACCAGCAAGGCCGAGAAGGCGCGGTTCTACATTCGCGAGTCACGCGCCGGACGTTGAAGCACGGTAGTCGCCCGAGGTCGCCGCAAGGCGCCGGGCGCGTTCTGCAGACGTAGTATCGACAAGGAGTGTCTGCCATGCGCAGTCGACTGGATGAGTGCCTGCAAGCGGTCAACGAAGTCCTGCTGGGCAAGGAAACCCAGGTGCGTCTGGCGATGACCTGCCTGATCGCCGACGGTCATCTGCTCATCGAGGACCTGCCCGGCATGGGCAAGACTACCCTGAGCCACACCCTGGCCAAGGTGCTGGGCCTGAGTTTCCAGCGCATCCAGTTCACTTCCGATCTGTTGCCCAGCGACATCCTCGGCACTTCGGTGTTCGACAAGGACAGCGGGCGCTTCGTGTTCCACCCCGGGCCGATCTTCGCCGAACTGGTGCTGGCGGACGAAATCAACCGCGCCACCCCGAAAAGCCAGAGTGCCTTGCTCGAAGCGATGGAAGAAGGCCAGGTCACCATCGAAGGCGCTACCCGGCCACTGCCCCAGCCCTTTTTCGTGATTGCCACGCAGAACCCCACGACCCAGGGCGGCACGTTCGCGCTGCCCGAATCGCAGCTGGACCGCTTTCTCATGCGCCTGTCGCTCGGCTACCCGGCCAAGGCCGCAGAGAAAGCCCTGCTGATGGGCGAAGCGCGACGCGATCTGCTGCCGCGCATGAACGCGGTGCTCGATCATGCGCAGTTGGCCGCGCTGCAAGCCCAGGCGCGTGCGGTACGCGCCAGCGACGCTTTGGTGGATTACGTACTGCGCCTGGTGGAAGCTACCCGCAGCCAGCCCCAGTTTGCCTACGGGCTGTCGCCGCGTGGCAGTCTGGCGCTGCTCGCTGCCGCCAAGGCCTGGGCGTTGCTGATCGGCCGCTACTACGTGATTCCCGAGGACGTGCAAGCCGTGCTGCCGTCGGTGGCCAGTCATCGCCTGCGCGAGCGCGCCGACCCCGCCGGACAAGGTGGCGGGGCGCTGGTGCAGTGGCTGCTGCGGGAGGTGCCTGCGCTGTGAAGCGTCTGCTGGGCGAGCGCTGGCGGCGCTGGCAGGTGCGTCGGCTGCCAGCGGCGCCGCGCATCGAGCTGGATCAGCGCCGAATATTCATCGTCCCCAGCCGCAGCGGAACGGGGTTCATCGTCGTCTTGCTGCTGATATTCCTCGCCGCGATCAACTACCAGAACAGCCTGGCCTACGCCTTGGTGTTCCTGCTGGGTTCGGTGTTCGTCGTGGCCATCCTGCACACCTATCGCAACCTTAGTGGGTTGCTCGTCAGTGGCAACGGCGCCACTTCGGTGTTCGTCGGCGAGCAGGCACGCTTTGGCTTGCGCCTGGAAAGCGGCGGCAAGGAGCACCAGGCCATTGGCGTTGGCTGGGATGCCCGGCAACTGCAACGCAGCGACGTTGCCCCCGATCATGTACAGGCGCTGGAATTGAGCCTGCCTACCGAGCGCCGCGGCTGGCTGGTAGCACCGCGCATGCGCGTGGAAACCAGCTTTCCATTGGGAGTGCTGATGGCCTGGACCTGGGTCGATCTGGGCCAGCGCGTGCTGGTGTATCCCCAGCCCCTGCAAGGCGAAGTGCCAACGCTGCACAGCGAATCGGCCGACATCGAAGACCAGGCGCAGCGTCTGCACGGCCAGGGCGTGGATGATTTCCAAGGCCTCAAGCCATACCAGCCCGGTGATTCCTGGCGGCGCATGCACTGGAAGGCCTGGTCGCGCGGTGAAGGACTGCTGGTCAAGGACTTCGCCGACCTTCGCGGCCAGGAGCTGTGCCTGGACTTCGTGGCACTGGGCGGCGATGTCGAACAGCGCTTGTCGCGGCTCTGCTACTGGGTACTGACCCTGTCCCGCGAGCAGCGACCGTTCGCCTTGCAACTGCCCGGCAATCGCCTCGACACCGACAGCGGCGATGCTCATCGCGAAGCGTGCCTGCGGGCGTTGGCGCTGTTTGGAGAGCGGCCATGAGTACGCCCGCCGCCATTCCGCGCGTCAGCCTGACCTGGCTGCTGCTGGCACAATCGCTGGTACTGGTACCGCTGTGGTTGCACGTGCCGTTATGGCTGCTGGGCTTGTGGTTGAGTTGCACGCTGTGGCGCGTGCAGGTGTTTCGCATGCGTGCGCGCTATCCGGGGCGGCTGATCAAGGTGGCGCTGATGCTCGCGGTGGCCGCCGGCGTCTATCTGTCCAGCGGCACCTGGGTGGGCCTGGAGGCCACCGCCGCGCTGCTGGTGGCGGCGTTCCTGCTCAAGCTGCTGGAGATGCAGACTGCCCGCGACGCCCGCGTGGTGATTTTCCTCGGCTTGTTCTGTCTGGCAGTGGCCTATCTGTTCGATGCCAGCCTGGGCTGGGCGCTCTACAGCGTGTTGCCGCTGCTGGCCTTAATGGCGGCCCTGATCGGTCTGCAGCAGACCCAGCTGATTGCCCGGCCCATGGCGACGTTGAAACTGGCGGGCAGCCTGGTGTTGCAGGCACTGCCGCTGATGCTGCTGTTGTTCGTGTTCTTCCCACGCCTGGAACCGCTCTGGTCGCTGCCGCTGCCCAAGCCGGGCCAGGGCGTGACCGGTCTGTCGGAAAGCATGAGCCCGGCCGACGTCGCCAGTCTCAGCCAGTCCGGCGAAGTAGCCTTTCGTGCCAGCTTCGACGGCGCCATACCGGCCAAGCGCGACCTCTATTGGCGTGCCCTGAGCCTGGATGTCTACGACGGCCGGACCTGGAGCCAGTCGCCGTGGATCCAGACCCAACTGGCAGCGGATTGGCAGCCAACGGGTCCGTCCCTGGATTATCAGATCATCCAGCAGCCCAGCGGCAAGCCCTGGTTGTTTGCGCTGGACGTGGCACGTACCGCGCTGCCCGGCGTGCGCCAGTTGAGCGATGGCCGCCTGCAGCGCCGCCGTCCGGTCGACCAGCCACTGATGTACGCGGTGACGTCGTGGCCGCAGGTGATTCGCGAGCCGCAGTTGGCCGCCCCGGCGCTGCGCACCGCGCTGCAACTGCCGGCCCAGGGCGATCCGCGCACGCGCCAGTGGGCACAGGGTCTGCGTGCCCGTTTCGACACGCCTCAGGCACTGGTGGATGAAATGCTGCGGCAGTTTCGCGAACTGCCTTTTCACTACACGCTCAATCCGCCAGTACTGGGCCGCGACAGTATCGACGAATTCATGTTCGACAGCCGGCGCGGCTTCTGCGCCCACTACGCCGGGGCCATGGTCTATGCCTTACGTGTGGCAGGGGTGCCCGCGCGGGTGGTGGCCGGCTACCAGGGCGGCGAACTCAACCCGGCGGGCAATTACCTGACCGTGCGCCAGTTCGAAGCCCATGCCTGGGTCGAATACTGGCAGGCAGGCACGGGCTGGCAACGGGCCGATCCCACTGCGGCGGTGGCCCCGGCGCGGGTCGAGCAGGGCCTGCAGCAGGCGCTGTCGGCCGACGAGGAATTCCTTGCCGGCTCACCCTTTTCGCCGCTGCGCTACCCTCATTTGACCTGGCTCAACGACCTGCGCCTGCAATGGGACAACCTCAACTACGGATGGCAGCGCTGGGTGCTGGAGTATCAGGGCGAGCGCCAGATCGAATTTCTCGCTCGCTGGTTCCAGGGCCTGCAACGCTGGGCGCTGCCGATCGGCGGGCTGTCGTTCATGCTGCTGGCCAGTGTCTGGCTGCTCAAGCCCTGGCGCCGGCGGGTCGATCCGCAGCTCAAGGAGTTCGCAGCGTTCGAGCGCCTGTTGCGCCGTCGTGGCCTGGTGCGCCATGCCGGCGAGGGCGCCATGGCCTTCGCCGAGCGCGCAGCCGTTCATTTGCCCGCGCAAAGCGAGGCCATCCTGACCTTCGCCTACGCCTTCATGGCCCAGCGCTATGGTGGTCGACCGGTTTCGCGCGAGCAATTGCGTGCTGCGCTGACCCGCTTGCGCCGGCAACTGGGCCGTACGGCTGGGCGCGTGACTTCGTAGCGCGGCATGCCTCGACGACCGCTTGAACTGGAAATTGGCCGATATGAAAGCTGCGCGCTGACGCCGAGCTGTCTACCATCAAGCCCATCGACAACCACCCCAAGGCCGGCCCATGAACCTTCGCGACTTGCTGGCAAGCGCACGACGTCCACCCCACAGCGTTACCGTACCTCGCGAATGGAGCCAGGGTCGCGCCTGCTACGGCGGGCTCATGGCCGCTTTGCTGCACGAGGCCATGGCGGCGCAGGTCCCTGGCCGGCCGGTGCGTTCGATGGCAATCACGTTCGTGGGGCCAGCCGAACTGGAAGTCCCCATGGATCTACAGGTGGAAATATTGCGCGAGGGCAGTGCGGTGACCTCGGTGCTGGCGCGGGCAGTGCAGAACGGACGCACCATGACCGTGGTCCAGGCCAGCTTCGGTCTACCGCGCGAATCGGCGATCACCCTCAGCGCGATGCCGGTGCCGGCCATGAAAACGCTGGAACAGTCCACCGCGCTGCCATATCTGCCTGGGGTCACGCCCGAGTACATTCGCCATCTGGACATGCGCTGGGGAATCGGCGCGCTGCCATTCAGCAATACGCCGGTCGCCGGGATCGGCGGATGGATGCAGCTGCGTGAGCATGATCGCGATGAGCCGATCACCGAAGCGTTGTTACTGGTATTGGGCGACGCCTGGCCGCCTGCATTGCTGCCCTATTTGAGCAAGCCTGCGCCCGGCAGCAGCCTGACCTGGACTATCGAGTTCATTCAACCGATGCCTGCAATGCGCAGCGGCGACTGGTGCCGCTACCAGGCCCTGATCGAGCATGCCCGCGATGGCTACGGGCACACCTCTGCGGCCATGTGGAACCCCGAGGGAGAGCTGCTGGCTATCAGCCGGCAGACGGTGACAGTTTTTGGCTGAGCTCGGCCTGGCTGGGTTCACGCTGGCCGCGGCCCAGGGCGAACGCGGCAACCAGGCCAATGACACCGATGGCCGCTTCGCCAATGCTGGCACAGGCGGCGGCATCGACCAGCATCAAGGCTGAAAGAGCCAGCAATGGCAGGGCAATGGCGCGCGACACACGCAGGCCGTTGTTCGGGTCGTTGACGATCTTCAATGCGGTGGTGTCGTTCATGGCTCAATGCTCCCTGGGCGCGGTGCAACGGGACCTGGATCAACAAGACGATGTCGCTTGAGCCATCTCTGGATGGCATGACCTGTAGAGTCCTGCCACCGGCGAATTGTTCAGCTCTATCCTGGTCCGGATCAGTTGAGAACGATAATAGTCAGCCCTGGCATTGGCCGCGAATCAAGCTTCGCTATCGGCGCCATAGAGGCCAGCTGCGGCGCTGGGGATTTCAGGCAGGGCGAAAAACGCCCGCGCGCAGGCCGTCGTGCTCAGCGCCAGTTCGGCCACGCTTTCACCGCGATGCAGGGCCACTTCACGCAGGACCTCAGTGAGGAAGGCCGGCTCGTTGCGGCCGCTCTTGGGCTTGGGGCGCAAGGTGCGCGGCAGCAGGTACGGGGCATCGCTCTCGAGCATCAACCGCGCGGCAGGAATGCTGCCCACCAGCGGGTGCAGGTGGGTGCCGCGACGCTCGTCGCAGATCCAGCCGGTGATACCGATGTGCAGGTCCAGGTCCAGATAGCCGAACAACGCCTGGCGCTCGCCGGTAAAGCAGTGCACCACGGCAGCAGGCAGGTGGTCGCGGTAGTCCTTGAGAATGTCCAGCAGGCGCTGGTGGGCGTCGCGCTCGTGGAGGAATACCGGCAGCTGCAGCTCCACGGCCAGGGCCAGATGCTCCTGCAGCACCTTTTCCTGCTGTGGGCGCGGCGAGAAATCTCGATTGAAATCCAGGCCGCATTCGCCTACGGCCTTCACCTGCGGCAGGCGCAGCAGGTCGCGCAGGCGTGCGGCGCTGTCGCCGTTCCACTCGCTGGCGCTGTGTGGATGAATGCCCGCAGTGCTGAACAGCCGCTCGCCCGACTCATCCCACTGCTGGCACAGTTGCAGCGCCTGTTCGCTGCCTTCGACGCTGGTCCCGGTGAGCACCAGCTGACAGACGCCCGCCTCGTAGGCCCTCTGCAGGACCGCCTCGTGCTTCTGCGCGAAGCTGTCGTTGGTAAGGTTGACGCCGATATCGATGAGTTGCATGGTGCTACCTCGAAGCAGGAGGCGAAAAGCATACCAGAGCTTGGCGATTGGCAAGAAAGCCAAGAACTTCAAAAGGTTGTGGCGGTCCGTGAGGGGCTGCTCAGGACATTGCCGGGGAACCATGGGCCTTAGATCACTGATTGTCATGCTCTGTCTGGCCCTCGGGCTCCCCTCGGCTGCCGCCGCTCGTCCGGCGGGGCCTCCCCTGGCGGCGCACCCGGCCAAGGTCCGCGACCTGGCGCAGATCCAGTCGAGCAAGGTATTGCGCGTGCTGGTCAACCAGAGCCGCAACAGCTCTGGTCAGGTTCGCGGTCAGGCCATTGGCGTCGAATACCACCGCCTGCAGGCTTTTCAAGGTTATCTCAATGCTCACGCCGGCAAAGGCCAGGCGTTGCAGCTCAAGATCATCCCGCGCGCCAAGGAGCAACTGCTCGGCGCCCTGCAGCGCGGCGAAGGCGACCTGGTCGCGCCGGGCGAGTTGATGGAGCTGCATCCTTCCAGCAAGGTCGCGGCCAGCGATGCGGTGGTCGCCAATGTGCCTTTCGTGCTGGTGGGCGGCAAAGGCGGGCGGCGTTACGTACGGGTCGAACAATTGGCCGGCAAGACCCTGGCCCTGTCCAACGGCAGCGCCGCAGGCGCCGCAATCGAACGCTTGAACCAGAAACTGGCGTTGCGCAAGCTGGCGCCCATCGACATCGAATGGGTCGACCCAAGCCTGGCCGCAGAAGACGTACTGGAGATGGTTCAAGCCGGGATCTACCCGTTGACCGTAGTCGAACTGCCTATCGCCGAGCGTTGGGCCAAGGTCATGCCGCGACTGCGGGTAGACCGTCGCGTGGTGCTCAGCGCACCGGGCTCGGTCAGCTGGTACGTGCGCCGCGACGCACCGCAGCTGGGCGCCAGCGTCGATCGCTTCCTGGCCTCTTACAAGGCGCCGAGCGACCAGGATGCCGCCTTCGTCAAGGTCTACCGCGGCTTGTACAAGGTTCACTATCCACTGGCCCGCAGCGACCGCCAGCGCCTCGAAAAGCTGCGCCCGGTGCTCCAGCGGCACGCCCGCGAGCAGCACATGGACTGGCTCAACCTCGCGGCGCTGGCCTTCAAGGAATCCAAGCTCGATCCGGCCGCCCGCGGTGGTGGCGGCGCGACCGGCCTGCTGCAGATCACCCCCTCGGCGGCGCGGCGGGTGGGCGTGGGCAACATCCAGAACCTCGACAACAACGTGCAGGCCGGGGCCAAATACCTGGCGATGATTCGCCGCAAGTTCTTTTCCAGCAACAAACTCAACGAACGTGAACGCATGGCCTTCACCCTGGCCGCCTACAACATGGGCCCTGAGCGGGTGCAGGCAATGCGCAAGGAGGCCCGCCGCCGCGGCCTCAACCCCGATCAATGGTTTTTCCAGACCGAACGCATCGCCATGGAGCAGATGGGCATGGCCTCGGTGAGCTATGTCAACAGTGTGAACAAGTACTACCTGGCATTCGCCCGCGAACGCGACTCACTGGAGCCCGGCGCCCGCAAGCTGGCGTCTGCTCGCTGAACGCCAGGCGTACTGGCAGGGCAGGGCGTTTGCTGTAGGCTACGGCTTTGAGCCTGGCTGGAGACCGTGTTGGCAACGAACATCATTACCCGTGAAGGGCACGAGGCATTGAGGGCCGAACTCGATCATCTGTGGCGCGTCTATCGTCCGGAGATTACGCAGAAGGTCGCCTGGGCAGCATCGCTGGGCGATCGCAGTGAGAACGCCGACTACCAGTACAACAAGAAACTGCTGCGCGAGATCGATCGCCGGGTGCGCTACCTGCGCAAGCGCCTGGAAGACGTCAAGGTCGTCGATTATTCGCCCGAACAGGAAGGGCGGGTATTCTTCGGTGCCTGGGTCGAGATCGAGAACGATGAGGGCGCGCGCAAGACATTCCGCATCGTTGGCTATGACGAGATCTATGGCCGCAATGACTATATCTCCATCGACTCACCCATGGCCCGTGCCCTGCTGAAGAAGCAGGAGGGCGACGACATCGTCGTGCAGATCCCCGATGGCGAAGCGCTCTGGTACGTAAACCAGATTTCCTACAAACCTGCTTGAATCCGGTGCGCATCCGTCGCAAGCCCTGCGAGTCAGGCGGTTGACTCGTGCCTGCCCGTTCACTAGGATTACCGCTCATGCGCCGATTTAGACAGCTACTTGCGGGGCGCCTGGGGGTTTTCACGAGCCCTCGAAATACCGCTAAAGCGCTGGTTCGGTGATGCCTCCCACCGCTGCCCAGCTCTCCCACATGAAGCGGTCGAGGCTGAGAACACCATCATGAACTGTCCCCGTCCCATCGTTTGCCTTGCGCCGATCCCGGCCAGCCCATCCCTGCGCAATCCCCGTATCCTGCTGGTTGGCCAGCATCAGCCGAACCTGCTGCGCAGCCTCGATGGCTGGCCGCGTCGCCGTGGCAAGCCCGGTGCGTTCGTGGCGCGTTTCATCGACCAGCACAGTGCCTTGAAGAGCCTGCCCGACAACAGCTTCGAGCTGGCCGTGATCCAGGCACCGTCGGCCCGAGACGCCCACGAAGTGATTGCCCATGCCGTGCGCATCGCCCGGCAGGGGCTCATCACGCTGCGCTGAATCGCCCGCGGCGTTTCAGCCTTCCCTGAGCACCTGCAACGGGCTTGCGTTGAGGGCTCGACGGGTGCCGAACACCCCGGCGCCACCCACCAGCAGCGCGCCGATCAATGGCAAGCAGAGCAGCCAAGGGTGCGGCGTCCAGACCAGATCGAAGGCGTAGCGATACAGCACGAAGCTGATCAACTCGCTGCCCAGTGCTGCCAGCACACCACTGGCGGCGCCCAGCAGTCCGAACTCGATGCGCCGCGCCTTGACCAGCAGCTTGCGCTCGGCACCCAGCGCACGGAGTAGCGCGCCTTGGCGGATGCGTTCGTCCAGCGTGGCCTGCAGCCCGGAAAACAACACAGCCATGCCCGCTGCCAGCACGAACAGCAGCACGTACTCCACCGCCAGGGTGACCTGGGCGAGGATGCTGCGCAGCTGTTCCAGCAGCGCCTCGACCCCCAGAATGGTGGCCGCCGGGAATGCCCTGGACAGTTCGACCACCTGTGAATCATGACCAGGCGCAATATAGAAGCTGGTCAGGTAGGTGGTCGGCAGGTCGTCGAACGTGCCAGGCTGGAAGATCATGAAGAAGTTGGGCTGGAAGTTGTTCCAGTCCACCGTGCGCAGGCTGGTTACCACGGCATCGCGGTTGGAGCCGCCGATATTGAACGTCAGACGGTCGCCAAGCTTGAGATGCAGACTCTGCGCCACCCCTTCTTCGACCGATACACCGGGGACGTCGGCGCGCTCGGTAGCATTCCACCATTGCCCGGCGGTTATCCGATTGCCGTTGGGCAGGTGCTCGGCCCAGGTCAGGCTCAGGTCCCGCTGCACCGCGCGTTCACCGCGCGAGTCTTTTTCGACCAGCTCCTGCACTGGTGCATCGTTGATGTCGACCAGACGCCCCGGCATGACCGGGTACAGCGGCGCCGAGCGGGCGCCGGCCTGCTGCAGGTGGCCGGCAAAGGCATCGCGCTCGTCCGGCAGGATGTTCAGGGCGAAATAGTTCGGCGCGTCTTCGGGTAGCTGGTTCTGCCAGTTGTCCAGCAGCTCGCCGCGCAGCAGTGCGATCAGTGTCATTGCCAGCAGGATCAGGCCGAAGGCCAACGCCTGCCCGGCAGCCGCCAGGGGATGGCGCAGCAGTTGCCCGAGCCCCAGGCGCCATGGCAGGGGTGAACGCGCCAGCAAGCGGCGCAGGCTTTTCAAAGCCAGCAACAACAGACCACCCAGGATCAGCGCCGCCAACAGGCCGCCGGCGAGCAAAGCGAACGTCAGCACCAGGTCCAGGCTCAACCGCCACATGATCAAGCCCAGCGCCAGCAGCGCGGTGCCATACACCAGCCAGGTGCTTGGCGGCACTGGCAGCAAATCACGACGCAGCACGCGCAAGGGCGGCACCGCGCCCAAGGCCGCCAGGGGCGGAAGGGCGAAACCGGCCAGCGCCACCAGCCCGGTGCCGATGCCGGCCAGGGCAGGAAACAGCCCTCCGGCCGGTACCACGGCTGGCAGCAGTCCGTGCAGCATCTGGAACAGCACCAGCTGCGCCAGCCAGCCGATAAGCGCGCCGCTCAGGCACGCCAGCAGCCCCAGCAGTGCCAGCTGCACGCAGAACATCAGCATCACCTCGCGCCGCGACAGGCCGAGGCAGCGCAGCAGGGCGCTGGCATCGAAACGTCGCGCGGCGAAGCGGCTGGCCGACATGGCCACTGCCACGCCGGCCAACAGCACTGCCACCAGGCTCGCCATGTTCAGGTAGCGCTCGGCCTTGCCCAGCGCGCCGCCGATCTGCTGGTTGCTGTCCCTGGCATCACGCAGGCGCTGGTTGGGTTCGAGTCCCGGCTCCAGCTGCTTTTGATAACCGGCCAACCGTTCGGGAGCGCCGCGCCACAGTTCACGGTAGGTCACCCGGCTGCCCGGTTGCACTACATTGGTCGCAGCCAGGTCCTGCAGGTTGATCATCACCCGGGGCGTGAGGCTGTAGAAATTGCCGGCACGGTCCGGCTCGTAAGTCAGCACCCGTGCCAGGCGCAAGGTCTTGCTGCCTACATCCAGGGTATCGCCCACTTTCAGGTTCAGCGCGGCCAGCAGCCGTGACTCGGCCCACGCCTCGCCGGGCCTGGGCCCGTCCCCAGCGGTTTCCTCGCCATACGGCTGCGCTGCGCTCTTGAGCTCGCCGCGCAAGGGGTAAGCCTCATCGACCGCTTTGACGCTGGACAGCTGGATACCACTGTCGGCGGCAATCACGCTGGCGAATTCCACCACCCGCGCATGATCCAGGCCAGCGTTGATGCCTGCATCGATCTGCTCCTGACGCGCCGGGCTGCTGCCCTGCAGGATCAGGTCGGCGCCGAGAAACTCGGTGGCGCGCAACTGCATCGCGCCGTTGAGGCGTGCTCCGAAGTAGCCGATTGCGGTACTGGCAGCAACCGCCACCAGCAAGGCGAAAAACAGCACGCGCAGCTCGCCGGAACGCGCATCACGCAACAGCTGACGGGCAGCAAGGGCCACCAGTCGCAACATCGGCAGGCCGGCCATCAGGGCTCCAGGGGCGCGACGAGGCGCCCGGCATCGAGGCGGATCAGGCGGTGGCAGCGATGCGCCAGGCGTTCGTCGTGGGTTACCAGCACCAAGGTGGTACCGCGTTCCTTGTTGAGCTCGAACAGCAGGTCGCTGATGCGCTCGCCGGTATGGCTGTCGAGATTGCCGGTGGGCTCGTCGGCGAACAGCACGTCCGGTTCGGCCGCGAATGCGCGGGCGATGGCGACACGCTGTTGTTCGCCGCCCGAGAGCTGGCGGGGCGAGTGGGTCAGACGCTGGCCCAGGCCGACCCGTTCGAGCAACGTGCGCGCATGTTCTCGGGCATCCTTGCGGCCGTCGAGCTCCAGCGGCAGCATCACGTTCTCCAGGGCATTGAGGCTGTCGAGCAGTTGGAACGACTGAAACACGAAACCGACGTGTTCGGCTCGTACCCGCGCGCGCTGGTCTTCGTCGAGGGTGCCCAGGTCCTGGCCGGCCAGGGTCACGCTGCCCGCACTGGGCAGGTCGAGGCCGGCCAGCAGGCCGAGCAGGGTAGACTTGCCCGAACCCGATGCGCCGACGATGGCCAGGCTGTCGCCTTTGGCCAATTCCAGCGAGAGTTCGTGCAGAATGGTCAGTTCACCTTCCGCGCTGGTGACCACTTTGCTAAGGTTCCGCGCTGTAAGAATGCTTGCGCCCATGGAGAGTCCCGATGCGAATGTGGTTGATGAGTGCTGGCCTGGGCCTGATGTTGGCCGCCCAGAGTGCAGCGGCAGGTACGGTACTGATCGTTGGCGATAGTATCAGCGCGGCTTTCGGCCTGGATACCCGTGCCGGCTGGGTCGCGCTGCTCGAGCAGCGCCTGGAACAGCAGGGTTTCAGCGACAAGGTGGTCAACGCTTCGATCACTGGCGACACCTCGGCCAATGGCTCGGCGCGGCTGCCCGCGCTGCTTGCAGCGCACAAGCCGGACCTGGTCGTGCTCGAGCTGGGTGGCAACGATGGCCTGCGCGGGATGCCCGTAACGCAATTGCAACAGAATCTTGCGTCGATGATCGAGGTCTCCCGCAAGGCCGGCGCCGAGGTCCTGTTGCTGGGCATGCAGTTGCCGCCCAACTACGGCGCGCGTTACACCCAGTCGTTCGCCCAGGTCTATCACACGCTGGCAGAAGAGAAAAAAGTGGCCCTGGTGCCATTTCTGCTCGAAGGGGTCGGCGGGGTGCCGACACTGATGCAGGCCGACGGCGTGCATCCCACGGCTGGCGCCCAGGGCAAACTACTGGAAAACGTCTGGCCGACGCTCAAACCCTTGCTTTGACGCTTTTCTGCGCGCGGGCTTTCGGCTAATGTGGCGCCCCCTGTTTGGAGCCCCCGATGCCGCGTCCCGCCTGGTCCCTGTTTGCCTATCAATTGATCGAGCCCGACGATCAGCTGGACCTGTTCGCCTGCCAGGAAAGTCGCGTGCACCTGGCTGCGCGTCAGCTGGAACTGGGCGGTTCGGTGGACCGCACCCTGTGTGGAACCTTGCTCCCGGCCCAGCCGCGCTGGCTGGAAGTGCACAAGCTGATCTTTCGTGACCAACGGCTGTGCAAACTGTGCAGGGCCATCCTGTTCGCCCAGCGCAAGGGCACACGGCCGGTATGGCCCGAGCTGCAGTCGATCCCCTGATCGGCGTCCTGACGGCCCCCGTCTACACGCGCCCGGCAACTGCGCGTACAATCGGGGCATTGTCCCGTTCAGTTCGACCAAGGATTTCCTGGATGCCGCCGAGCCTTTCCGTCCTCACCCGCAGCCTGTTGCTGGCCGCCGCATTCGCAGCGACGCCGGCCATGGCGCTGGAATTCCCGTTGCCGCCTGCGGGTGAAGACATCATCGGCCAGGTGCAGACCATCACCGCCAAGTACGAGGACACCTTCGCCGACATCGCGACGGCCAATGACCTCGGCTATCTGGAAATGGTCGCTGCCAATCCTGGCGTCGACCCCTGGCTGCCGGGTGCCGGTACACAGATTGTCCTGCCGACTCGCTTCATTTTGCCGCCGGGTCCGCGCGAGGGCATCGTCATCAACCTGGCCGAGTACCGCCTCTACTATTACCCCAAGGGCGAGGACGTCGTGCGTACCTATCCGCTGGGGATTGGCCGGGAAGGGTGGGGCTCGCCCATCGCGCACACCAAGATCATCGCCAAGACCCCGAATCCGACCTGGACGCCGCCGGCCTCGATCAAGGCCGAGCATGCTGCAGACGGTGATCCGCTGCCCAATGTGGTGCCTGCCGGCCCGGACAACCCGCTGGGGCCTTTCAAATTCACCCTCGGCCTGCCGGGCTACCTGATTCACGGCTCGAACAAGCAGTTCGGCATCGGCATGCGCACCAGTCATGGCTGCTTCCGCATGTACAACGACAACGTGCTGGAGCTGGCCAGCATGGTGCCGGTTGGAACTGGCGTGCGCATCATGAACGAGTCCTACAAGTTCGGCATGAGCGGCGGCAAGGTGTACCTGGAAGCCCACGCGCAACTGACCGACAAGGGTGATCCGGTGACCCTGGACAGGCACACCGCCGTCATCAATGCGTTGCTCAACCGTCGCGACTTCGCCCCGGACATCAAGATGAACTGGGACGTGGTCCGTGATGTGGTCGCCGCCGAAGACGGCCTGCCGGTCGAAATTGCCGGGGCTGGTGTCCCGATGATCAGCAGCGCGCCCGGCAGCCCGCCCGCACCCTAGTCGGCTGTTGCTGCGCCCATAAAAAAACCGACCCAGTGGGTCGGTTTTTTTACAGCCTCGGAAAAGGCTGTTACTTGCGGCTGGCCTTGTCGAGCATGCGCAGAGCGCGCTCGTTGGCTTCGTCGGCAGTCTGCTGGGCTTTCTGAGCGGCGGTGAGCGCTTCGTCAGCCTTGCGGTAGGCTTCGTCGGCACGGGCTTGCGAGCGCGCAGCGGCGTCTTCGGTAGCGGTCAGGCGAGCTTCGGTTTCTTTGGTTGCGCTGCTGCAACCGGTAGCCAGAACGGCGGCCAGGGCCAGTGCAGAGAATTTCAGAGCATTGTTCATTGTGTTCCCCTTCGAAGGACATTCTTTTAAGTAGCCATTTCTCATGAATGAGAAACTAGCCGCCGTACATACTACTCATTACTTGTAGTAAGTAAACGGACGCAGCGCAAGAGATGAAAAAAAATCCACCCATGCCCCGAGGTGCGGAACGTAAGCCGCAAACCACGGTCTAGCGCTGGTTGGGCGCAACCCAGGGGCGTGCGCAAGTGCATCGCGTAATTGCCTGATGCATGAACTAAGGCAGGGTTTAAATGTCTTCGGCCGCACGCAGTTGAGGGATGGCCGGGAAGTCGAAAATGAGTTGCGGCGAAGACAATCAACTCGCCTGCACGCTGATGTTGTTTGCTGCCGTTGCAGGCATCACGATTGCGTTTGATGACAAAATCAGCACAGGCCTGCGCAACTGTTTCTTCGTTGTACAAAGAGCGGTAAGGTAGAGGTCTAAATCCAAGACCCGCGAGGAAACGCGATGAGCGAGGCGCTTTCGATCCACCACGACCAGGCCGGTCACCAGTTCGAAATCAATATCGACGGCCACCGTGCGTACCTCACCTACATGGACCTGGGCAAACAGACCCTGGACATCTATCGCACCTTCGTGCCCAACGCCCTGCGCGGGCGGGGCATCGCTGCGGCACTTACCGAGCAGGCTCTGGACTACGCCGAGAGCCATGGCTACACGGTGATCCCGTCGTGCTCCTATGTCGAGCGCTACATGGAACGCCACCAGCGCCGTGCGGCCAAGCTGTAGAAAGCCAGGCTGCATCTGCATGCCGCAAGGCCGGGTCAGTGGAAGCTATTGACCCGGCCCTTGGCTTCAGCGGCTCCGCTTGGGCAATACATCCTTGAGTTTGGCGTGCATGCTGCGCAGTGTCTTTTCAGTGCTGGCCCAGTCGATGCACGCATCGGTGACCGATACGCCGTACTGCAGGTCGCCCAAATCCTTGGGAATCGACTGACTGCCCCAATTCAAATGGCTTTCCACCATCAGGCCGATGATCGACTGGTTGCCTTCCAGGATCTGATTGGCCACGTTCTCCATCACCAGCGGTTGCAGTGCCGGGTCCTTGTTGGAGTTGGCGTGGCTGCAGTCGACCATGATGTTGGCCTTGATGCCTGCTTTTTCCAGCGCCTGCTCGCACACCGCCACGCTGACCGAGTCGTAGTTGGGCTTGCCGTTGCCGCCGCGCAGCACCACGTGGCCGTAGGCATTGCCCTTGGTGGTGACGATGGATACGCCACCTTCCTGGTTGATGCCCAGAAACCGATGCGCACTGGACACCGACTGCAACGCGTTGATGGCCACGGTCAGGCCGCCGTCGGTACCGTTCTTGAAGCCCACGGCCGAGGACAGGCCCGAAGCCATTTCACGGTGGGTTTGCGATTCGGTGGTGCGCGCGCCGATGGCCGACCAGCTGATCAGGTCCTGCAGGTACTGCGGCGAAATCGGGTCCAACGCCTCGGTCGCGGTAGGCAGGCCCATTTCGGCCAGATCCAGCAGCAGTTTCCGACCGATGTGCAGACCGTCCTGGATCTTGAACGAGTCGTCCAGGTAAGGATCGTTGATCAGGCCTTTCCAGCCCACCGTGGTGCGCGGTTTTTCGAAGTACACGCGCATGACCAGATACAGGGTGTCCGAGACTTCGGCGGCCAGCGCCTTGAGCCGGCGCGCATATTCATGCGCTGCATCGATGTCGTGGATCGAGCACGGGCCGATGACCACGAACAGGCGATGGTCACGCCCATCGAGAATATCGCGCACCACTTCACGGCCAGCGGCCACGGTGGTGTGCGCGGCGGCACTGAGGGGGATTTCCCGCTTCAGCTGCGCAGGGGTGATGAGGGTTTCGTTGGAAGCGACGTTAAGGTCGTCGATCGGTAGGTCAGCCATCGTGTTACTCGTCAGGTCACGGGTGCCGGCCGCCAGCGAACCCCGCACGGCGAGGCACAGCATGATTATGAGCGGCGGGGGAGTCGAACCTTAGCGCGTTAGAGCGCATGCAGACAACGGATTTGTGCCATTGCCATGCGCCGACGACCGGTGCACGGCGGGCGGCACTGCTACGCTCAAGTATGCCTGTCGCATTGGCCACTTCGGAGGTCGCATGATCCGCTCCATGCTGTACGCCACTGACCTGGGGGTATATGCCCCGTTCGTCATGCAGCACGCCGTAGCCCTGGCACGCAGTTTCAACGCGCAGCTGTATGTCATCCATGCCGTGGAGCCGATGGGCCTGATCGCCGAATCGGTGCTGCAAAGTTACCTGGACGAGTCCACGCTCGACCGCCTGCACAATCAAGGGCTCAATACCGTCATGGCCGGGATCGAGGAGAAGGTCCTGCAGAGCCTGCGCAGCGACCTGGGCGACGACGAGCCAGGCCTGGCCTTGATCCGCGCCGTGCGCGTGAGGCAAGGGGATCCAGCCGAGGTCATCCTCGACCAGGCCCAGCGACTGGCGGTGGACTTGCTGGTATTCGGCAGTCACAGCCACGCTGCCACTGTTGACGTTCCCCTGGGACGCACTGCGGCCCGCGTGCTGCAGCTGTCCCCGGTGCCGGTCTACATGGTGCCCCTGACCGAGCACCGCAGCAGACCCAGAGGATGAGTCTGGGTTGGTTATTTTTCCTACAAATTTAATAAAAAGTTCTAGATTTATTGTTACAACCTTTAATATAGTTATAACCCGTCGCCGATGACTGGCGGTTTTTCCTGTGTGAGGGATTCATATGAAGCTTCAGCAACTGCGCTACATCTGGGAGGTAGCGCATCATGACCTCAACGTCTCCGCCACGGCGCAAAGCCTGTATACCTCGCAGCCAGGTATCAGCAAGCAGATCCGCCTGCTGGAAGACGAATTGGGTGTTGAAGTCTTCGCACGCAGTGGCAAACACCTGACCCGCGTCACCCCGGCTGGTGAACGCATCATCACCACCGCCGGCGAGATCCTGCGCAAGGTGGAAAGCATCAAGCAGATCGCCCAGGAGTTCTCCAACGAGAAGAAAGGCACGCTCTCCATCGCCACCACCCACACCCAGGCCCGTTATGCATTGCCGACGGTGATCAGCAGCTTCATCAAGCAGTACCCGGATGTGGCCCTGCACATGCATCAGGGCTCGCCGATGCAGATTGCCGAAATGGCCGCCGACGGTACCGTCGACTTCGCCATTGCCACCGAAGGGCTGGACTCGTTCGGCGACCTGATCATGATGCCGTGCTACCGCTGGAACCGCTGCATTGCGGTGCCCCAGGGGCATCCGCTGACCAAGGTGCCGAAGCTGACGCTCGAGGCGCTGGCCGAGTACCCGATCGTCACCTACGTGTTCGGTTTCACCGGTCGCTCCAAGCTCGACGAAGCGTTCTCGCGGCGTGGGCTGGCGCCGAAGGTGGTGTTCACCGCCGCCGATGCCGACGTCATCAAGACCTATGTTCGACTGGGCCTGGGTGTGGGCATCGTGGCCAAGATGGCGGTCGATACCAAGCTCGACAACGACCTGGTGGTACTCGACGCCGATCACCTGTTCGAATCCAGCGTGACCCGCATCGGCTTCCGCCGTGGCACCTTTCTGCGCGGCTTCATGTGCGACTTCATCGAGAAGTTCGCGCCGCACCTCACCCGCGAGGTCATGGCCAAGGCCATCCAGTGCCACAACAAGCAGGAACTGGAAGCCTTGTTCGAAGGTGTCGACTTGCCCGAGCATTGATTGCGTCGCCGCTCCCAGGCATGCCATGCCCGAGCGGCGTCGCGTGGCTCAGGTCTTGGCGATCAGATTGCCCGCGTGCAGCCCGCATTCCTTTTGCGTGGCTTCCTCCCACCACCAGCGCCCCTCGCGCTCGTGCTGGTTGGGCAGCACCGGTCGCGTGCAGGGCTCGCAGCCGATACTGATGAAGCCGCGCTCGTGCAGGCTATTGAAGGGCAGCTCGAGCATGCGGATGTAGCCCCACACCTCTTCGCTGCTCATCTGCGCCAAGGGGTTGAACTTGTACAGCGTGCGCTCGGCCGTCGAGAACGCGCCGTCCACTTCCACCGCCGCTACCTGGCTACGGGTGCCTGGGCTCTGGTCGCGCCGCTGGCCGGTGGCCCAGGCGCTGACGGTGGACAGCTTGCGGCGCAGCGGCTCGATCTTGCGGATACCACAGCACTCGCCATGACCATCGCGATAAAAGCTGAACAGTCCCTTTTGCTTGACGAAAGGGTCCAGCAGCGCGTTGTCCGGCGAGACCAGTTCAATGGTGATCTGGTAGTGATCGCGTACCTGCTCGATGAAGCGATAGGTTTCCGGGTGCAGGCGGCCGGTGTCCAGGCTGAACACCTTGACGTTCTTGTTCAGTTTCCAGGCCATGTCCACCAGCACCACGTCTTCGGCACCGCTGAAGGAAATCCAGAGGTCGTCGCCGAAGTGGGCGAAGGCGAGCTTGAGAATGTCCTGCGGGGACTTGTTCGCGTAGGTCGTCGCCATGTCGGCGACATCGAAGGGTTGGCTCATCAGGCGGCTTCCTGGTCAAAGTGGCGCTTGGCGCTCTATGTGGCGCAATGGTAACAAAAAAACACCGGGCGACATGACCCGGTTCAGAGCCCCGCGAGGGTATCCAGCAGCACGCTCACCTTGAAGATCGACTCCTCGTATTCGGCCTGCCACTGCGAGTCGGCCACGATCGCGCCACCGCCCCAGCAGCAGACCTGACCGTCCTTGACCAGCAAGGTACGGATGGCGATGGAGCTGTCCATTTCACCGCGCACATCCAGGTACAGCAACGAACCACAGTAGATGGCGCGTTGGGTTGGCTCTACTTCGTCGATGATCTGCATGGCGCGGATCTTCGGCGCGCCGGTGATCGAGCCACCGGGAAAACTGCCGGCGAGCAGGTCCAGACAGTCCTTGTCCGCGGCCAACTCACCGGTCACGGCGCTGACCAGGTGATGAACGTTCGGATAGCTCTCCAGGGCGAACAGCTGCGGCACCCGCACCGAGCCGATCCGGCAGCTTCGGCCCAGGTCATTGCGCAGCAGGTCGACGATCATCAGGTTCTCCGAGCGGTCCTTGGCACTGGCCAGCAGCTCGCGACCCTGGCGCGCGTCTTCTTCGCGGTCGAGGCTGCGCGGGCGGGTGCCCTTGATCGGCCGGGTTTCGACATGACCAGCCGTGACCTTGATGAAACGCTCTGGCGAAAAGCTCAACAAGGCTGCGCCGCCAGCCAACTGCAGGTAGCCGGAAAACGGCGTAGAGCAGGCAGCGCGCACGGCCTGATAAGCGGCCCACGGGTCGCCTGCGCAGGCGGCACGAAAACGCTGGGTCAGATTGACCTGATAGCAGTCTCCGGCCTGGATGTAGGCCTGCACCTTTTCGAATGCCCGCCGGTACTGCTCCGGGGTTCGGTCCGGTGTCATCGAAGAGTGCAGCCGGAAGGCCGGCGCTTCGAGCGCGGTCGGTTGGGCGAACAGGTCGATCAAGCGTTGCCGTTCGCGTGCATCCAGCGCGGGATGGAACATCAATTCGCTGGTCTGCCGGCGATGGTCGCTGATCAGCGCCCAGGCGTAGAGGCCCAGGCTAGCGTGCGGCAGGTCGAGGTCGTCGTGGTTGGGCGCTGGCAGGGTCTCCAGCCTGCGGCCGAAATCGTAGCTCAGGTAGCCGATCAGCCCTCCGGCGAAGGGTAACTCGCAGCCGTCGGGCAATTGCGCCTGGCCCAATTCGGCCAGCGCGACACGGGCCCGTTGCAGGTACTGTTGGCCGGACTCACCGGCCTGGACGCCGAAGGTCTGCAACGGCCAGGCGCTGATCAGGTCGAAGCGGCCGCGCTGGGCGATCGGCTGCGCGCTGTCGAGCAGCACCGCGCCAGGCGCGTGGCGAACCGCAGCGAAATAGGGCGCCGGGTCGGCCAGGTAGGGCAGGGCGTGAAGCGAGCAGGTTGGCATGATAGGTCGGTGGCCAGTAGCGGGGCTGGGATTGTAATGCAGCCGGGCGCCGCGTGTGCGGGTGGCGTGGCGTCCGCGCTCAGCTCACTGCTGCGGGCACATGACCGAACAGTGCCTGGACGAAGCGCGTGCGCTCTTCGACGGTTTCCACGAGGCCTTCGGCCGCCAGCGCTTCCAGGTGTTTTTCCACGGCCTGGGTGCGCAGGGTCAGGCCGCAGTCGTTGGCAATCTGGATGTTCAGCCCGGGGCGGGCGTTGAGCTCCAGGATCAGCGGGCCTTTCTCCTGGTCCAGGACCATGTCGACGCCGATGTAGCCCAGCCCGCACAATTCGAAGCAGCCGGCGGCCAGGCGCATGAAGCCGTCCCAGTTGGGCAACTGCACACCGTCCACGGCGTTGGTGGTGTCGGGGTGCTTGCTGATGATGTTGTTCAGCCAGGTGCCGCGCAAGGTCACGCCCGTGGCCAGGTCGACGCCGACGCCGATGGCGCCCTGGTGCAGGTTGGCCTTGCCGCCCGACTGCCGGGTCGGCAAGCGCAGCATGGCCATTACCGGGTAGCCCATCAGCACGATGATGCGGATGTCCGGTACGCCTTCGTAGCTGATGCTCTTGAAGATCTGGTCGGGAATCACCCGGTATTCGATCAGCGCGCGGTCACGGTGCCCGCCCAGCGAATACAGGCCGGTGAGGATGCTGGAAATCTGGTGCTCGATGTCTTCGCGGCTGATGATCTTGCCCGACACGGTCCGAAAGCGCTCCTCGAAGCGGTCGGCGACCACCAGGATGCCGTCACCGCCAGCGCCCTGGGCCGGCTTGACCACGAAGTCACTGCGCCCGCCGATGATCTCGTCGAGGCGATCGATCTGTTTTTCCGTGGAGATCACTCCGAACATCTCGGGCACATGGATACCCGCCGCAATGGCGCGCTCCTTGGTGATGATCTTGTCGTCGACGATGGGGTACAGGCTGCGCCGGTTGTACTTGAGCACATAGTCGGCGTTACGCCGGTTGATGCCCATGATGCCGCGGGCCTCCAGCGCTTTCCAGGTTTTCCACAGGCCGAACATCAGGAGTCGGCCTGCTTGAGAAAGGCCTTGAAACGCACCAGTTCGGTCAGCCGGTAGCCGCGGTAGCGGCCCATGGCGAGCATGAAGCCCACCAGGATCAGCAGGATCGCCGGGAAGGTGAACACGAAGTACACCAGCTCCGGCACGCTCATCAGGATATGCGCGAGGGAGGCGGCGAACAGCGTGCCCACCGCGACCTTCAAGGCATGCCCGCTGCCGCGTTCTTCCCAGGTGATCGACAGGCGCTCGATGGTCATGGTCAGGATCACCATCGGGAACAGCGCCACCGACAGCCCGCGCTCCAGGCCCAGCTTGTGGCTGAACAGGCTGATCGCGGCAATCAGCACCACGACGAAAGTGAGCACCACGGACAGCCTGGGCAGCATCTGCAGCTTCAGGTGTTCCAGGTAGGAGCGCAGCGACAGCCCCAGCGCAGTGATCACCGTGAACAGGATGATGCCGAAGCCCAGCTGGGTTTCGCGGAACGCCAGGGCGATCAGCACCGGAGTGAAGGTGCCCAGGGTCTGGATGCCGATCAGGTTGCGCAGGATCAGAATCACCAGCACGCCGATCGGGATCATCACCATGATCATGAAGGTCTGCTGGGTCTGCAGCGGCAAGCCGTACAGGCTGTACTCGAGGAAGTCGGCGTCGGTGTTCTCGTCGGTCAGCTTGGCCAGGCGAATGGCGTTCATCTCGCTGTTGTTCATGGTGAACGTGACCACTGCCTTGCGGCCACCTTCGACGCTCACCAGGTTTTCGTCACCCGTCCACCACAGCAGGCGATCCTCGGGCAGGCCCTGTTCGCCGGTATCGGGGTTGAAGTACAGCCAGTCGTTGCCGTTGAAGCTGCGCAGCCACAGTTCCGGTGTCTGCGCCTGGTCGGCGAGCAGGCGCACGGTATGGACCTTTTCCATCGGCACGTGGGCGATGGACAGCAGCAGGTCGATGATGCGTGCCTTGTGCAAGGTCGAGGTGTCGCCGGCCAGCAGCAGCTTGACGTTGTCGTCGGCCAGATTGTTGACCCGCTTGATGGTTTCGCCGACGAAGGTCTCGACATCGGCCGAATGCTGGCGGATGGGCGCCAGCAACGCTTCGGCGGCGATCTTTTCCGGGCCTTCCACGGCCAGGCTGTCGCGGAAGATCGGCCCCTTGACCTTGATTTTTTCGCCGCTGTAGCGCTTGGTCAGCACCAGGCGGTAGTACAGCGTCTGGTTGCCCGAAGCGCGCCGGGCCGACCAGGTCACCTTGCGGTTGCCGTCCAGACGATTGACGCTGACCCCGTAGTTGTTGGAGATGAAGCTTTCGTTGAGGCTCACATAGTCACGACTCAGTGGCGGCACGAACATCTGCACCTTCACCGGGTCCTTGGCGCTGGCGACGAATTCGACCTTGGCGTCGATGTTCCACAGATCGTCGGTTTCGTCTTCGGTCACCGGGATGCCGAGTACGAGGATCTGATAGGCGGTGATAGCGATGCCCAGCCCCACCAGCGCGGTGATCAGGATCTTCAAGTGCAGGGTTAGAGCGCGCATTGAAATTACTCTGCGATGGTGGCGACAGTGGCGCAGGCGGGTTTGCCGGCAGCGTGTTTGCGGCTGGGGTCGACCAGCGCATCGAAGCGGGTGAGCGCATCGGAGCCGATCAGCAGCGGGTAGTCGAATGCGGTGCGATCGGTGAGGTTGACTTCGATGCGGCGCTGGGTATGGCCCATGCACACGTCGAGTTCGATCACCGGCCGCTGGGTGTGGGTCTTGCGTTCGCGGGCACTGCATTCACAATCGTCGGCGCGTCGCTTGATGGAGCTCACGCGCACCAGCGGCCGCTCGATGGGGTGGGAATGGGCATTGTCGATCGCCAGGTAGAAGCGCACCCAGGGTTGGCCATTGCGCTTGAAACGCTTGATGTCACGGGCACTGAGCGAGGCGGTCAATGCGCCCGTATCGAGTTTGGCTGCGACCCGCAGGTCGATGTCGGTCAACTGCGCGTACTCGTTCAAGCCGTAGGTGGTCTTTTCGGCAGCCAGGCCCAGGCCCGGAATGAACGGAATGAATAAAAGGCTGAACAGGCGGGAGAGGGGCTTGAGAGTCATGAATTGAAATTATGAATACCGAATCGGGCACCGCAAAAACGTTTCGCGGGTAACAGGAAGAGAGCACCGCATTCTAGCACGGTGCTTTCGTGCCGCCAGCGCAGGCACGGTCGGGCGAGGCCTTGGAGTGCAAATCGACCGTGAAGTTCGAGGGTCGACCGCTCGGCAGGGGTGGGCGCCGCGGGTGCAGGCGCCTATTTGAAGCGCCGTTCGACGCCTTTCTCGACGAGGATCTTGGCGGAGATTTCTTCCACCGAAAAATGGGTCGAGTCGATGTTCGGAATGTTCTCGCGGCGAAACAGGCCTTCCACCTCGCGCACTTCGAACTCGCACTGGGCGAAGCTGGCGTAACGGCTGTTGGGCTTGCGTTCGTGGCGGATCGCGGTGAGTCGATCGGGGTCGATGGTCAGGCCGAACAGCTTGTGCTGGTGGGCCCTGAGCGCAGGTGGCAGTTGCAGGCGCTCCATGTCGTCTTCGGTCAGCGGGTAGTTGGCGGCGCGGATGCCGAATTGCATGGCCATGTACAGGCAGGTCGGGGTCTTGCCACAGCGCGACACGCCCACCAGGATCAGGTCGGCCTTGTCGTAGTAGTGGGTTCTGGCGCCGTCGTCGTTGTCCAGCGCGAAATTGACCGCTTCGATGCGTTCCATGTAGTTGGCGTTGTGCGCAATGGAGTGGGACTTGCCCACCGAGTACGAGGAATGTGCGCTGAGCTCCATTTCCAGCGGGGCGAGGAAGGTCGAGAAGATGTCGATCATGAAGCCGTTGGAGGTGGCGAGGATCTCGCGGATGTCCTGATTGACGATGGTGTCGAAGATGATCGGTCGCACACCGTCCTTTTCGGCGCAGTTATTGATTTGCTGTACCATGGCCCGAGCCTTGTCCACGCTGTCGATATAGGGCCGCGTGAACTTGCTGAAGGTAATGTTTTCGAACTGCGCCAGTAGACTTTGCCCCAGCGTTTCGGCGGTAATGCCGGTACCGTCGGAGATGAAGAATGCAGATCGTTTCATTGTGCGCCCCGGCCCTTAGGCAACTGACGATTCTTGGATATGATAGGCCCGATTGACGGCCAGCATTGCCAGGCATTCTCGTTCATTTCCGAGGCTGCGGCCACAGCCCCCCGCGTGCGACGATTCGCGCCGGGCATCCCGAGCTTTTCCAACCCAGTCAGTGGAGAGATCACCTTGGTAGAGTACGTAGTTTCCCTCGATAAGCTTGGCAACAATGATGTGGAACACGTGGGGGGCAAGAATGCGTCCCTGGGCGAGATGATCAGCAATCTGGCTGGTGCCGGCGTGTCGGTGCCTGGCGGCTTTGCCACCACCGCCCAGGCCTATCGCGACTTCCTCGACCTGAGCGGGCTCAACGAGCAGATCCACGCGGCCCTCGATGCGCTCGACGTGGACGACGTCAATGCCCTGGCTCGCACCGGCGCGCAGATCCGCCAGTGGGTCATGGAGGCCGAGTTCCCCGAGCGTCTCAACGAAGAGATCCGCATCGCCTTCGCCGAGCTGTCCAAGGGCAACCCGGACATCGCCGTTGCCGTGCGTTCCTCGGCCACCGCCGAAGACCTGCCCGATGCCTCCTTTGCCGGCCAGCAGGAAACCTTCCTCAATATCCGCGGTGTCGAGAACGTCATTCGCGCGGCCAAGGAAGTCTTTGCCTCGCTGTTCAACGACCGCGCCATCGCCTACCGCGTGCACCAGGGCTTCGACCACAAGCTGGTTGCCCTGTCGGCCGGCGTGCAGCGCATGGTGCGTTCGGAAACCGGCACTGCCGGGGTGATGTTCACCTTGGACACCGAGTCCGGGTTCCGTGACGTGGTGTTCATCACCGGCGCCTACGGCCTGGGCGAAACCGTGGTGCAAGGCGCGGTGAACCCCGACGAATTCTATGTGCACAAGCACACCCTGGAGGCCGGTCGTCCGGCGATCCTGCGGCGCAACCTGGGCAGCAAGGCGATCAAGATGGTCTACGGCGACGAAGCGCGCGCCGGACGCTCGGTCAAGGTGGTGGACGTCGACAAGGCCGAACGTGCGCGTTTCTGCCTGACCGATGCGCAGGTCAGCGAGCTGGCCAAGCAGGCGATGATCATCGAGAAGCACTACGGCCGGCCGATGGACATCGAGTGGGCCCAGGACGGCGACGACGGCCAGCTGTACATCGTCCAGGCGCGCCCGGAGACAGTGAAGAGCCGCTCCAGCGCCAACGTGATGGAACGCTACCTGCTCAAGGAAAAGGGCACCGTGCTGGTCGAGGGCCGCGCTATCGGCCAGCGCATCGGTGCCGGCAAGGTACGCATCATTCACGACGTCTCCGAGATGGACAAGGTCCAGGCCGGTGACGTGCTGGTTTCGGACATGACCGACCCGGACTGGGAACCGGTGATGAAACGCGCCAGTGCCATTGTCACCAATCGCGGCGGGCGAACCTGCCACGCCGCGATCATCGCCCGCGAGCTGGGCATTCCGGCAGTGGTGGGCTGCGGCAACGCCACGCAACTGCTCCAGGACGGCCAGGGCGTGACGGTGTCCTGCGCCGAGGGCGACACCGGCTACATCTTCGAGGGCGAACTGGGCTTCGACATCAAGCAGAATTCGGTCGACGCCATGCCCGAGCTGCCATTCAAGATCATGATGAACGTCGGCAACCCGGATCGCGCCTTCGATTTCGCTCAATTGCCCAATGCCGGTGTCGGCCTGGCGCGCCTGGAGTTCATCATCAACCGGATGATCGGCGTGCACCCCAAGGCGCTGCTCAACTACGACACCCTGACCCCGGAAATCAAGGACAGCGTCGACAAGCGTGTGGCCGGCTACAGCGACCCGGTGAATTTCTACGTCGACAAGCTGGTCGAGGGCATCAGCACCCTGGCTGCGGCCTTCTGGCCGAAAAAAGTCATCGTCCGGCTGTCCGACTTCAAGTCCAACGAATACGCCAACCTGATCGGCGGCAAGCTCTACGAGCCGGAAGAAGAGAACCCGATGCTGGGCTTCCGCGGGGCGTCGCGCTACATCAGCGAGTCGTTCCGCGACTGCTTCGAGCTCGAATGCCGGGCGATGAAGCGGGTGCGCAACGAAATGGGCCTGACCAACGTCGAGATCATGGTGCCGTTCGTGCGCACCCTGGGCGAAGCGTCGCAGGTGATCGACCTGCTCGCCGAGAATGGCCTGGCCCGCGGCGACAACGGTCTGCGCATCATCATGATGTGCGAGCTGCCGTCCAACGCCATCCTGGCCGACGAGTTCCTGGAGTTCTTCGACGGCTTCTCGATCGGTTCCAACGACCTCACCCAGCTCACCCTCGGCCTGGACCGCGACTCGGGGATCATCGCCCACCTGTTCGACGAGCGTAACCCGGCGGTCAAGAAGCTGCTGGCCAATGCCATCCAGGCCTGCAACAAGGCCGGCAAGTACATCGGCATCTGTGGCCAGGGCCCGTCCGATCACCCCGATCTGGCCAAATGGTTGATGGAGCAGGGCATCGAAAGCGTGTCGCTGAACCCGGACTCGGTCCTGGAAACCTGGTTCTTCCTGGCCGAAAAGGAAAGTGCCGTTTAAGCCGTACCACCCCAGACCGGTGTGTCCCTTCCAGCACCCCGGTCTCCTGTACCACCCCAGACCGATGTGTTCTCTCGAACACCCCAGTCCCCTGTATCACCCCAGACCGGTGTGTCCTTTCAAACACCCCGGTCGCCTGTAGCAGCGGCGCAAGCCGCGTCGCCCTTGATCCTGCCCTTCACGCACAGATCAACACAGACGCGGCTGGCGCCCCGGTTACAGCCCCATTCATTCAGACGCAAGTGCCTTATGCAAAGCAGCAGTACCCTCTTTCCCGTCGCGCTGCTCAGTGCCGAGCGTCGCGGCGACCTCAGCGAAGACATCTACCGCATCAAGGCCGCCAACAGCCCCGACCCCAGTGTCGAGCTGGCGTTGACGCGCCTGGGCCTGGCCGATCAACCCGGTGCTCGCGGGGTGCCGGTGATCCTTCTGCATGGCAGCTTTTCCAACCGGCGCTTCTGGTACTCGCCCAAGGGCATAGGCCTGGGGCCTTGGCTGGCACGTCGCGGATTCGACGTATGGATAGCCGAAATGCGCGGCCACGGGCTGTCGCCGCGCAACCAGCACTACGCCAGCAATACCGTGGCCGACTACGCCCGCTACGATCTTCCGGTCATCGGTGCGTTCGTCGCCGAGGTCAGTGCTCAGACGCCGCATTGGATCGGGCATTCGCTCGGCGGCATCACCCTGGCCGCCGCCTTGGGTGGGGGCTATCTGCAAGGCGATCTGGCAGCGTCTGCGGCCCTGTTCGGTGCCCAGGTCAGTCGACGTCACTGGCAGTTGCGGATTCCTCCGCTGAACTGGGCCGCGCGCCGCCTGCTCAAGCGCTATCCACACATTTCCGGGGCCCGCCTCAAACGCGGCCCGGAAGACGAGCCGGTGGGCGTTGGCCTGGAATGGATGCGCTGGAAAGGCCTGTTCGGCCGTTTCGGCGATGCCGAGCGGGACTGGTGGCAGGGGCTGGGCGAAGTGAAGCTGCCCATTCTCGCCGTTGCGGCGGTCGGTGACCTGCAGGATCCAAGCTGGGACTGCCGCCAGCTGTTCGAGCAATTTGCCGGGAGCCACAACCAGTTCGTCAACCTGGGCCGCGCCCAGGGCTTCGGCGACGACTTCGACCACGTGCGCATGCTGGTCAGCGCGCAAGCCCAGGCCGAGGTCTGGCCGCTGGTCGGGACCTGGCTGAGCGACCCCTACCGGCCGCTGCTGCCCGGCGCGACACCGTTGGCGACGACCTGAGCATGGTCTAGGCTGTGAGGGCCGCGCCGCGTCCGGTGCAGGCTACTGGCTCTTGCAGCCGCCATTCGCCCCAGGAGCAATGCCATGCACTATCTGACCCCCGACCTGTGTGATGCCTACCCCGACGTCGAGGTGCTCGAGCCGATGTTCAGCAATTTCGGTGGCCGCGACTCCTTCGGCGGCCAGATCGTCACCATCAAGACCTTCGAAGACAACTCGCGAGTACGCGAGCAGGTGGCTCTGGATGGCACCGGCAAGGTGCTGGTGGTCGACGGTGGAGGCTCGCTGCGCAAGGCGCTACTGGGCGACATGCTTGCCCAGAAAGCCGCGGAGAACGGTTGGGAAGGCCTGGTCATCTATGGGTGCGTGCGTGACGTCGACATGCTCGCGCAAACCGATGTCGGTGTGCAGGCCCTGGCCAGCCATCCGATGCCGACCGTCAAGCGGGGTCTGGGTGATCTCGATGTGAAGGTCAGCTTCGCCGGTGTCACATTCGTTCCCGGCCACTATCTGTATGCCGACAACAACGGCATCATCGTCTCGCCAGAGGCGTTGAGCATGCCCGAATGACAATTTTCCATCAGTAACGGGGACACGATGTACGAGGAAGAAAATGCGCAATGGGGGCTGGTGCATGCCCTGTTGCTGGACGGCAAGGGAGGTGCGCGGTCGGTTGCCCGGACCGATATCGACGGGCTGCAGCTGCAACCTCACCAGAGCCTGTGGCTGCACTGGGATCGCAGCCATCCCCAGACCCGTGACTGGTTGCGCCGCAATAGTGGCCTGAGCGAATTCAGCTGCGACCTGCTGCTGGAGGAAAACACCCGCCCGCGCCTGGTCCCGTTGCCCGACGATGAACTGCTGCTGTTCCTGCGTGGGGTCAATCTCAATCCAGGAGCCGAGCCCGAGGACATGGTCTCGGTGCGGATCTTCGCCCAGGCCCAGCGCATCATTTCCCTGCGACTGCGGCCATTGCGCGCGACCGACGACCTGCTCGAACAGTTCGCCGCCTGCAAGGGCCCGAAAACCGCTTCGGAGTTGATTCTGTACCTGGCTCAGCACTTGACCGAAAAGGTCCAGGCACTGGTCGAAGACCTCTCCGACATCGTCGATATGGAGGAAGACAAACTCGACGCCGACGAACGGTACACGCCCGAGCACGGCAGCATTCTCCAGCTGCGCCGAAGGGCAGCCGGACTGCGGCGCTTCCTCGCGCCGCAACGCGATATCTTTGGCCAGTTGGCGCGCAACAAGGTGCCCTGGTTCGTCGACGACGACGCCGACTACTGGAACGAACTCAACAACAGCCTGACCCGTTATCTGGAAGAGCTGGAACTGGCGCGCGAGCGCGTGGGGCTGGTGCTCGAGGCCGAAGACCGGCGTCAGAGCGAGCGCATGAACCGCACCATGTATCGCTTCGGCATCATCACCGGGATCTTTCTGCCGATGAGCTTTCTGACCGGTCTGCTGGGCATCAACGTCGGCGGCATTCCCGGTTCCGACAGCCCCTATGGTTTTACCATTGCCTGCGCATTGATGGTGGCCGTAGCGTTGGGCCAGTGGTTGTTGTTTCGACGCTTGCGCTGGGTCTGACACGGAATTTACCCTGTGCTCGCCGAGACCTTTGTGACTCACCGCCGCAGGGTCTCGTCTTTGAATGAAATTCGCGAGGTATGCATGCCTGATCCGTTCGAAGAATCCCTGCGAGACATGCTCAACGCTCACGCGCCGGGTCGCGACGACCGCGCCGCGCTGGGGCGAGTGCTCAAGACTGCCAATCGCCAGGTCGGCGCGGGCGATCTCTTCAGCCTGATAGGGCGCTGGGGTCAGGCATTCATGATCGCGGTGAACAGTGGTTCGGCGAATATCGCGCCGGTGTCTCGTCGTACGGATTCCGCCGCTGCGGATAAGGCTGATTGATCAATGGAACTGGACCCCTGGACTCAAAGCCTGGTGGCGGCGATGACCGCCCTGTGGACCAAGGTCGCCAATTTCATCCCCAACCTGTTCGGGGCTTTGGTGGTGGTACTGCTGGGCTTCCTGGTCGCCAAGCTGCTCGACACGTTGTTGTCCAAGCTGCTGGCCAAGTTCGGGCTCGACCGCCTGATGGCGGGGACCGGCCTGACCAAACTGCTGGGCCGTGGCGGCCTCAGGGTGCCGATCTCGACCCTTATCGGCAAGATCGTCTATTGGTTCGTGCTGCTGATTTTCCTGGTGTCGGCCGCCGAGTCGCTGGGGCTGCAGCGAGTTTCGGCGACCCTGGACATGCTGGCGCTGTACCTGCCCAAGGTGTTCGGTGCGGCCTTGGTGTTGCTGGTCGGTGTACTGCTGGCGCAACTGGTCAATGGCGTGGTACGCGGCGCTGCCGAAGGGGTAGGGCTCGATTACGCAGGTGGCCTGGGACGTGTGGCGCAGTGGTTGGTGATCATCATCAGCATTTCGGTGGCCATCAGCCAGCTGGAGGTCAAGACCGACCTGCTGAACCACGTGATCGTCATCGCCTTGATTACCGTTGGTCTGGCCGCAGCACTGGCCATGGGGTTGGGCAGCCGTGAAATCGCCAGTCAGATACTGGCCGGGATCTACGTGCGGGAACTGTTTCAAGTGGGCCAGCAGGTGCAGGTTGGAGGGGTCGAAGGGCAGATCGAGGAAATCGGCACCGTCAAGACGACAGTGATGACCGACGACGGCGAGCTGGTTTCGATGTCCAACCGCGAGCTGCTGGAACAGCGGGTGAGTAGCCGATAGGTCAACGTTTTGCTAATGTATGCCGCCGCAAAAAGGCTGAGCGCTCATGCCTTGGCGGACAATGACCTGACCTTCGGGGACCTGACCTTCGGGCCGACCTGTTTTGAATAAAGTACATACGCTGCCCGTGCGCTACGACCCCCGCGAGCTCTCTGACGAGGAGTTGGTGGCGCGTTCGCACGAGGAGCTGTTCCATGTCACGCGGGCCTATGAAGAGCTGATGCGTCGCTACCAGCGAACCCTCTTCAACGTCTGTGCAAGATATTTAGGGAACGATCGTGACGCTGACGATGTCTGTCAGGAAGTGATGTTGAAGGTGCTGTACGGGCTAAAGAATTTCGAGGGTAAGTCGAAATTCAAGACGTGGCTTTACAGCATCACCTATAACGAATGCATCACGCAGTACCGGAAGGAAAGGCGCAAGCGCCGCTTGATGGATGCCCTGAGTCTCGATCCGCTCGAGGAGGCATCCGAAGAGAAGGCGCCCAAGTCGGAGGAGCGCGGTGGTCTCGACCGATGGCTGGTGTTCGTAAACCCGATAGACCGGGAGATTCTTGTGCTGCGATTCGTCGCGGAGCTGGAATTCCAGGAAATCGCCGACATCATGCACATGGGCTTGAGCGCCACCAAAATGCGGTACAAGCGGGCCTTAGATAAGCTCCGCGATAAATTTGCAGACCTGTCCGAAACTTAGTTCGGCGCAAAGGTCTCTAACCTACCGGCAAGGTCTGCTAGACTTGCCGTCAAGCTGCCCCGGATGAGGGGCGCTTAACAATCACCAGATGGGGATTTAACGGATGAAACTGAAAAACACCTTGGGCCTTGCCATTGGTTCTCTCGTTGCCGCAACTTCATTCGGCGTATTGGCACAAGGCCAAGGCGCAGTTGAAATCGAAGGCTTCGCCAAGAAAGAGTACTACGACAGCGCTCGTAACTTCAAAAACGACGGCAACCTGTTCGGTGGCTCGGTTGGTTACTTCCTGACCGACGACGTTGAATTGCGTCTGGGTTACGACGAAGTCCACAACGTTCGCAGCGACAGCGGCAAGAACATCAAGGGCTCCAACACAGCTCTGGACGCTCTGTACCACTTCAACAAGCCAGGCGACATGCTGCGTCCGTACGTTTCGGCTGGTTTCTCTGACCAAAGCATCGGTCAGAACGATCGCAACGGCCGTAACGGTTCCACCTTCGCCAACCTGGGCGGCGGTGCCAAGCTGTACTTCACTGACAACTTCTACGCCCGTGCCGGTGTTGAAGCTCAGTACAACATCGACCAAGGCGACACCGAGTGGGCGCCAAGCGTCGGTATCGGCGTGAACTTCGGTGGCGGCTCCAAGCCTGCGCCAGCCGCTGCTCCAGCTCCAGTAGCTGAAGTTTGCGCTGACTCCGACAACGACGGCGTCTGCGACAACGTCGACAAGTGCCCTGACACCCCTGCCAACGTTACCGTTGACGCTGACGGCTGCCCAGCCGTCGCCGAAACCGTTCGCGTTGAGCTGGACGTCAAGTTCGACTTCGACAAGTCGGTCGTGAAGACCAACAGCTACGGCGATATCAAGAACCTGGCTGACTTCATGAAGCAGTACCCACAGACCACCACCACTGTTGAAGGTCACACTGACTCCGTCGGTCCTGATGCCTACAACCAGAAGCTGTCCGAGCGTCGCGCTGCTGCTGTCAAGCAAGTGCTGACCGGTCAGTACGGTGTTGAATCCAACCGCGTAAACTCGGTTGGCTACGGCGAAACCCGCCCAGTGGCTGACAACGCCACCGACGCTGGCCGCGCTGTAAACCGTCGCGTAGAAGCTGAAGTAGAAGCTCAAGCTAAGTAATTAGCTACCGCTTCAACGAAAAGCCCGGCTCATGCCGGGCTTTTCTTTGTCTGCGATTTGGCCTGTGCCCCCCGCCACCATACCTAACCGGCCGCGGATCTGGCACAATCGCACCCCTCTATCGCTTCCTCGGAGCCAAGCCCGCCCATGTACAATCTGGCCCGCCAGCTGCTGTTCAAATTGTCCGCTGAAACCTCCCATGACTTGTCGCTGGACCTTATCGGCGCCGGTGGCCGCCTGGGCCTCAACGGCCTGCTCGCCAAGCCGCCGGCGCGCCTGCCGGTCACGGTCATGGGTCTGCAGTTCGACAATCCGGTGGGGCTGGCAGCGGGGCTGGACAAGAACGGCGCGGCCATCGACGGCTTTTCCCAGCTGGGTTTCGGCTCGGTGGAAATCGGCACGGTGACGCCACGTCCACAGCCGGGCAATCCAAAGCCGCGTTTGTTTCGCCTGCCTGAAGCCTGCGCAATCATCAACCGCATGGGCTTCAACAACCTGGGTGTCGACAACTTGGTCGAGCGCGTCAAGGCGGCCAAGTACCGGGGCGTGCTGGGTATCAATATCGGCAAGAACCTCACCACCCCGGTCGAGCGCGCCGTAGACGACTACCTGATCTGTCTTGACAAGGTCTACGACCACGCCAGCTACATCACCGTCAACATCAGCTCGCCCAATACCGCCGGCCTGCGCAGCCTGCAGTTCGGTGACTCGCTCAAGCAATTACTAGACACGCTGGCAGCACGGCGCGTGGTGCTGGCCGGGCAAAGTGGACGGCATGTGCCACTGGCGATCAAGATCGCCCCGGACATGAGCGATGAAGAAACCGCACTGGTGGCGCAGGCGCTGGTCGACGCAGGTATGGATGCAGTGATCGCCACCAATACCACCCTCAGCCGGGTCGGTGTCGAGGGGCTGGTTCACGCAGACGAAGCCGGTGGGTTGTCGGGAGCGCCGGTGCGGGAGCAAAGCACTCACATCGTCAAGGTGCTGGCGCAGACCTTGAACGGCAGATTGCCGATCATTGCAGCAGGCGGGATCACAGAGGGTGGGCATGCGGCCGAAAAAATTGCCGCGGGTGCCAGTCTGGTGCAGATTTATTCGGGCTTCATCTACAAGGGGCCTGCACTGATCCGCGAGTCGGTGGACGCCATCGCGGCGCTGCGCGCCAGGCAATGATTCGAGGCGCGATAGGGGCCTCGCAGAGGCCCCTGGGCGCTAGCCCGCCGCCCTGGTTGGGCGTGCATGGTGAAAAGGAAAAAGAGTGTCAGCCGACGGCGTGAAGTTCGTTGAGCCTATGGATTCCCGCAGTGCCGGTCATACCGTCCCAGTTGTCGCCGCGTCCTTCGCGCCAGCCGTTGATCCAGGCTTGGCGTACCGACGGTAGAGTAAAAGGGCAAAGCTCGCGGGATTTGCCATGGATGCCATACTGGTATCCGCGTAGAAATGCTCGTTCCAACGGATCACGCTTAAGTCTTCTCATAGGGTGTTGCCCTCTGTCTATTGACTGTAATGTCCCGTTGGCCTCGTGTGAGGCCAGGCAGATGATCTGCCGGTATCGCGCTCGCTGCCGGCGTGGCGAGCAGTGATGTCTTCGCCATTGCGGCGACGACCTGAGGTGATTTCTAAACGTTGAACTGCGCGATGTGAATGATCGTTTTGTCATAAGCACGTAACTATTTCGCGGTATGGGCAATAAGTAAGCAGGTACTTCAAGCTTCACTCAACTGCTAGCCCGTCCAAGACAAGGCTTGCAGTATGCAATGAGGTCAATATGCCATTGCGAATCATCTCGATTCCAGAGACGTGAAAAATCGACGAAGGGTCGCGCAGGCGATGCCTTTTTCAGCAGAATCAGGTTCTGCCTCGGCTTCTCGCTTATCAAGGCGGCAGGTGGGGTGGATTGACACCACGGTGGTGTCGCTCGGGCGCTCCATTGCGTAAGGCGCCTGGTTGAACCTCGAGACGGCAATGCGCTTGCCGTCTCATCAATGCCCAAATGGGCCAGGAAGTACCATGTCGGACCGTTTTGAACTGTTTCTCACATGCCCCAAGGGCCTCGAAGGCTTGCTTGCCGAAGAAGCCACCGCCCTGGGCCTGGAAGAAACCCGCGAGCACACCTCCGCAGTGCGCGGCATGGCCGACATGGAAACCGCCTACCGGCTGTGCCTGTGGTCGCGGCTGGGCAACCGCGTGCTGCTGGTGCTCAAGCGCTTTGCCATGAAAGATGCCGAAGACCTCTATCACGGTGTTCTGGATGTCGAGTGGCAGGACCACCTGCTGCCCGACGGGACCCTGGCCGTGGAGTTCAGCGGGCATGGTTCGGGCATCGACAACACTCACTTCGGTGCGCTGAAGGTCAAGGATGCCATTGTCGACAAGCTGCGCACGCCCAGTGGCGAGCGTCCCAGCGTCGACAAGCTCAACCCGGACCTGCGCGTGCATCTGCGCCTTGACCGCGGCGAGGCGATTCTCTCGCTCGATCTGTCCGGACACAGCCTGCACCAGCGTGGCTACCGCCTGCAGCAAGGCGCTGCGCCGCTCAAGGAAAACCTTGCAGCCGCCATTCTGATTCGTGCGGGCTGGCCGCGCATCGCTGCCGAGGGCGGCGCACTGGCCGACCCGATGTGTGGTGTGGGGACCTTTCTGGTAGAGGCGGCCATGATTGCCGCCGACATCGCACCCAACCTCAAGCGTACGCGCTGGGGCTTCAGCGCCTGGCTCGGTCATGTTCCGGCCACCTGGCGCAAGCTGCACGACGAGGCGCTGGCAAGGGCCGAAGCCGGGTTGGCCAAGCCAGCCTCGTGGATTCGCGGCTACGAAGCCGACCCGCGGTTGATCCAGCCAGGCCGCAACAACGTGGAACGCGCCGGCCTCAGCGACTGGATCAAGATCTACCAGGGCGAGGTGGCGACGTTCGAGCCGCGCCCCGATCACAACCAGAAAGGCCTGGTCATCTGCAACCCGCCGTACGGCGAGCGGCTGGGCGATGAGGCCAGCTTGCTGTACCTGTACCAGAACCTGGGCGAACGCCTGCGCCAGGCCTGCCTGAACTGGGAAGCGGCGGTGTTCACCGGTGCCCCCGACCTGGGCAAGCGCATGGGTATCCGCAGCCACAAGCAGTATTCGTTCTGGAACGGCCCGTTGCCGTGCAAGCTGCTATTGATCAAGGTGCTGCCAGACCAGTTCGTCACCGGTGAGCGACGTACGCCCGAGCAGCGCCAGGCCGCGCGTGAGCAAGCCGAGCAGGTGGATACCGCGCCAGCGCTGGCCGATCCGTATGCACGAGTGAACAAGAACGGCAATCCGGTCAAGCCGGCCCCGGCGCCCGCGCCCGTGGTTGAACAGGCGCGGCTCAGCGAAGGCGGGCAGATGTTCGCCAACCGCTTGCAGAAGAACCTCAAGACCCTGGGCAAATGGGCACGTCGCGAGGGTATCGATTGCTACCGTGTGTACGATGCGGACATGCCTGAATATGCCATGGCCATCGATCTGTACCACGATTGGGTGCACGTGCAGGAATACGCCGCGCCCAAGTCGATCGACCCTGAGAAGGCTTCGGCACGCCTGTACGACGCCCTGGCGGCGATTCCGCAGGCACTGAACATCGACAAGAGCCGGGTCATCATCAAGCGCCGCGAGCGCCAGAGCGGGACGCGCCAATACGAGCGCCAGAGCGCTCAGGGCCAGTTCACCCAGGTGCAGGAGGGCGGCGTGCAGTTGTTGGTGAACCTGACGGACTACCTGGATACCGGGCTGTTTCTCGATCATCGGCCAATGCGCCTGCGCATTCAGAAAGAGGCAGCGGGCAAGCGTTTCCTCAACCTGTTCTGCTACACCGCCACGGCGAGCGTGCATGCGGCCAAGGGCGGTGCGCGCAGCACGACCAGCGTCGACCTGTCCAAGACCTATCTGGATTGGGCACGGCGCAACCTGTCGCTCAATGGTTTCTCGGACAAGAACCGCCTGGAGCAGGGCGATGTGATGGCCTGGCTACAGGCCAGTCGTGACGAATACGACATGATTTTCATCGACCCGCCGACCTTCTCCAATTCCAAGCGCATGGAAGGGGTGTTCGATGTGCAGCGCGACCACGTCGAGCTGCTGGACCTGGCGGTCGCAAGGTTGGCACCGGGGGGCGTGGTGTATTTCTCCAACAACTTCCGCAAGTTCCAGCTGGACGCCAATTTGGCCGAGCGCTATGCGGTCGAGGACATCACGGCGCAGACAGTGGATCAGGATTTCGCGCGCAACGGCAAGATCCACAGGGCCTGGAAGATTCAGGCGCGGTGATTCACCGAGAGAGGGCGCTGCCTTTGCAAGCAGCGCGCCTCCCTTCCAGAGGGTTTGGGTGGATTACTGGATGTTGGGCGAAGTAGACGCGGCTTTTGGCTGCGAATACAGATCCAGCAGTACCTGATCCAGCACCGACGAGGCGCCCCACGGGCGTGGGTCGTTGAGAATGGCGACCACCGCCCAGGTGTTGCCATTGCTGTCGCGGCTGTAGCCGGCGATGGCGCGAACGGTGTTCAGGGTGCCGGTCTTGATGTGGCCTTCACCTTGCAGGGCCGTGCGCTTGAGGCGCTTGCGCATGGTGCCGTCCATGCCGACGATCGGCATCGACGCCATGAACTCGGCAGCGTACGGACTTTTCCAGGCCGCCTGCAGCAAGGTGGCCATCTCCCGCGCGCTGACGCGCTCGTCACGCGACAGCCCCGAGCCGTTCTCCATCACCAGATGCGATGCGGTGATGCCCTTTTTCGCCAGCCACCCACGAATCACCCGCTGTGCGGCCTTGGCATCGTCGCCGTCGGCCTCGTTGCGATAGCGCTCGCCCAAGCTGAGGAACAGCTGCTGAGCCATGGTGTTGTTGCTGTACTTGTTGATGTCGCGAATGATTTCCACCAGATCCGGCGAAAACGCCCGCGCCAGTACTCGCGCGCTCTTCGGCACGGCCCCTAGACGGTCGCCGCCCTGGATGCTGCCGCCCAGTTCGTTCCAGATGGCCCGCACCGCGCCGGCTGCATAGCTCTGGTGGTCGAGCAGCGACAGGTAGGTTTGCGAACTGCAGCCCTCGGCCAACTGGCCGCTGACCACCACGGTCATGCCGTCGGCCTGGGTGATCGGGTTGTAGCGCACGTCGCCCGTGCACTTGGTGCCGGGCAGGGCCTTGACCTGGTTGTCGATGCGGATGGTCGCGATCGGCGGTTCAACCGACACCAGCACCTTGCCGGTGTCGTTGCGGGTGACGAAGCGCAGCGCCTTGAGGTTGACCAGCAGCGAATCCGGACGCACCAGGAACGGTGCGTTTTCGTCGCCGCCGTCGTCGTTGAACGCTGGCAGTTGCGGCTGCACGAAATGGCTGCGGTCCAGCACCAGGTCACCCGTCACCTGGCGCACGCCGTTGGCGCGCAGGTCGCGCATGAGCAGCCAGAGCTTTTCCATGTTCAGCTTGGGGTCGCCGCCGCCCTTGAGGTAGAGGTTGCCGTTGAGCACGCCGTTGCTCAGGGTGCCGTCGGTAAAGAATTCGGTCTTCCACTGGTAGGTCGGCCCCAGCAACTCGAGTGCTGCATAGGTGGTGACCAGCTTCATGGTCGAGGCCGGGTTGACTGACACGTCGGCGTTGAACACGGTCGGGCTGCCGGGGCCGTTGAGCGGCAGCATGACCAGTGACAGTGCATCGTTCTGCAGCTTGCTGGCCTTGATGGCTTGCTGAACCTTGGGCGGCAGGGTGGTGTTCAGGGGGGCGGCAGCGATGGGAAATGCCAGTGGCAACATCAGGCCGGCGAGCAGTATTGGACGAAGAGATTTGATCATGTGCGTGAAAACCCTGCAGGCGAGGGGTGACGAAAACGAGGGCCATATAAGGAAATGAAGACCCCCACTACGGGTGAAACGCCAGCATTATGCCCCAAGCGTTACGTGCTTTGACCAGCCACGATCTGGATCGGGTGAATTTTTCCGGTGAAAGCGACCGACAGATCTATCTGTTAGCAAGCTAACCATTGCCTTGACATTGTCTGCCTAAGCAGTAACATTATGTTTCGAAGATGTGTTCACACTGTCGGGACAGCTTGCCAGCCCATGAATCACTACACTCCCGAGACCTTCCATACCTGCAATCTGGGCCTGCTGCTGGGCCGTGGATCGGCGTTGAAGGACCGTTTGCTGGACGCGCACCTGGTGCCTTACGGGGTGACCGCGGCGCAATTCAAGGTGCTGATCATCAATGCGCGGTTCGGTATCGACACACCGGCGGAAATGTCCCGCTACCTGTCGCTGGACAGCGGTTCGATGACACGCATGCTCGACCGCCTGGAACACAAGCAGCTGATCAGGCGCCAGCGCAGCGCCGCCGATCGACGCCAGGTGCAGCTGGTGCTGACCGAAGAGGGGCAGGCACTGGCGGCACGCTTGCCGGTCATCGGTGCCAATGCCATGAACGAGCTGGTGGGCATGCTCGAACGCGAAGAAATCGTCGAATTGGAACGGATTCTCACGAAGCTGCTGCAGGCTTCCGGGGACCCCCTGTTGGCGCTGGGTACCGCCGCTGGGTGAACCCGCCGCCGTGAGACCCCGGACTGACCTGCTCGATGCAACACCGACCGAACCCTTTCAGGTGAACTGCCATGGCCAATGCCACTGCCACTGATTCCAATGCTACCCAGCAACCGCCCGCAGCGCCGTCGGCCGACGACAAGGCGCCGGGCAACCGTCGCAAGCGCAAGCTCTGGCTGTTCATCCTGCTCGCCCTGGTGGTGCTCGGCGGTCTGGGCGTCTGGGCCTGGTACACGCTGTACGGGCGCTGGAGCGAAAGCACCGATGATGCCTACGTGAATGGCAACGTGGTGGAAATCACCCCGTTGACCACGGGCACGGTGATCAGCATCGGCGCCGACGACGGCGACCTGGTCCACGAGGGCCAGTCGCTGGTGCAGTTCGACCCGAACGATTCGCAGATCGACCTGCAGAATGCCCAGGCCAACCTGGCCAAGGCGGTACGCCAGGTGCGTGGCTTGTACAGCAACGTCGACGGCATGAAAGCCCAGGTCGCTGCACGCAAGGCAGAAGTGCAACGTGCGCAGGACAACTATGGCCGACGCAAGAACCTGGCGTCCGACGGGGCGATCTCGCAGGAAGAGCTGTCCCACGCCCATGACGATCTGATTTCCGCGCAAAGCGCCTTGAGCAACACCCAGCAGCAACTGGCAACTTCGACCGCGCTGGTGGATGCCACGCAGGTGTCCAATCATCCCGACGTACGTGCCGCGGCAGCGCAGTTGCGCCAGGCCTATCTGGCCCATGCCCGCACCACCTTGATCGCCCCGGTGACCGGCTATGTGGCCAAGCGCACCGTGCAATTGGGGCAGCGCATCGAGCCGGGCACCGCGACCATGGCGGTGATCCCGCTCGACCAGCTGTGGATCGACGCCAACTTCAAGGAAACCCAGCTGCGCCACATGCGCATCGGCCAGCCGGTGGACATCACCAGTGACCTGTACGGCGACGAGGTGAAGTACAGCGGCACCATCGACAGCCTGGGCGCCGGTACCGGCAGTGCGTTCGCCCTGCTGCCGGCGCAGAACGCTACGGGCAACTGGATCAAGATCGTGCAACGGGTGCCGGTGCGGGTGCACATCAACCCCGCGCAGTTGCGCGAGCACCCGCTGCGCATCGGCCTGTCGACGGTGGTCGATGTGAACCTGCACGACCAGAGCGGGCCGGTATTGGCCCAGCAACCCCCGCAGCAGGCGTCCTTCACCACCAATGTCTACGACAAGCAGTTGGGTGAGGCGGACGCCATGATCGCCCAGTTGATCCACGACAACAGCGCAGCGCCCGGTACCACGGCCACGCGCTGATTCGCCTGCGCCGGGCCCTGAAGGGCGGGCGCGGCATCGCATTGCAAAGGGTGGATCATGGATTCCAAAGCCTCGTTCACGCCGCCAAGCCTGTTGCTCTGCACCATCGGCCTGTCGCTGGCGACCTTCATGCAGGTGCTCGACACCACCATCGCCAACGTCGCTCTGCCGACCATTTCCGGCAACCTGGGGGTCAGCTCCGAGCAGGGCACCTGGGTCATCACTTCGTTTGCGGTGAGCAACGCCATCGCCTTGCCACTGACCGGCTGGCTGAGTCGACGCTTCGGTGAAGTGAAGCTGTTTCTCTGGGCCACGATGCTGTTCGTGCTGGCCTCGTTCCTGTGCGGTATTTCCACCTCGATGCCCGAGCTGGTCGGCTTTCGCGTGGTGCAGGGGCTGGTGGCAGGGCCGTTGTACCCGATGACGCAAACCCTGCTGATCGCCGTGTATCCACCGGCCAAGCGCGGCATGGCCCTGGCGCTGTTGGCGATGGTAACGGTGGTGGCGCCGATCGCCGGGCCGATCCTGGGTGGCTGGATCACCGACAGCTACAGCTGGCCGTGGATCTTCTTCATCAATATTCCCATCGGCTTGTTCGCCTGTGCTGTGGTGCGTCAGCAGATGGCCAAGCGGCCGGTGCACCTGAGCAGGCAGCCCATGGACTATGTCGGCCTGATCACGTTGATCATCGGCGTCGGTGCATTGCAGGTGGTGCTGGACAAGGGTAACGATCTGGACTGGTTCGAGTCCGGGTTCATCATCGTCGGCTCGGTCATATCGGCCGTAGCCTTGACGGCGTTCGTCATCTGGGAGCTGACCGATGAGCATCCAGTGGTGAACCTGCGACTGTTCGCGTTCCGCAACTTCCGCATCGGTACCTTGGTGCTGGTGTTCGGCTATGCCGGGTTTTTCGGCATCAACCTGATCCTGCCGCAGTGGCTGCAGACCCAGATGGGCTACACCGCCACCTGGGCGGGCCTGGCGGTGGCACCTATCGGTATCCTGCCGGTGCTGATGTCGCCCTTTGTCGGCAAGTACGCACACAAGTTCGATTTGCGTCTGCTCGCGGGCCTCGCGTTCGTGGCTATCGGTACCAGTTGCTTCATGCGTGCCGGGTTCAACAGCCAGGTGGACTTCCAGCATGTGGCACTGGTGCAGCTGTTCATGGGCGCCGGCGTGGCGCTGTTCTTCATGCCCACCTTGAGCATTCTGCTGTCGGACCTGCCACCGCAGCAGATTGCCGACGGGTCGGGCCTGGCGACGTTCCTGCGTACGCTGGGGGGCAGTTTCGCCGCATCGTTGACGACCTGGATCTGGATTCGCCGCGCCGATCAGCATCATGCCTACCTGACCGAGAGCATCAGCACCTACGATCCGGTGACCCGCCATGCGTTGGAGCAGATGGGCGGCAACACGCCTCAGGCGTATGCGCGGATGGAGCAGATGGTCAACAGCCAGGCCTACATGTTGAGTACGGTGGACTATTTCACCCTGATGGGATGGATCTTCGCCGGGCTGGTGCTGTTGGTCTGGCTGGCCAAGCCACCGTTCACCGCCAAGGCCGGGCCGGCTGCCGGTGGTGGGCATTGAAAACCGTGGCGCCTGTTCGCGGCCACTGACCGCTCCTACGGAGGCACCGCGATCTACCTGTAGGAGCGGTCAGTGGCCGCGAACAGGCAGTGCGGTGTATCAGACCGCCGGCGCCGGGAAATCGAACGGCGCCAGGTTGAAGCCCCGGTCATCCACCTGCAGCACCCACCCTTGACGATCCCAGTCCCCCAGCACGATACGCTGTGCCGGCAGATCACCGATCTGCAGCTCATGCACTGCCGGACGATGGGTATGCCCGTGAATCAGGATGGCCACACCGTGTTGGCGCATCACCCGCGGCACCTCTTCAGGGGTGACATCGACGATGTCATGGGCTTTCATCTGGGTCTGCGCCCGGCTTTCACTGCGCAGCTTGCGGGCAAGCTTGTGGCGCGTGCCCAGCGGCAGGTTGCGCAGGACGAACAGGGTCAGCGGGTTGCGCAGCACGCGGCGCAGGCGCATGTAGCCCTCGTCGCGCGTGCACAGGCTGTCGCCGTGCATCAACAGCACCGGCTCGCCGTTCAAGCGCACCAGGCTCGGATCGGCCAGCAGGGTGCAGCCGGCCTTCCTGCAGAAGCTCGAGCCGATCAGGAAATCACGGTTGCCGTGCATCAGGAAAATCTTCGTGCCACCGTCGCTGAGCGCACGCAGCGCTGCGCAGATGGACGATTGGAAAGGGGTCATGGCGTCGTCGCCGATCCAGGCTTCGAAGAAGTCGCCCAGAATGTACAGCGCCTCGGCTGAGCGCGCACGCCCGCCGAGGAAATCCAGAAACGCCCGGGTAATGTCCGGGCGTTCTTCCTGCAAGTGCAGATCGGAGATCAGCAGTATCACTCAGCGATCTCGGCTTTCTCGATGATCACGTCTTCAGCGGGTACGTCCTGGTGACCGGCCTTGGAGGTGGTGGACACGCCTTTGATCTTGTCGACCACGTCCTGGCCTTCGACCACTTCACCGAACACCGCGTAGCCCCAACCCTGGGTGGTTTTCGCGGTGTGGTTGAGGAAGCTGTTGTCGCCCACGTTGATGAAGAACTGCGCCGAAGCCGAATGCGGCTCCATGGTGCGGGCCATGGCCACCGAGTACTTCTTGTTCGGCAAGCCATTGTCGGCTTCGTTCTGGATGCTCGGGCGCTTGTCCTTCTTCTCTTTCATGCCAGGCTCGAAACCGCCGCCCTGGATCATGAAGTTGCCGATCACGCGGTGGAACACGGTGTTTTCGTAGTGGCCGGCCTGCACGTACTCGAGGAAGTTGGCCACGGTCAGCGGGGCCTTTTCGGCGTTCAGTTGCAGGACGATAACGCCGTGGTTGGTGGTCAGTTTGACTTTGGACATGGGTCTCTCTCTGTTCTGTGGAGAATGTTCTGTGGAAATTCGCTAGCGACGGCGCCCAGTTTACAGGCGACGATGCCTATTCAAAGGCTGTTTTTTGCCGCGCTGCAGGATTTACCCGATAGTTTGTCGGGGCTGGCCTGTCAGCCGGTTGACCGCTTCGGCTATGATAAGCGCTTTGATTTGGTCGGCCTACCCTGGCTGCCGCCGCATCGTTCGTTCAAGGATTCCAATGAGCAAGCCCACCGCCGACAACGCTCCCAACTCCAAAGGCAATGGCCCTGCCGTGCCCGCCAACTTCCTGCGCCCGATCGTCCAGGCCGACCTGGACGCCGGCAAGCACAGCCAGATCGTCACCCGCTTCCCGCCGGAGCCCAACGGTTATCTGCACATCGGCCATGCCAAGTCGATCTGCGTGAACTTCGGCCTGGCGCAGGAATTCGGCGGTGTCTGCAACCTGCGTTTCGACGACACCAATCCGGCCAAGGAAGATCAGGAATACATCGACGCCATCAAGCGCGACATCAAGTGGCTGGGCTTCGAGTGGGCCGGTGAAGAGCGTTACGCCTCGCAATACTTCGACCAGCTGCACGATTGGGCCGTGGAGCTGATCAAGCAGGGCGACGCCTACGTCTGCGACCTGACCCCCGAGCAGGCGCGCGAGTACCGCGGCAACCTGACCGAGCCTGGCCGCAACAGCCCGTTCCGCGAGCGCAGCGTCGAGGAAAACCTCGACCTGTTCGCGCGCATGAAGGCTGGCGAGTTCAAGGACGGCGAGCGCGTGCTGCGTGCGCGGATCGACATGGCCTCGCCGAACATGAACCTGCGCGACCCGATTCTCTACCGCATCCGCCACGCCCATCACCACCAGACCGGCGATGCGTGGTGCATCTACCCCAACTACGACTTCACCCACGGTCAGTCCGACGCCATCGAAGGCATCACGCACTCCATCTGCACCCTGGAATTCGAAGGGCATCGTCCGCTGTACGAATGGTTCCTCGACCATCTGTCGGTGCCGGCGCACCCGCGTCAGTACGAGTTCAGCCGCCTGAACCTCAATTACACGCTGACTTCCAAGCGCAAGCTCAAGCAGCTGGTCGACGAACAGCACGTGCAGGGCTGGGACGATCCGCGCATGTCGACCCTCTCCGGTTTCCGCCGTCGCGGCTACACCCCGGCGTCGATCCGCAACTTCTGCGACATGATCGGCACCAACCGTTCCGATGGCGTGGTCGACATGTCGATGCTCGAATTCAGCATCCGTGACGACCTCGACCGCAACGCACCGCGCGCCATGTGCGTGCTGCGCCCGCTCAAGGTAGTGATCACCAACTATCCCGAAGGCCAGGTCGAGCAGCTCGAGCTGCCGCGCCACCCCAAGGAAGACATGGGCGTGCGCGCCTTGCCGTTCGAGCGCGAGCTGTACATCGACCGCGACGACTTCATGGAAGAGCCGCCCAAGGGCTACAAGCGCCTGGAACCCAACGGCGAAGTGCGCCTGCGTGGCAGTTACGTGATTCGCGCCGACGAAGCGATCAAGGATGCCGACGGCAACATCGTCGAACTGCGTTGCTCGTACGACCCGGACACCCTGGGCAAGAATCCGGAAGGGCGCAAGGTCAAGGGCGTGATCCACTGGGTTCCGGCCGCGGCCAGCGTCGAGTGTGAAGTACGCCTGTACGATCGCCTGTTCCGCTCGGCCAACCCGGAGAAGGCCGAAGACGGCGCGACGTTCCTCGACAACATCAATCCCGACTCCCTGCAGGTACTGCGTGGCTGCCGCGCCGAACCGTCGCTGGCCAACGCGGCGCCGGAAGATCGTTTCCAGTTCGAACGCGAAGGCTATTTCTGCGCCGACCTGGTCGACACGCAACCGGGTCGTCCGGTGTTCAACCGTACCGTCACCCTGCGTGACTCGTGGGGCTGAGCCTCGCCAGGCCAAGTTGAGGAATCGTTGTGCTGAACATCTACAACACGCTGAGCAAGAGCAAAGAGGTCTTCACGCCGCTGGATGGCAACAAGGTGCGCATGTACGTGTGCGGCATGACCGTGTACGACTACTGCCACCTGGGCCACGGTCGCAGCATGGTCGCGTTCGATCTGGTCACGCGCTGGCTGCGCTACAGCGGCTATGAGCTGACCTACGTGCGCAACATCACCGACATCGACGACAAGATCATCAACCGTGCTCGGGACAACGGCGAAAGCTTCGATGCCCTGACCGCGCGCATGATCGATGCGATGCACGAGGACGAGGCGCGCCTGAACATCCTCAAGCCGGATCAGGAGCCGCGCGCCACCGAGCACATCCCGGGCATGCTGGCGATGATCCAGACCTTGATCGACAAGGGCTATGCCTATGCGCCGGGCAACGGCGACGTGTACTACCGGGTCGGCAAGTTCCAAGGCTACGGCAAGCTGTCGCGCAAGAAGATCGAAGACCTGCGCATCGGGGCGCGCATCGAAGTGGAAGAGGCCAAGCAGGATCCCCTCGATTTCGTCCTGTGGAAGGGCGTCAAGCCCGGCGAGCCGAGCTGGGAGTCGCCCTGGGGCCCTGGCCGTCCTGGCTGGCACATCGAATGCTCGGTGATGTCGACCTGCTGCCTGGGCGACACCTTCGATATTCATGGTGGCGGCAACGACCTGGAATTCCCGCACCACGAGAACGAGATCGCCCAGAGCGAGGCGGCCACCGGCAAGCCGTACGCCAACGCCTGGTTGCACTGCGGGATGATCCGCATCAACGGCGAGAAGATGTCCAAATCGCTGAACAACTTCTTCACCATTCGCGATGTGCTGGAGAAGTATCAGCCCGAGGTGGTGCGCTACCTGCTGGTTTCCAGCCACTACCGCAGTTCGATCAACTATTCCGAAGACAGCCTGAAGGAAGCCAAGGGCGCGCTGGAGCGGTTCTACCATGCGCTCAAGGGCTTGCCGAAAGTGGCGGCAGCGGGGGGCGAGCTGTTCGTCGAGCGCTTTGCCAATGCCATGAACGATGACTTCGGCACACCGGAGGCCTGCGCCGTGTTGTTCGATCTGGTGCGTGAGATCAACCGTTTGCGTGACAGTGATGTCGACGCAGCTGCGGGCTTGGCCGGTCGTTTGCGCGAACTGGGCGACCTGCTCGGGGTATTGCAGCTCGATTCCGACGAATTCCTCCAGGCCGGCGCTGCCGGTCGCGTCGATGCGGCGCACGTGGACGCGCTCATCGCCGCACGTCTGGCGGCGCGGGCCGGCAAGGACTGGGCCGAATCCGACCGCATCCGCGACCAGCTCACCGCGCTGGGCGTTGTGCTGGAAGACGGCAAGGGCGGCACCACCTGGCGCCTGGCGGACTGATACAGCAACATTCCCCGTAAGAGCGGTCATCGGCCGCGAACCGGGCACTGCGGTGTACCAGTTGGACCGCGTCGCGCCTTTCGCGGCCACGGACCGCTCCTACGGATTTTGCGTAAGAGCGGTCATCGGCCGCGAACCGGGCACTGCGGTGTACCAGTTGGACCGCGTCGCGCCTTTCGCGGCCACGGACCGCTCCTACGGATTTTGCGTAGGAGCGGTCATCGGCCGCGGACCGGGCGACTCGGTGCATGGCCTAGCGCTCGATCGAGCGGCTCCAGCGGGCGTTCCAAGCGGGGCGCAGCTGGTTGACCTGATCCCAGTCGATGGCCACTGCCGTTTCCAGGTATTTCTCCATCGCCTGCACCTGCCCACGGGTCTTGTCGGTGGTTGGGGTATTGGGGTTGGACGGTATCTGATCGCCTTCCTCCAGTGCCGGTGCCTGGGCCTCGGGGCTCAGCAGGTAGGCCGCCAGCTTCTGGGCCAGCTCGGGCTGGTCGTTCTTGGCGATCACGCACTCCGCCACGTTGAGCACCACCGCGCCCTCCTTGGGTTGCGCGTACTCAACCGGTACACCGCGCAGTTTCAAGGCGGTCACCTGAGTCGGTGTGAGCGGAAACAACGCGGCCTCGTCGGTCTGCACCATCTCGGAGATCTTCGCCGAACTGGCGATGTACTCCAGCACATTCGGGCCTACCGTCTTGGGCCATGCCTTGAACCCCGGTTCGACATCGGTCTCGCTGCCACCCTGCAAGCGGTTGAACATCAGGAAACCATGCAGGCCGAAGGTCGAGGAGGCGAGTGACTGGAACACCAGTTTGTCCTTGAAACGGCTGTCGGCCATGTCCATCCACGAGGTGGGGGCGGCCCAGCCATTCTTCTTGAACAGGCGCGTGTTGTAGGCCAGCCCAGTCACCCCCAGGCTGACCGCAGCCGCCTGATCCTTGATCCGCGCCTTGGCCGGGATGGCCGCCAGGCCGTCGCTGTCCTGCAGGGTGTCGCACAGGCCCATGGAGATGGCGCGGTACATGATGCCGTCGTCGAGAAACATCACATGGATCTGCGGGTTGTCCTTGCTCGCCTGGACCTTGGCGAGAATGTCCGAAGAAGTGCCCGGAACGATAACCACCTTCACATCATTGGCCTCCTCGAACGCCGGCAGCACCTTGTCGGCGTACAGGCGTTCCATGGTGCCGCCGTTCATGCCCAGGTAGAGCGTGGACCCGGCCTGGGCGCCGGTGGCTGCAAGCAGTGCAGCGAGGGAGAGTGCGTGAACCGTAGGTTTGACTGGCTTCATGAAAGCGACCTTCCTTTATGCAGTTCAAGGGGAGAAAAGCGTTGGATGGAAAACGCGTCGATCGGCGCTCGACTGCTGCCCTCGACGATCAGTTGCGACAAGGCTTCACCGACTGCCGGGCCGATCTGGAAACCGGCTCCGGCAAAGCCGAATGCATGGATGAGGCCCGCCTGCGCCAGGCTGTGGCCGATCACCGGCTCGCGGTCGGGCAGGTAGCCTTCGGTCCCGCTCCAGGTACGGATCGCCTGCGCGCCGTGCAGGAACGGGTACAACTCGACGGCGTTGCGCAGGATATCCAGGGTGGCCAGTTGACCGGGGCGTGCCCGCACCGTGTCCACGGCGAAACCCTGCCCGCCGCCGAGCACGCAATTGCCCCGTGCCACCTGGCGCGCGTAGATGCCACCGCCCTCGACCCCGGTGCTGACGTCCATGACCACAGGCAGCGGTTCGGTCACCAGCATTGCCGGGTGGCCACTGGTCATCGGTACCTGCTCGCCGAACTGTTCGGCGATGTGGTTCGCCCAAGCCCCGGCACAGTTGAGCAGCCAGGGCGCGCGCAGCCGTTCGCCGTTGCTGCAGGCCAGCACGAACGCCTGGCCGTCATGGTCGAAGGCCAACGGCTGCACCTGCTCGACGATCCGTGCACCGGCACGCCTGGCCGCTGCCGCGAAGGCGGGCGAGACCAGGCGTGGGTTGGCATGCCCATCGGCGCTGCACAGCGACGCACCCACGGCCACGTCGCCCACCCAGGCAAAACGCTGGCGCAACTGACCACGATCGAGCAGCTCCACCCCCAGATCGAAATCCGCGGCGGCGTCGGCCCAGGCTTGCAGACGGGCCATGTCGGCGTCGCTGCGGGCCAGCTTGAGATGACCGGAACGCACGTACTCGCCGTCGATGCCGATCAGCCCGGGCAGGTCGCTCCACAGTTCATGGGCGCGCTGCGACAGCGGCAATTGCACCAGCGAACGGCCCTGACGGCGCACGCCACCGTAGTTCACGCCGCTGGACCGCGAGCCGCAGAAGTCGCGCTCCAGCAATACCACCCGCTGACCGCGCAGCGCCAGCATCAAGGCTGCCGAAGCACCGACGATTCCGCCGCCGACGATGATCACATCGGTTTCGCAGACCTGGCTCAAGGCTGCACCTCCACACCGAAGGGCAGCGGCTTGATGGGCGCCTGCGCGCGCAGGCGGCCGACGTCCTGCGGCGAGCACGCGGCGGCTTGGGCAATGATTTCCACGGTGGCGCTGCCACACATGCGCCCCTGGCACCTGCCCATGCCGACCCGGCAATGGGCTTTGACTCGGTTGATATCGGTATGGCCCTGGGCGACCACCCCGCGTACCTCGCCGACGCTGACTTCCTCGCATCGGCACAGCATCAGTTCATCGGGCGCCTGGCGAGCCCAGTCCTCGGGGAACGGGAATGCGTCTTCCAGGCCGGCACGAAACCCTTGGATGCGCGCCAGTTGCCTTTGCAGGTGCGCGCCACGCCCGGCGTCGATGGCCACACCCAGGTCTTCGAGCAGGGCCAGGGCGGCGCGCTCGCCGGCCATTTCCGCCGCATCGGCGCCCATGATCCCAGCGCCATCACCGGCCAGGTAGACCCCCGGCACGCTGCTGCGTCCGGCCTGGTCGCGGCTCGGCAGCCAGGCCCGGTTGAGCGGGCTCCAGGCAAACGCACAACCGAGCAGGTCGGCCAGTTGCGTTTCGCTGCGCAGCGCGTGAGCGAAGGCCAACCCGTCACAGGCCAGGGTGTGTCGTTTGCCGGCTTGCTGCCAGGTGACGGCTTCGACCCTGCGCTCGCCGTCGACCCTGACCAGATGCGCGCCCTGGTGCACGGCGATCCCATGGGCAGTCAGCCAGGCGCGGTAGTACAGACCCTTGGCCAGGGTCAAGGGCTGACGCAGCAGCCGGGGCAGGGCTGCGACCTGAGCAGCGAACGGCGAGCTGTCCAGTACCGCCAGCACCCGCGCGCCGGCCTTGGCGTATTGGTAGGCCACCAAGTACAGCAACGGCCCACTGCCGGCGAACACCACCTGCTCGCCAATGGCGCACCCCTGGGCCTTCAAGGCAATCTGCGCAGCGCCGAGGCTGTAGGCACCGGGCAAGGTCCAACCCGGCACCGGCAGGATGCGGTCGGTAGCGCCGGTGGCGATCAACAGGCGGTCATACTTGACGGTGCCGACGCGCTGCTGGTTGAGCGTGTGCAGGTAGCCATCCTCGGCGTTCCACACCAATGTGTCGGGTCGGTAGTCGATCTGCCCACGCAGCGCGTCCAGCGCCTGATGCACCGCACCTGCCTTGCGCGCTTCGAAGCCATAGAGCTGGCTGGCAGGACGTTGAAAGTTGCCCGGTGCCCGGCGATAGACCTGGCCGCCGCCCTGCAAGGCTTCGTCCACCAGGCACGGGCGCAGGCCATGGGCGGCCAGGGTCTGCGCGGCACGGATGCCGGCCGGTCCGGCGCCGACGATCACCACCGCGTTCACGAGCGCCGCCCCGGTTCGCGGTCGACCTGCATGCCGGCTTCCAGTGGCGTGGCACAGGCGCGCACGCGGCGGCCGTCGCCCAAGCGCACCCAGCAATCCTGGCAGGCGCCCATCAGGCAGAAACCGGCACGGGCCTGGGCACTGAAGTCGCTGCCGCGCAGGTGCTCGGCGCAGGTCAGTACTGCGACCAGCAGGGTATCCCCGACCAGACCGGTCACCGCTTGTCCATCGAGGGTGAAGGGTACCGACGCGCGATCGAGTTCGGCCAGCCGCTTGAACAAAGCCATCAGTTTTTCCCCACCAGTACGCGGTCCAGGCCATACACCCGGTCGAGCAGAATCATGGTCGCCGCGGTCAAGGCGATCACCAGCGCCGACACCGCCGCCATCATCGGGTCGATGGACTCGGTGGCGTACACGTACATGCGCACGGGCAGGGTCTGGGTGGCGGGCGAAGTAACGAAGATCGACAGGGTCACCTCGTCGAAGCTGTTGATGAACGCCAGCAGCCAGCCCCCGGCCACCCCCGGCAGGATCATCGGCAGGGTGATCTGGCGAAACAGGGTGAAACGGCTGGCGCCCAGCGATTCCGCCGCCTGCTCGGCGCTGCGGTCGATGCCGATGGCGGCGGCGATCACCAGACGCAGCACATAAGGCGTGATCACCACCACATGGGCCAGCATCAGCCAGACAAAGCTGCCATTGACCCCCATCAGCGCGAACAGGCGCAGCATCGCCACGCCCAGCACCAGGTGCGGAATGATGATCGGCGACAGAAACAGCGCATTGAGAAAGTCGCGTCCCGGAAAGTGATAGCGGGTGATCGCCAGCGCCGCCGGCACGGCGATCAGGGTCGCCAGGGTTGCAGCCACCACGGCCAGGATCAGGCTGTTATAGAACGCATCGATGAAATCGGCGCGCTCGAACACGGCGCGGAACCAGCGCAGGGAAAACCCGGAGGTGGGCAGGGTGAGGGTGTTCTCCGGAGTGAACGCCACCAGGCACACCACCACCAGCGGGGCCAGCATGAACACCACCACCAAGGCATGAAACGACAGGGCCAACGGACCGTTCTTGGACATCGATCATTCCCCCAGGGCTTTCTTGTAGCGACCTTCGACCAGGCGGTTCCAGGACAGCATGATCAGCAGATTGGCCAGCAACAGCGCCACGGCAATGGTTGCGCCCATGGGCCAGTTGAGTTCCGACAGGTACTGGTCGTAGACCACCGTGGCGACCATCTTCAAGCGGCGCCCGCCGAGCAGCCCGGGAATGGCGAACGAGCTGGCCGCCAGACCGAAGACGATCAGCGTGCCCGACAGCACGCCGGGCATGATCTGCGGCAGCACCACCATGCGCATCACCTTGGCCTGGCTTGCGCCCAGCGATTGCGCCGCCTGCTCGGCAGCCGGGTCGAGCTTCTGCAGCGAGGTCCAGACCGGGATGATCATGAACGGCAACATCACATGCACCAGCGCCAGAATCACCGCGAAGGGTGTATAGAGCATTTTCAGCGGCCGCCCGCCCAGCGCTGCGATAGCCTGATTGATCAGGCCATCGGCGCCCAACAAGAGGCTCCAGCCAAAGGCGCGCACCACCACCGAAATCAGCAGCGGAGTCAGGATCAGAATCAGGAAGATCGAGCGCCACGGCGTGCCCATGCGGCTGAGGATGTAAGCCTCCGGCACGCCGATCACCACGCACAGCAGGGTCACCAGAGCGCTGATCCAGAAGGTCCGCCAGAAAATCTCGTAGAAATAGCCGTCGCTGAGCAGGGCGGCGTAGTTGGCCAGCGTGTAGCTGTCGCTCTTGACCCCCACTTCGTAGTCGAACAGGTTGAACGACAGCACCAGGGTCAGCCCCAGCGGGACGATCAGCAGACCGACGAACAGCGCCAGCGCCGGCGCCGACAGCAGGTATCCGCGGCTCATGCGCAGGCCTCGCTGGCGAGCACGCGAAGCAGCTCGCCCGGCCAGTCCAGGCCGACAGTGACGCCGGTGGCCAGCGGTGCGCTGCCATCGTTGCGACGCACCACGGTGATCTCGCCGAGCACCGTTTCCAAGCGGTACAGCCACTGGCTGCCGAGAAAATAGCGGGTCACGATACGGCCCTGGATGCGCCCATCACCGGCGTTGCAGAAATCGATCTTCTCCGGGCGCAGGCTCAACATCAGTTCGCCTTCCCCGGCCTGTGCCAAGACCTGGGGCTGGCCCAGCGCGTCGTACTCGCCGGGCAGCAGGTTGGCCTTGCCGACGAAACCGGAAATGAACGGCGTGCGCGGGTGCTCGTAGAGCTTGTAGGGCTCGTCGATCTGAGTGACCTGACCGGCTTGCATCACCACCACCCGGTCGCTGATCGATAAGGCTTCGGCCTGGTCGTGGGTCACCATCAGGGTGGTGATGCCGACTTCACACTGGATGCGGCGAATCTCGAACTGCATTTCCTCGCGCAGGCTCGCGTCGAGGTTGGACAATGGCTCGTCGAGCAGCAGCACCGGCGGCTGGATCACCAAGGCCCGAGCCAGGGCCACCCGCTGGCGCTGGCCCCCGGACAGCTCGCGTGGGTAACGGTCGGCATGGACGGTCAGGCGCACCAGCGCCAGCACCTGGTCGACACGAGTGCGGATGTCGCTGCTGCCAACCTTGCGCATCTTCAGGCCGAAGGCCACGTTGTCGCGCACGCTCATGTGCGGGAACAGCGCGTAGCTCTGGAACACCACGCCAAGGCCACGGCTGCTGGGTTTGGCATGGGTGATATCGCGGCCGTCGAGCACGATCCGGCCGCTGGTGACATCGACGAAGCCGGCGATCATCTGCAGCGTGGTGGTCTTGCCGCAACCCGAAGGGCCGAGCAGCGAGACGAACTCGCCCTGGCTGACGCTCAGGTCGGTCGCTACCACGGCCTGCACGGGTCCGTAGCGTTTGCACAGTGCTTGAAGTTCGAGAAAGGCCATGGCTGCGTTCCACCTGTCGTTGTCGGCCGCATGTGCGGTGCGTTGATCGAGGGCAGAGGCGAAAGGGGTCCTGCAATGGGGTGGCGCTCGTTCTGAGTCGGCTGCCGGCTATTGTTGGTCTCGCCCCGTGGACGCAGAGTAGGACGAAGACTAGGATGGCGAAAGCGCTTATTTCACTGAGCGGATGGTTATTTTCAGATTAATCCTTTCAATGAAATCGGATGAATAAAATATGAGTGACGATTCCACTGAGCGGAATTCAGAACCAGGTACAGGCGGTGTCTCCCGGTTGTTTGCCGTATTGCGTGGATTGTCGGCAGCGCCCACCGAGGGCGAGCGCGTCATCCAGCTCGCCGAGCGCATCGGCCTGTCGCAACCCACTACGCACCGCCTGTTGCGCGGGCTGGTAGAGGAGGGCATGGTCGAGCAGGATGTACGCAGCAAGCGCTATCGGCTGAGCCTGGAGTTCTTCGCCCTGGCCGCCCGCGCCGGCAATGGCAGCAACCTGCGCGAACTGGCGCGCCCCAGCCTGCTGCGGCTGTCGGCGTCTTTGGGTGACTCGCTGTTCCTGCTGGCGCGCAGTGGCTTCGATGCCATCTGCCTGGACCGCAGCGAAGGGCCCTACCCGATACGCACCTTCACCGGCGACATCGGTGGCCGCGTTGCGCTGGGGGTAGGGCAAGGCAGCCTGGCGATCCTCGCGTTCCTGCCCGAAGACGAGCGCGAAACCGTGATCCACTACAACCTGCCCCGGCTCAGGGACCTGCACCTGTACGACGAGGTGCTGTTGCGTTCGGAAGTCGACAGCGTGCGCAAGCTCGGCTATGCCGCGCGCAACACCGGCGTGCTGCCCGGCATGGCGGGCCTGGCGGTGCCGATACTCGACCGCAACGGCCACGCGGTGGCGGCCCTCAGTGTTGCCACCATCAGCGATCGACTTGGCCCCGACCGTCTACCCACCGTGGTCGAACTGCTCAAGCGCGAAGCTGCTGCCATCGGCCCACGTCTGAACCCCTTCGACCCGACCCTGCGCAGGCCCTCGCAGACCTTCGGCAAGGTCTGAAGGGCCGCCGTGCCCGGCGTGCCCCTGTTCGCGCAGACGCTTGTAAAGCGTATTGCGGCTGACTCCCAAGCGCCTGGCCAGGCGCGAGATGTTGCCGTCGCTGGCCTGCAGCAGTTCGCCCAGGTCACTGACCTTGGCCAAGGTCAGCAGCGGGCGCGGCAAGGCCTGTTCCTGCGCCGGCAGCTGGCTCGCCTCGCGAAGAAAATCATCGGGCAGATGGTCCAGGCCTATCAGCTCCTCATCGGCCAGTACCAGCGCGACCTTGACCACCGCAGACAACTGACGCACGTTGCCAGGCCATGGGTGGGCCATGAATGCGGCCCACACCTCGGCGCTGAAACCGGCGCTCTGCTGGGGTTCGCGGTGCGACTCCCACACCTGTTCGATGAGCTCGCGCTTGTCGCTGCGCGCGTGCAGGGTCGGCAGGTGCAGGGTCATGCCAGCCAGGCGGTAGTAGAGGTCTTCGCGGAACAAGCCGGCCTGCACCCGCTGGCGCAGATCCTCATGGGTCGCGGAAATCAGACGAATGTCGACCGGTATCGGGTCGCCACAGCCCAGCGGCTGGATGCAGCGCTCCTGCAATACGCGCAGCAGCCGCGCCTGGGTCGGCAACGGCATGTCGCCGATCTCGTCGAGGAACAGAATGCCCTTGTCGGCCTTGCGCACCAGGCCAGGGCTGCCCTTCTGGCTGGCACCGGTGAAGGCACCACGCTCGTAGCCAAACAGTTCCGACTCCACCAGCTCGGCGGGAATCGCCGCACAGTTGACCGCAATCAGCGGGCACGACGCGCGGCTGCTGGCCCGGTGCAGAGCCTTGACCAGCACTTCCTTGCCGGTACCGGTGTCACCGCGCAGCAACAACGGCACGTCCTTTTCCAGCAGGCGCAGACCCTGTTGCATGGCTTTGTCCAGGCGCGGGTCGGTGCCACGGTGCGCTGCAGCCGGCGCCGGGCACGGTAAAACCGGCTTCTTGAGCAGACACTGCAACCGGTTGCGCCCTGGCGGTTGCAGGGCGAACGTGCGCTCCGGCGGGTGGTCGAGCAGTGCCTGCGGCGTCAGTCGGAACACCTGCTGCACGGTCAAGCCCGGAAGCTCGACACCCAGCAGGCTGTCGGCACGACGATTGGCCGCCAGCACGTGACCGTTGTCGTCGAACACCAGCAGTCCGGCCCACTGGCTGTCGAGGTTGTTGACTCCGGTATTGAAGATCAATTGGTGATGCCGGTCGGCGAACGCCTCGAGAATCAGGCGATTCTCCACCGTCTGGCTCATCATCTTCACCAGCCCGAGCGTGTGCGAAGGCGGCAGGTGACTGTCGCTGGAAACGTCCAGCACCGCGACCATTCGCCGTTGCGCGTCGAAGATCGGTGACGCCGAGCCGTTCATCAAGCGGTTGGCAAGCAGAAAGTGCTCGTCGGGCTCGACGTGCACGGCCTGGCGGCAGGCCAGCGCAGTGCCGATCGGATTGGTCCCGGCCGATGTTTCCAGCCAGGACGCGCCGGGGTCGAAACCGGCATGGCTGTGGGTAGCGCCCGGCTGCTCTCCCCACGACCTGAGCACGCGCGCCTGCGGGTCGGCCAGCCGAATCAGGCAGCGCGAATTGCCCAGGATGTGTTCGTAGTAGGGCAACACCTCGCGATGGGTGGTGTGCAGCAGGGCCTGGTGGCGTTCGAGCATCTGTTGCAGCGCGGCCCGTGGCAGCGGCTCGAAGCGCGGCGCGTGATGGTGCTCAAGCCCCGCTTCGCGACAGCGTGCCCAGGAGTCGTGGATGAGCCGGTCATGGGCAAGCATTGGATTGGATACGGACATGGTTCGAGTATCCCGGCACGCGGCCTTGTTGTTTTTGTTCATGCAGTGTTGTTCACGGTTGTTCATTGTCAATGCGCCAGGCGTTCATTTTTGTTCAGTGGTGAACCCCGCCTGCCTGTGACACATACCCTCGAACCGTTTGGCTGGCGCTTTCAGCCTTGACTGGCGGCAATTGGCACGCTTATCGCTCTGGGTTTGCCAGCAGTCGTACCGATGCGAAGCCGCAACCGCTTCCAATAATAAAAAAGGCGCCGCCATGTCCCTTGTGCTCGAGCAGGTCACTCGTCGTGTGGAAAACCAGCTGTACATCGACAATGCATCGCTGGTGCTGGAACCCGGTTCGTTCAATGTCCTCCTGGGGCGCACGTTGTCCGGCAAGACCAGCTTGATGCGCCTGATGGCCGGCCTGGACAAACCCGACCAGGGCCGGGTGTTGATGAACGGTGTGGACGTGACCGGCAAGCCGGTGCGCCAGCGCAACGTCTCCATGGTCTACCAGCAGTTCATCAACTACCCGACCATGACGGTCTTCGACAACATTGCCTCGCCGTTGCGCCAGGCAGGCATGGCCCGCGAGCAGATCGAGGAGCGTGTGCTGCAGACCGCACGCATGTTGCGTATCGAGCCGTTCCTCAAGCGCCACCCGCTGGAATTGTCCGGTGGCCAGCAGCAGCGTACGGCCATGGCGCGCGCGCTGGTCAAGGATGCCGAGCTGATCCTGTTCGACGAACCGCTGGTGAACCTGGACTACAAGCTGCGCGAAGAACTTCGTTTCGAAATGCGCGAACTGTTCCTGACCCGCCATACCATTGCCGTGTACGCCACCACCGAGCCCAACGAAGCCCTGGCGTTGGGCGGCACCACCACCATTCTTCACGAGGGGCGGGTGATCCAGAGTGGCAGAACGCCGGAGGTCTACCACCGGCCAGCCACGGTGCTGGCGGCCGAGCTGTTTTCCGAACCGCCGATCAACCTGATCGAAGGTCGCATCGGTGGCCAGGAGGTCAGCTTCGCCAACTTCGTGCACTTCGCCCGCAATCTCGACTTGTCCGGGGTCCCCGACGGCGATTACCGCTTCGGCGTACGACCCAGCCACATCGGCCTGACACCCAGCAACGACGATGACCTGGAGCTGGCGGTCACCGTGGAACTTGCGGAAATCAGCGGCTCGGAAACCTTCCTGCACGTACGCAACGAGTACTTTTCGCTGGTGCTGCACCTGCCGGGCGTCCACGACTATGCGGTGGACGCGGCCATACCGGTGTACATCCCGACCCACAAGCTGTTCGTGTTCCAGCTCGACGGACAATTGGTCCAGGCCCCCGGCCTGCGTGTAGCGAGGGCTGCCTGATGGCCGAGATACGTCTGCAGCACCTGGCGCACAGCTACAGCGCCCATCCGGCGGGGCCCGAAGACTATGCCATCCGCGAGATGGATCACATCTGGGAGCAGGGCGGCGCCTATGCCTTGCTCGGCCCGTCCGGGTGCGGCAAATCGACCTTGCTCAACATCATTTCCGGGTTGCTCAGCCCGTCCCACGGGCAGGTGCTGTTCGACGGCAAAGTGGTCAACGAACTGCCGCCCGAGCAGCGCAACATCGCCCAGGTGTTCCAGTTCCCGGTGGTGTACGACACCATGACGGTATTCGACAACCTGGCATTCCCCTTGCGCAACCAGGGCAAGTCCGAGGAGCAGGTTCACGCTCGGGTGCAGGAAGTGGCCGAAGTGCTCGATCTGCAGCGCCTGCTGCAGCGCAAGGCGCGCAACCTCAGCGCCGACGAGAAGCAAAAGGTGTCGATGGGCCGTGGCCTGGTACGCGACGACGTCTCGGCGATCCTCTTCGATGAACCGCTGACGGTCATCGACCCGCACCTGAAATGGAAACTGCGGCGCAAGCTCAAGCAGATCCACGAGCAGTTCAACATCACCATGGTCTACGTCACCCACGACCAGCTCGAGGCATCCACCTTCGCCGACAAGATCGCGGTCATGTACGGCGGTCAGATCGTCCAGTTCGGCACCCCGCGCGAGCTGTTCGAGCGACCGGCGCACACTTTCGTCGGCTACTTCATCGGCAGCCCCGGCATGAACCTCGTCGATGTCCAGCCCGAGCGTGGCGGGGTCGGTTTCGGCGGCATTCATGTGCCCTTGTCGGAGGCCTTGCAGGCGCGCGTTGCCCAGGGCGGCTGGCAACGCCTGCAGATCGGCATCCGTCCGGAGTTCATCCGGGTCTGGGACGAAGGCTTCGAGGCGGCCCTGCACAGCGAACGGGTCCATCTGGAAGACCTGGGCACCTACAAGATTCTCACCCTGCTGCTCGGCGGCCAGCCCTTCAAGGTGCGTTTGCCCGAGGACCGCACCGTGCCCGAGGGCACGGTGTTCATCAGCTTTCCCGCGCAGTGGCTGATGGTCTATGCCGATGACCGCCTGCTGGAGGTGAAGCCATGAACAAGGTTCAGAACAACAAGGCCTGGTGGCTGGTGCTGCCGGTGTTCCTGCTGGTGGCGTTCAGCGCCGTGATTCCGATGATGACCGTGGTCAACTATTCGGTGCAGGACATCTTCGACCAGTCCAGCCGCTACTTCGTTGGCGCCGACTGGTACCGCCAGGTCCTCCAGGACCCGCGCCTGCACGATTCGCTGCTGCGCCAGTTCATCTATTCGGGCTGCGTGCTGCTGATCGAGATACCCCTGGGCATCGCCATCGCCCTGACCATGCCGGCCAAGGGCCGCTGGTCGTCGCTGTGCCTGATCGTCATGGCCATTCCGCTGCTGATTCCGTGGAACGTGGTAGGCACCATCTGGCAGATCTTCGGCCGCGCCGACATCGGCTTGCTGGGCTACACGCTCAACGCCATGGGCATCAGCTACAACTATGCGTCCAACACCGTGGACGCCTGGGTCACGGTGCTGGTCATGGATGTGTGGCACTGGACTTCGCTGGTGGCGCTGCTGTGCTATTCGGGCCTGCGCGCCATCCCCGACGTCTACTACCAGGCTGCGCGTATCGACCGCGCCTCGAGCTGGGCGGTGTTCCGGCACATCCAGTTGCCGAAGATGAAAAGCGTGCTGCTGATCGCGGTCATGCTGCGCTTCATGGACAGCTTCATGATCTACACCGAACCCTTCGTGCTGACCGGTGGCGGCCCGGGCAACGCCACCACGTTCCTCAGCCAGACCCTGACGCAGATGGCCGTGGGTCAGTTCGACCTCGGCCCGGCCGCGGCCTTCTCGCTGGTGTACTTCCTGATCATCCTGCTGGTGTCATGGCTGTTCTATACCGCCATGACCCACAACGACAAGCAAGGTTGAGGTAGCCATGAGCAAACGCAAACTGATTCCCCTGCTGCTGTACATCCTGTTTTTGCTGGTGCCCATCTACTGGTTGCTGAACATGTCGTTCAAGAGCAACGGTGAAATCCTCGGCGGGCTGACCCTGTTTCCCCACGAATTCACCCTGGCCAACTATCGGGTGATCTTCACCGACCCCAGCTGGTACACCGGCTATATCAATTCGCTGTACTACGTGAGCCTCAACACGCTGATCTCGCTCAGCGTCGCGCTGCCGGCGGCCTATGCGTTTTCGCGTTACCGCTTTCTAGGCGACAAGCACCTGTTCTTCTGGCTGCTGACCAACCGCATGGCGCCGCCTGCGGTGTTCCTGCTGCCGTTCTTCCAGCTGTACTCATCCATCGGCCTGTTCGACACGCACATCGCCGTCGCGCTCGCGCACTGCCTGTTCAACGTACCGCTGGCGGTGTGGATTCTCGAAGGCTTCATGTCCGGCGTGCCGAAGGAGATCGACGAAACCGCCTACATCGATGGCTACAGCTTTCCGAAATTCTTCGTGAAGATCTTCATGCCGCTGATTGGCTCGGGTATCGGTGTAACGGCCTTCTTCTGCTTCATGTTCTCGTGGGTGGAATTGCTCCTGGCGCGCACCCTGACTTCGGTCAATGCCAAGCCGATCGCGGCGGTGATGACCCGTACCGTTTCAGCCTCGGGCATCGACTGGGGTGTGCTGGCTGCGGCCGGCGTGCTGACCATCGTGCCCGGCATGCTGGTGATCTGGTTCGTTCGCAACCATGTGGCCAAGGGCTTCGCCTTGGGTCGCGTATGAGGAGCCTGTGATGGAGTGGATGGCCTGGACTCTACCGACTGCCCTGTTCTTCGGCGCCATCGCGCTGTTGCTCGCCGGCATGACGTTCTACGAATTGCGCTCGCCCTGCACCGAGCGGCGCGGGTTCCTGCCGATCGCGACCACTCGCGGCGATCGGTTGTTCATCGGTCTTCTCGGTAGCGCCTACCTGCACCTGCTGGTGATCGGCGTTACCGACTGGAGCATCTGGGTCGCCTCGGCGCTGTCCCTGGTGTGGTTGCTGGCGGTAATGCGTTGGGGCTGAGCCACACGGGTCTGCGCGACGCAAAAATTCCAAACAGGAGGTCACTATGTACAAGAACAACAACAAACTGCGACATAGCATTGCCCTGGCGACCGCGCTGGCGTGTGCCGGGCTGAGCGCCGCGGCTTGGGCGGATGCCTATGAAGACGCGGCGAAAAAATGGGTAGGCGCCGAATTCAAGCCATCCACCCTCACGCCCGAGCAACAGATGGCGGAGATGCAATGGTTCATCGAGGCCGCCAAGCCGTTCCGAGGCATGAACATCAACGTGGTGTCCGAAACCCTCACTACCCATGAATACGAAGCCAAGACCCTGGCCAAGGCGTTCAGCGAGATCACCGGGATCAAGCTCACCCACGACCTGTTGCAGGAAGGCGATGTGGTCGAGAAGCTGCAGACGCAGATGCAGTCGGACAAGAACATCTACGATGGCTGGGTCAACGATTCGGATTTGATCGGTACCCACTTTCGCTACGGCAAGAGCGAATCGATCACCGACATGATGGCCAGTCCCGAGGGCAAGAAGGCCACCTCGCCGACCCTCGACCTCAAGGATTTCATCGGCATCTCGTTCACCACCGCGCCCGACGGCAAGGTCTATCAACTGCCCGATCAGCAATTCGCCAACCTGTACTGGTTCCGTGCCGACTGGTTCGAGCGCCCGGAACTGAAGAAGAAGTTCAAGGAAATCTACGGCTACGAACTCGGTGTCCCGGTCAACTGGTCGGCTTACGAGGACATCGCCAAGTTCTTCTCCGAGGACGTCAAGGAGATCGACGGCAAACGCATCTACGGGCACATGGACTACGGCAAGAAAGACCCCTCGCTGGGTTGGCGCTTCACCGATGCCTGGTTCTCCATGGCCGGCGGTGGCGACAAGGGCCTGCCCAACGGCTTGCCGGTGGACGAGTGGGGCATTCGCGTGGAGGACTGCCATCCGGTGGGTTCCAGCGTGACCCGTGGCGGCGACACCAACGGCCCGGCAGCCGTCTATGCGACGCAGAAATACGTCGACTGGATGCGTGCCTACGCACCGCCCGAAGCTCAGGGCATGACCTTCTCCGAATCCGGCCCGGTACCGGCCCAGGGCAACATCGCCCAGCAGATCTTCTGGTACACCGCCTTCACTGCAGACATGACCAAGCCTGGCCTGCCGGTGATGAATGGCGATGGCACGCCGAAATGGCGCATGGCACCTTCGCCCAAGGGCCCGTACTGGGAAGAGGGCATGAAGCTGGGGTATCAGGACACCGGCGCCTGGACCTTCCTCAAGTCGACGCCCGAGAAACAGCGCCTGGCAGCCTGGCTGTACGCGCAGTTCGTGACGTCGAAGACGGTCTCGCTGAAAAAGACCATCGTCGGCCTGACGCCGATTCGCGAATCGGACATCAATTCCCACGCCATGACCGATCTGGCACCCAAGCTGGGTGGCCTGGTGGAGTTCTACCGCAGCCCGGCTCGCGTGCAATGGACCCCGACCGGCACCAACGTGCCTGACTATCCGCGTCTGGCGCAGTTGTGGTGGAGCCACATTTCCGAGGCAGCCAGCGGCGAAAAGACCCCACAGCAGGCGCTCGATGGCCTGGCCAAGGACCAGGACGCGATCATGACCCGCCTGGAGCGCAGCAAGGTGCAACCCGTGTGCGGGCCGAAGATGAACCCCGAGCGCGACGCCCAGTACTGGTTCGACCAGCCCGGCGCACCCAAGCCCAAACTGGCCAACGAAAAGCCTCAGGGTCAAACCGTGGGCTACGCCGAACTGGTCAAGTCGTGGGAGGATGCAAGAAAGTAGCCGCAGGCGCGGTCAGCGGCCAGGAAAGCCGCGCTGCGATTGGCCTGCCACACCGCGCCGTTCTTTTCGCGGCCACAGGCCGCTCCCACGGAAGATTGATGCCCCGTAGGAGCGGTCAGCGGCCGCGAAAGCCGCGCTGCGGTGCAACGGATGCAGCGCGCATCAGGGTTTACATCACTGGTGCAGCGTTTCTGCTGCATACAGGGTGTTTTCCAGCAGGCAGGCGCGGGTCATCGGACCTACGCCGCCTGGGACTGGAGTGATCCAGCCGGCACGGGGCAGGGCAGTGTCATACACCACGTCGCCCACCAGCTTGCCATCGGCCTGGCGATTGATGCCCACGTCGATCACGATCGCACCTTCCTTGATCCATTCGCCCTTCACCAGCCCTGGCTTGCCCGCGGCAACCACCACCAGATCGGCGCGGCCCACGTGGCCCGCCAGGTCCTTGGTGAACCGATGAGTCACGGTCACGGTGCAGCCTGCCAGCAGCAACTCCATGGCCATGGGTCGTCCAACGATGTTGGAGGCACCCACCACTACCGCGTCCATGCCATACAGATCCTGGCCAGTGCTTTCCAGCAGGGCCATGATGCCCTTGGGCGTGCACGGACGCAGCAACGGAATGCGCTGGGCCAGGCGGCCGACGTTATAGGGATGGAAACCATCGACGTCCTTGTCCGGACGGATGCGCTCGAGCAGCAGCGAGGCGTCCAGATGCTCGGGCAGCGGCAACTGCAACAGAATGCCGTCGATCTCGGTGTCGGCATTGAGCGTGTCGATCAGCGTCTCGAGCTCAATCTGCGAGGTGGTGCTCGGCAGGTCGAAGGCCCGGGAAACGAAACCGACTTCCTCGCAGTCCTTGCGCTTGTGCGAAACATAGACCTGGGACGCGGGGTCGGTACCCACCAGAATCACCGCAAGGCCCGGCGTGCGCAGGCCTTGCCGACGACGCTCGGCAACCTGATGAGCGATCTGCCGACGCAGGTTGGCGGCGATCGTCTTGCCGTCGATAAGTTGTGCAGTCATGACGCGTGATTAACCATCGAAAAGGAATGAAAATGTGCGCGCATTCTCGCATGTCGCACGCCCAGGGCAAAGGCGCTTGCTTCGCGAAACCTCCTAAGCCCTTTAATTAAATGAATTTTTTTCAAAAAAGAGTTGACGACCCCAAGGCTCGCCTATAACATTCGTCGCACTTGTCGGGCAGGGCCTAGCACTGGTGAAGAAGGTAGAGCAAAACAGGCGGTTTCAAGGCTTGTTTGTCATCACCGACTGAAGCTCTGGATTTGTAATCTGCAAGGACTACAGACTCAAAAGCGCCCGTAGCTCAGCTGGATAGAGCATCCGCCTTCTAAGCGGATGGTCGCAGGTTCGAGTCCTGCCGGGTGCGCCATTAGGCAGCTTTGGCACAAGTAACGCAGTAAACGCAATATGGTGGGCGTAGCTCAGTTGGTAGAGCACAGGATTGTGACTCCTGTTGTCGTGGGTTCGATCCCCATCGTCCACCCCATATTTCGAAAGGCGCCCGATTCTTACCGATCCGGCGCCTTTGCTTTAAAAGCTACACGCGGACGTGGTGGAATTGGTAGACACACTGGATTTAGGTTCCAGCGCCGCAAGGTGTAAGAGTTCGAGTCTCTTCGTCCGCACCAACCCGTACAGTCAGGCCTAGGCCTGCTGCGCAACGTGAAAGCCGCCTTCGGGCGGCTTTTTCGTGTCTGCGTTTCAGTCGACGAGTCACGCCTCTACGGGCTGGACCATGCTGAAGGTGATGACATTGCCGTTCTGCTCGACGCTCAGGTTGCCACTGTGCGCAACCGCGATGGCCTGGGAAATGTACAGCCCGATCCCCAGGCCGTTCTTGTTGCGCAGGTTTTCACTGCTGTGCGGCTTGAACGGCTGGAACAGCGTCGACAGGCGCTCGGGGGCCACCGGGGTGGTCTGGTTGAGGACCGACAGCCGCGTGTTGTTTTGCTCCGTGCTCAAGCTGATCAGTACCGGCGTATCCGGCGTGCCATGGTAGCGGGCGTTGCCCAGCAGGTTGGTGATGACCTGCGCGTAGCGGTCCGGATCGACCATGGCGCGCACATCCGGTTGGATGCGTGCCTCGATGGTCAGGCCAGGGAAAGCCACCGCTGTCTCATCGACGATGCTTTCGACCAGCGCCGACAGATCGGTTTCAACCCGATTGACCATGATGCCGAGGCCGGACTGCAGGCGGCTCATCTCAAGGATCTGGCTGATCAGCCTTTCCATGCGACCACTGGAGTGGCTGATGTGCTTGCGCAGTTCGGTGTCGCGCGTCTCGCTCGAGGACAACATGGCCGCAGCCATGGAAATCGACTGCAGTGGATTGCGCAGGTCATGGCCGAGCATGGCGATCAGGCGCTGACGCATGCCATCGATCTCGCTGGCACGGCTCAGGCACAATTCGACCAGGTCGCGTCGCAGCTTCTCGGCAATGGTGATATCGGTGTCGCCCCAGTTGGCCGAACGCCCACGCACCACTTCTTCCCAAGCCTCGAAGGAGCCCCGTGGCGTCAGGCGTGGCCCGGACGGCCCCACCTTGATGATTTTCTCCGGCTTGCCGCCCCAGCGCACATTGTTGATTTCTTCCTTGCGCAGCCACATCACCCAGCCCGATTCCTGGCGATGGAAACGGACCGCCAGAATGCCGCAGTAGCCGCTGGTATTGCGTTCACTCTCTGAACCCTGCCAATTGTCGGTGTGAAAGACCTCGAGGTTCGGGTCCTGCTCGACGTGCTCCAGCACCTGGCGACACAGTGGGTCGAAGTGCCCGCCGATGCTTTGGGTGCGACCCGACATGACCACTGCGGCGCCATCGCAGGGTATCAGCGCGGCAATGTTGTCCGGCTCGCCCGCCAATGCACTGACCAGGTCTTCGGAGTCGCGCGCCAGGGTCATGAGTTTTTGTTGCTGGTCGCTCGCCTGCTTCAAGGTCTGGGTGGCCAGGTTGTGCTCCAACCGCTCGACCAGCGCGCTGCACACCTGCGAGATGACCTGAAAAGACATGCGCAATGGATGCGCCATCGTCTTGGGTGCCATGTGATGGCAGGAGAACAGCCCCCACAGCTTGCCGCCGACGACGATCGACACGCTCATCGAGGCGCGCACGCCCATGTTGGTCAGGTATTCGCAGTGAATCGGCGAAACGCTGCGCAGGGTGCTGAAGCTGAGGTCGAACGGCTGGCCGGTCCGTGGATCCAAGGACGGCGTCAACGGCGCTGGCGCATAGGCCACGTCGGCGATCAGGCGAATCGGGTTGAGTATATAAAGCAGGCGTGCCTGGGCAGGGATGTCCGATGCCGGGTAGCGCTGACCCAGGTAGCTCTCGAGGTCTTCGCGGTGGGCCTCGGCGATGACTTCGCCAGACAGGTCGGGGCGAAAACGGTAGGCCATGACCCGGTCGAAGCCTGTCATGTTGCGGATTTCGGCAGTCACGCGGCTCAGCAGTGCGTCGATGTCGTGGCGGTTCTGCATCTGGCTGATGATGCGCTGCGCGTACAGGGCGAACTGGCTGAACGAGCCGCTGGCGGTCCGACGCGGCTCGAACTCCAGATACAGGACCTGCAGATGGCGATGGGCAACCACGTCGAACAGGCGGCCAAGCAGGACACTCTCGACGCTGTTCGCCCAGTGATCACTGCTGGCAAGGCCCTCGGCGATCAAGGCCAGGGCATCGGCGCCCAGCAGTTCGCTGTTCGGGGTAGTGCCCGGCAATACATCCAATCCGGTGATGGCCATCAGGTTGGCGCTGCGAGTCAGCACGCGACCTTCGCCGTCCAGTGCGATCAGCGCGCCGTGAGGCTGAATGGCCCCGGGCCGATGAATGGGCTCGTCCTCGCAATTGGCGAGGGAGACCGGCGTGTCAGGGCTTATGGCCATGAGGGTCCTGCAAGAATAGAGGTTGCTACGGGAAGCGACAGAATGGCCGAGATCTCCACGTGGAAGTGCAAGGTAATGGCTTTATCCTTTGCATAGGATACCAGCGAGCCTGAGGTTATCTTGCAAAACTTGTCCGTCAGGGCATTTGCAGGCCTGGGCCAGCCTTCTTTTGCTGCCGTTTGACGGTTTCTTCAGCGACTTTGTGCGCATCCATGTGCATAGGGTGACTTCTTGAGTTCGAGCCTCTAGAATGCTTGCCCTTGATCTGGGGTCGGAAATGGCCGGCTAACGTCTGTGCAACGAGGAAAATCCATGCAAGTTTCTGTTGAAAACACTTCCGCTCTCGAGCGCCGCATGACCATCGGCGTTCCCGCCGAGCGCATCGAGGCCGAAGTCAACAAGCGTCTGCAACAGACCGCCCGTAACGCCAAGATCCCGGGCTTCCGTCCAGGCAAGGTGCCTATGAGCGTCATCCGTCAGCGCTACGAGGCTGACGCGCGCCAGGAAGCCCTGGGCAACGTCATCCAGGCTTCCTTCTATGAAGCCGTGGTCGAGCAGAAGCTCAATCCAGCCGGCGCACCCGCCGTCGAGCCGAAAGTGTTCGAGAAGGGCAAGGACCTGGAATACATCGCCACCTTCGAAGTGTTCCCCGAGTTCGAAGTCGGCGCGTTCGACAGCATCGAAGTCGAGCGTCTGAGCGCCGACGTCGCCGACAGCGACCTGGACAACATGCTCGAAGTGCTGCGCAAGCAGAACGTACGCTACGAGCAGACCGATCGCGCCGCGCAGACCGAAGACCAGCTGAACATCGACTTCGTCGGCAAGATCGAAGGCGAAGAGTTCTCCGGTGGTTCCGCCAAAGGTACCCAGCTGGTTCTGGGTTCGGGCCGCATGATTCCTGGTTTCGAAGACGGCCTGGTCGGCGCCAAGGCCGGTGAAGAGAAGGTCCTGAACCTGAGCTTCCCCGAGGACTACCAGAACCTCGAGCTGGCCGGCAAGGCCGCCGAGTTCACCGTCACCGTCAACAGCGTTTCCGAAGCCAAACTGCCAGAGCTGAACGAAGAGTTCTTCGGCCAGTTCGGCATCAAAGAAACCGGTCTCGACGGCTTCCGCACCGAAGTTCGCAAGAACATGGAGCGCGAGCTGCGTCAGGCAATCAAGGCCAAGATCAAGAATCAGGTCATGGACGGTCTGGTATCGACCAACCCGATCGAAGTGCCCAAGGCGCTGCTCGACAACGAAGTCGACCGTCTGCGCGTTCAAGCCGTGCAGCAGTTTGGCGGCAACATCAAGCCTGACCAATTGCCGGCCGAGCTGTTCACCGAGCAAGCCAAGCGTCGCGTCGTGCTGGGCCTGATCGTTGCCGAAGTGGTCAAGCAGAACGAACTCAAGCCGGACGAAGCACGCGTGCGCGAGCTGATCCAGGAAATGGCCTCGGCCTACCAGGAGCCTGAGCAAGTTGTATCGTGGTACTACAAAAATGATGAGCAGCTGAACGAAGTCCGTTCGGTTGTGCTGGAAGAACAAGTTGTGGATACTGTTCTGCAGAAAGCCAAGGTGACCGACAAGTCGGTCTCTTACGAAGAAGCGGTCAAGCCGGCGGAAGCAGCACAAGCCGAGTGATCGTTCTCTGAGGTTCGAAAACACCATAAGCCAGCCTTCGCGCTGGCTTATGCGTATTCAAGACATGACTATTTGGGAGTGAGTGCGAGACATGTCCCGCAATTCTTATATTCAGCAGAGCTCTGACATCCAGGCCGCAGGCGGCCTGGTCCCGATGGTTATCGAGCAATCGGCTCGTGGCGAACGTGCGTACGACATCTACTCGCGCCTGCTCAAGGAACGAGTGATCTTCCTGATCGGCCCTGTGGAAGACTACATGGCCAACCTAGTCGCCGCGCAGTTGCTGTTCCTTGAGGCGGAAAACCCGGACAAGGACATCCATCTCTACATCAACTCACCAGGCGGGTCGGTGACGGCGGGGATGTCGATCTACGACACCATGCAGTTCATCAAGCCGGACGTGTCCACCACCTGCATCGGCCAGGCCTGCAGCATGGGCGCGTTCCTGCTTGCCGGTGGCGCCGCGGGCAAGCGTCATTGCCTGCCCAACTCGCGCATGATGATTCACCAGCCGCTGGGCGGTTTCCAGGGCCAGGCCTCGGACATCGAGATCCATGCCAAGGAAATCCTGTTCATTCGCGAGCGTCTCAATTCGCTGCTGGCGCACCACACCGGCCAGAGCATCGAGACCATCGAGAAGGACACCAACCGCGACAATTTCATGAGCGCCGAGCGTGCGGTCGATTACGGTTTGATCGACTCTGTGATGTCCAAGCGCAACTTGCCCGCCTAAGCAGCCAGATGGGGGTGGTGGCCATGTCAGCCACCTGTGGGCTTGAAAAAGCCCGCAATAGCCTTCATCTTGTGTTGCAAGCCTATCGGATTTGGATCGATCGAATGACTGACACCCGCAACGGCGAGGACAACGGCAACAAGCTGCTCTATTGCTCCTTCTGTGGCAAAAGCCAGCATGAAGTGCGCAAATTGATTGCCGGCCCCTCGGTCTTTATCTGCGACGAGTGCGTCGACCTGTGCAACGACATCATCCGCGAGGAGGTGCAGGAAGCCCAGGCCGAGAGCAGCGCGCATAAATTGCCCTCGCCCAAAGAAATAAGCGGCATCCTGGATCAGTATGTGATTGGCCAGGAGCGCGCGAAGAAGGTTCTGGCGGTAGCGGTGTACAACCACTACAAGCGCTTGAACCAGCGTGACAAGAAGAACGACGACGTCGAGCTCGGCAAAAGCAACATCCTGCTGATCGGCCCGACCGGTTCGGGCAAGACCTTGCTGGCTGAAACACTGGCTCGCCTGCTCAACGTTCCGTTCACCATCGCCGATGCCACCACCCTGACCGAAGCCGGTTACGTGGGTGAGGACGTCGAGAACATCATCCAGAAGCTGCTGCAGAAGTGCGACTACGACGTAGAGAAAGCCCAGATGGGCATCGTCTACATCGACGAAATCGACAAGATTTCGCGCAAGTCGGATAACCCGTCCATCACCCGTGACGTTTCGGGCGAAGGCGTGCAGCAGGCGCTGTTGAAGCTGATCGAGGGCACCGTTGCCTCGGTACCGCCGCAAGGTGGTCGCAAGCATCCTCAGCAGGAGTTTCTGCAGGTCGACACGCGCAACATCCTGTTCATCTGTGGTGGTGCATTTTCCGGCCTGGAAAAAGTCATCCAGAATCGCTCCACCCAGGGTGGTATTGGTTTCGGTGCCCAGGTGCGCAGCAAGCAGGAAGGCAAGAAGGTCGGCGAGTCGCTGCGTGAAGTGGAGCCGGACGATCTGGTCAAGTTCGGGCTGATCCCCGAGTTCGTCGGTCGTCTGCCGGTTCTGGCAACGCTGGACGAACTGGACGAGGCGGCACTGATCCAGATCCTTACCGAACCGAAGAACGCGCTGACCAAGCAGTACGGCAAGTTGTTCGAAATGGAAGGTGTGGATCTCGAGTTCCGCAGCGATGCCTTGAAGTCCGTTGCTCGTCGTGCTCTTGAGCGCAAGACTGGTGCGCGAGGCCTGCGTTCGATTCTCGAAGGCGTTCTGCTCGACACCATGTATGAAATTCCTTCGCAGACCGATGTAAGCAAAGTGGTCATCGATGAGAGCGTGATCGAAGGGACGTCCAAGCCGCTGTTGATCTACGAAAACAGCGAGCCGCCGGCGAAGGCTGCACCCGACGCCTGATCGACAATCTGAGCTGGAACAAGGAAGGGGCCTACGGGCCCCTTTCGTTTTTCAGACAGTGAACTTGTTTTTTGCGGGGCGAGCCCCCACATTGAAGGCATGCTCAATTCCATCTGTTTACGGCCTTCGGGGCCGCTGTAGAGGCGAAATCATGAAGACAACCATCGAATTGCCTCTCCTGCCATTGCGTGATGTCGTCGTCTATCCGCATATGGTTATCCCGCTGTTTGTGGGTCGTGAGAAGTCCATCGAAGCCCTCGAGGCGGCGATGTCTGGCGAAAAGCAGATCCTTTTGCTCGCGCAGAAGAATCCCGCCGATGATGATCCAGGTGAGGACGCCCTGTACCGTGTCGGTACCGTTGCCACCGTTCTGCAGCTGCTCAAGCTGCCTGACGGCACCGTCAAGGTGCTGGTCGAAGGCGAGCAGCGCGGCAGCGTCGAGCAGTTCCTGGAGATCAACGGCCACGTTCGCGCCGAAGTGCAATTGATCGACGAAGTCGATGCGCCGGATCGCGAGTCCGAAGTGTTCGTGCGCACGCTGCTGGGTCAGTTCGAGCAGTACGTGCAGCTGGGCAAGAAGGTCCCTGCCGAGGTGCTGTCCTCGCTGAACAGCATCGATGAGCCTGGCCGCCTGGTCGACACCATGGCCGCGCACATGGCGCTGAAAATCGAACAGAAGCAGGAGATCCTCGAGATCATCGAGTTGCCGGCGCGTGTCGAACACGTACTGGCACTGCTGGATGCCGAGATCGACCTGCTGCAGGTCGAGAAGCGCATTCGCGGGCGGGTCAAGAAGCAGATGGAGCGCAGCCAGCGCGAGTACTATCTGAACGAGCAGATGAAGGCCATTCAGAAAGAGCTGGGCGATGGCGAGGAAGGGCACAACGAAGTCGAAGAGCTGAAAAAGCGCATCGACGCGGCGGGCCTGCCCAAGGACGCCCTGGCCAAGGCCACGGCCGAGTTGAACAAGCTCAAGCAGATGTCGCCGATGTCTGCAGAAGCAACGGTGGTGCGGACTTATATCGACTGGCTGGTGCAGGTGCCTTGGCAGGCGCAGAGCAAGGTGCGCCTCGACCTGGCACGCGCCGAAAGCATTCTGGATGCCGATCACTACGGGCTCGAAGAGGTCAAGGAACGCATCCTCGAATACCTCGCCGTGCAAAAGCGCGTGAAGAAAATCCGTGGCCCTGTGCTGTGCCTGGTCGGGCCGCCCGGTGTGGGCAAGACCTCCCTGGCCGAATCCATCGCCCATGCCACCAACCGCAAGTTCGTGCGCATGGCCTTGGGCGGTGTTCGCGACGAAGCCGAGATTCGCGGTCACCGTCGTACCTACATCGGTTCGATGCCTGGTCGTCTGATTCAGAAGATGACCAAGGTGGGGGTCCGCAATCCGCTGTTCTTGCTCGACGAGATCGACAAGATGGGCAGCGACATGCGCGGCGATCCGGCCTCGGCGCTGCTGGAAGTGCTCGATCCAGAGCAGAACCATAATTTCAACGATCACTACCTGGAAGTCGACTACGACCTTTCCGACGTGATGTTCCTGTGCACCTCGAACTCGATGAACATTCCGCCGGCGTTGCTCGACCGGATGGAAGTGATCCGTCTGCCCGGCTACACCGAAGACGAGAAGATCAACATCGCGATCAAGTACCTGTCGCCCAAGCAGATCGAAGCCAACGGCTTGAAAAAGACCGAAGTCGAGATCGACGTCGAGGCGATCCGCGACATCATTCGCTACTACACCCGCGAAGCGGGCGTGCGAGGCCTGGAGCGTCAGATCGCCAAGATCTGCCGCAAGGTGGTGAAGGAACATGCACACCTGAAGAAATTCACCGTCAAGGTCACCGCCGAATCGCTGGAGCACTTGCTGGGCGTGCGCAAGTTCCGCTACGGCCTGGCCGAGCAGCAGGACCAGGTGGGTCAGGTCACCGGCCTTGCCTGGACTCAGGTGGGCGGCGAGTTGCTGACCATCGAGGCTGCCGTGGTTCCCGGCAAGGGCCAGCTGATCAAGACCGGTTCGCTGGGTGACGTGATGGTCGAGTCCATCACGGCGGCGCAGACGGTGGTACGCAGCCGCGCCAAGAGCCTGGGTATCGCGCCGGACTTCCATGAGAAGCACGACACGCATATCCACATGCCCGAAGGCGCCACGCCCAAGGACGGTCCGAGTGCCGGTGTCGGCATGTGCACTGCGCTGGTTTCGGCCCTGACCAAGATTCCGGTGCGTGCCGATGTCGCCATGACCGGCGAGATCACCCTGCGCGGCCAGGTATTGGCCATCGGTGGCCTCAAAGAGAAGTTGCTGGCGGCCCATCGTGGTGGAATCAAGACTGTAATCATCCCTGAAGAAAACGTGCGCGATCTCAAGGAAATTCCCGACAATATCAAACAGGATCTGCAGATTAAACCTGTTAAATGGATTGACGAAGTCCTGCAAATTGCGCTGCAATACGCGCCTGAGCCCTTGCCCGATGTGGCTCCCGAGATTGTCGCCAAGGATGAGAAACGCGATACGGATTCCAAGGAACGAATCAGCACGCATTGAGCCTTGATTTGACTGGGTGGCTTTCTTGACAGTTTTTTAGAGCCCTTGTTATAAAGCGGCACTTGCTGTCTCGACAGCCACCCGGCGCACGTTTCACCACATACTTAGAAACAACTCAAAATATCGATATAAGGGGACTTATAGTGAACAAGTCGGAACTGATTGACGCAATCGCCGCATCTGCTGATATCTCCAAGGCTACAGCTGGCAAGGCGCTGGACGCCGTGATCGAATCCGTGACGGGCGCCCTTAAATCCGGTGATTCGGTTGTGTTGGTAGGTTTCGGTACGTTCTCCGTGACTGATCGCCCGGCGCGCACCGGTCGCAACCCGCAAACCGGCAAGGCGCTGGAAATCGCGGCTGCCAAGAAGCCCAGCTTCAAAGCCGGTAAAGCCCTGAAAGAAGCTGTCAACTAAGCTTCGGCCACGCCTTTGCTACCTGCTGCCAGGCCATGCCGGCAACAGGAGTGGAGCTGAGCAAGCTCCGCGAGTTACGAGAAGGCGCATCCTCGGATGCGCCTTTCTTCTATCCGGATTCCTATTACTCTCCGCGGTCGCTCTATCTGTACGACCGTTTTCGGGGGATGCATGCTGCAGAACATCAGGGATAACTCCCAGGGCTGGATTGCCAAGACCATCATCGGTTTGATCATCGTGTTGATGGCGCTTACCGGTTTCGACGCGATCTTCCAGGCCGCCAGCCATAGCCAGGACGCTGCCAAGGTCAACGGTGACGAGATCACCTTGAACGAGCTAAGCCAGGCCACCGAGATGCAACGTCGCCAGCTGATGCAACAGCTGGGCAAGGATTTCGATCCGGCCCTGCTCGACGACAAGATGCTGCGCGAAGCGGCCCTCAAGGGTCTGATCGACCGCAAGTTGCTGCTGCAAGGCGCACATGACGCCAAGTTCGCCTTCTCCGAAGGCGCGCTCGACCAGATCATGCTGCAGACACCGGAATTCCAGGTTGACGGCAAGTTCAGCGCCGAACGTTTCGACCAGGTCATCCGCCAGATGGGTTATGGCCGCTTGCAGTTCCGCCAGATGCTCTCCGAAGAGATGCTCATCAGCCAGCTGCGCGCCGGCCTGGCAGGCAGCAGCTTCGTGACCGACGAGCAGGTTGCCGCTTTCGCCCGTCTCGAGAAGCAGACCCGCGATTTCGCTTCGTTGACCTTCAAGGCTGACCCGTCGGCGACCAAGGTCACCGACGAGGAGATCAAGGCGCACTACGAAGAGCACGCCAAGGAGTTCATGAGTTCCGATCAGGTGGTCATCGACTATGTCGAATTGAAGAAGTCTTCGTTCTTCGACCAGATCAACGTGAAGGACGAGGATCTCCAGGACGCCTACCAGAAAGAGATCGCCAACCTGTCCGAGCAGCGCCGTGCCGCGCACATCCTGATCGAAGTCAACGACAAGCTCGATGACGCGCAGGCCAAGGCCAGGATCGAGGAAGTACAGGCGCGCCTGGACAAGGGCGAGGACTTCGCCAAGCTGGCCAAGGAAGTCTCACAGGACCCAGGCTCGGCCAACAATGGCGGCGATCTCGGCTTCGCCGGCAATGGCGTGTACGACCCGGCGTTCGAAACGGCGCTCAATGCCTTGAGCAAGGGCCAGGTGTCGGCGCCGGTGCGCACCGATTTCGGCTGGCACCTGATCAAGCTCGAAGACGTGCAGGCGCCGGACGTACCGACCTTTGCCAGCCTCAAGGCCAAGCTCACCAGCGACCTCAAGACCCAGGAAGTGGAACAGCGCTTCGTCACCGCCACCAAGCAGTTGGAAGACTCGGCGTTCGAAGCCTCCGACCTCGGTCAGCCCGCCCAGGAACTGGGCCTCAAGGTGCAGACCTCCGAGCCATTCGGCAGGGACGGCGGCAGCCAGGGCGTCACGGCCAGTCGCGCGGTGGTCCAGGCTGCGTTCAGCCCCGAAGTGCTGGAAGAGGGTTCCAACAGCGCTGCGCTCGAGCTGGATCCGGAAACCATGGTCGTGGTGCGTGTGAAGGAGCATCGCAAGCCTGCGCAGCTGCCGCTGGAAGCCGTATCCGGGCCGATCCGTACCGAGTTGGCCAAGCAGCACGCTGCAGCCCAGGTGAAGGCCAAGGGCGAAGCGTTGCTGGCCGGTCTGCGTGACGGCAAGGTGCCGTTGGCTGCCCGCCAGGACGGGCAGTCGTGGAAAGTGCTGGAGGCGGTCACCCGCGGTCAGGACGGCATCGAGCCGGCCGAGCTGCAGGCGCTGTTCCGCATGCCCAAGCCGCAGGCCAAGGAGAAGCCCGAGTTTACCAGTGTGTCGCTCAAGGACGGCAGCTTCGTGATTCTCCGCCTGGACGGCGTGAACGAGGCTGCTGCGCCCAGTGATGAAGAGAAGACCCAGTATCGCCGGTTCCTGGCGTCGCGCATGGGGCAGCAGGATTTTGCCGCGTACCGCAAGTTGCTGGAAACCAAGGCGGACATCACCAAGTATTGAGGTGATGGATGTTTGAACAAAAGGCCGCGTATGCGGCCTTTTGTTTGTCCAGGCATCGGCGGCGCCCTTTCGCGGCCGATGACCGCTCCTACGGAGATTTCTGAATCTCAGGTAAAAAAACGCCGCTCGAGGTGAGCGGCGTTTTCTTCGATCGAGTGCAGCCTGACGACTTACTCTTCGATATCACCCATGGCGGTGGTGTTGAAGCCGCCGTCCACGTACATGATTTCGCCACTGATGCCCGACGCCAGGTCGGAGCACAGGAACGCGCCGGCGTTGCCGACTTCGTCGATGGTGACGTTGCGGCGCAGCGGGGTCTGCGCCTGGTTGGCCGAGAGCATCTTGCGGAAGTTCTTGATGCCCGACGCTGCCAGGGTACGGATCGGACCCGCCGATACGGCGTTGACGCGAGTGCCTTCCGGGCCCAGAGAACCGGCCAGGTAACGCACGCCGGCTTCCAGCGAAGCCTTGGCCATGCCCATGACGTTGTAGTTGGGCATGGTGCGCTCGGCGCCCAGGTACGACAGGGTCAGCAGGCTGCCATTGCGGCCTTTCATCATGTCGCGACCGGCCTTGGCCAGGGCTACGAAGCTGTAGGCGCTGATGTCGTGGGCGATGCGGAAGCCTTCGCGGGTGGTGGCTTGGGTGAAGTCGCCATCGAGCTGGTCGCCGGGGGCGAAACCGACGGAGTGAACGATGACGTCCAGGCCGTCCCACTTCTTGCTCAGGGCTTCGAAGACCGAGGCGATCTCAGCATCGCTGGCCACGTCGCAAGGGAAGCACAGATCGGCGCTCGAGCCCCAGCCGGCGGCGAATTCTTCGACGCGGCCCTTGAGCTTTTCGTTCTGGTAGGTGAAGGCAAGTTCAGCACCCTCGCGATGCATGGCGGCAGCGATGCCGGATGCGATGGACAGTTTGCTGGCGACACCGACGATCAGGACGCGCTTACCGGCGAGAAAACCCATGTGTTGTTCCTCTTCAGGTTAATCGACAGCCGTTGGGGCCAAGAAGGCTGCTTCCAACAGCTGCTGTGTATAAGGGTGCTGCGGCGCGGCAAAGATAGCCCGCGCCGCCCCTTGTTCGACGACCTGACCGTGCCGGATCACCATCAGTTGGTGGCTCAAGGCTTTGACTACCGCCAGATCGTGGCTGATAAACAAATAGGTCAGGTTGTATTTCAGTTGCAGTGAACGCAACAGCTCCACTACCTGGCGTTGAACGGTGCGGTCGAGCGCCGATGTGGGCTCGTCCAGCAGGATCAACGCCGGTTTCAAAACCAAGGCCCGGGCAATGGCGATACGTTGCCGTTGCCCGCCGGAGAACTCGTGAGGGTAACGATGGCGGGTCTGCGGGTCCAGCCCAACCTCCTCGAGCGCGGCAATGATAGCCTGTTCCTGCTCGGCTTCGTTGCCGATCTTGTGTATTCGCAGGCCTTCGCCGACGATCTGGCTCACGCTCATGCGTGGGCTGAGGCTGCCGAACGGGTCCTGGAAGACCACCTGCATCTGCTTGCGCAGCGGTCGTACCTGCTGCTGGGCCAAGCCGTCCAGCGCGGTGCCCTGGAACTGGATCGAGCCACGGCTGGCGATCAAGCGCATGATCGCCAGGCCCAGCGTGGACTTGCCCGAGCCGCTTTCGCCAACGATACCAAGGGTCTGCCCACGGGGCAGGGTGAACTGGATGCCATCGACGGCCTTGACGTGATCCACGGTACGGCCCAGCAATCCCTTCTTGATCGGGAACCACACGCGCAAGGCGTCGACCGCCAGTATCGGCTCGCCGACCGCGGTGGCCGCCGGCTCGCCACTGGGTTCGGCACCCAGCAGAACCTGGGTGTACGGATGCTGCGGCGCTCGAAACAATTCTTCACAGCCAGCCTGTTCGACGATGCGACCGCGCTGCATGACACATACCCGGTGTGCAATTCGCTTCACCAGGTTGAGGTCATGGCTGATCAGCAGCAACGCCATGCCCAGCCGCGCCTGCAGGTCTTTGAGCAGTTCGAGAATCTTCAGTTGCACGGTGACATCGAGTGCGGTGGTGGGCTCGTCGGCAATCAGCAGTTCAGGCTCATTGGCCAGGGCCATGGCGATCATCACCCGCTGACGCTGGCCGCCGGACAATTCGTGCGGCAACGCCTTGAGGCGCTTGTGCGGCTCGCCGATGCCGACCAGCTCGAGCAATTCCAGGGTGCGCCGGGCAGCGGCAGCCCCGGTGAGCCCTTTGTGCAGGGCCAGCACTTCACCGATCTGCTTGCCGATGTTGTGCAGCGGATTGAGCGAACTCATCGGCTCCTGGAAGATCATCGCGATACGGTTGCCACGGATGTGCCTGAGCTGCTTTTCCGGGAGCGTGAGCAGGTCGCGGCCGTTGTAGACGATGGTGCCGCTGGGGTGCTGGGCGAGCGGGTAGGGCAGCAGGCGCAGGATGGAGTGCGCAGTCACCGACTTGCCCGAGCCGCTTTCACCCACCAGCGCGAGGGTTTCGCCACGGCGGATATCGAAGCTGATGTGTTCGACCACGCGTTGCCGACTTTCCCCGGCGACGAACTCGACGGCCAGGTCGCGGACCTCGATCAGATTGTCCTGGCTCATGTCATTTCCTCGGGTCGAAGGCGTCACGGGCCGATTCGCCAATGAACACCAGCAGGCTGAGCATCAGCGCCAGCACGGTGAAAGCACTGATGCCCAGCCAGGGCGCCTGCAGGTTGGACTTGCCCTGGGCGACCAGCTCACCCAGCGATGGCGAACCGGCAGGCAGGCCGAAGCCGAGAAAATCCAGGGCGGTCAGGGTGCCGATCGCGCCCGTCAGGATGAACGGCATGAAGGTCATGGTCGAGACCATGGCGTTGGGGAGGATGTGGCGGAACATGATCGCGCCGTTCTGCATGCCCAGCGCGCGGGCTGCGCGCACGTATTCCAGGTTGCGGCCACGCAGGAATTCGGCGCGCACCACGTCCACCAGGCTCATCCAGGAAAACAGCAGCATGATGCCCAGCAGCCACCAGAAATTGGGTTGCACGAAGCTGGCCAGGATGATCAGCAGGTACAGCACCGGCAGGCCGGACCAGATCTCCAGGAAACGCTGGCCTGCCAGGTCCACCCAGCCGCCATAGAAGCCCTGCAGCGCACCGGCGATGACTCCGATGATCGAACTGGCGATGGTCAGCGTCAGGGCGAACAGGACCGAGATGCGGAAGCCATAGATGACCCGCGCCAGCACGTCGCGCCCCTGGTCGTCGGTGCCCAGCCAGTTCTGCGCGGAAGGCGGCGCCGGTGCCGGTACCCTGAGGTCGTAGTTAATGCTCTGGTAGCTGAACGGGATCGGCGCCCAGAGCGTCCAGCTGTCCTTGGCCGCCAGCAGTTCGCGCAGGTAGGGACTTTTGTAGTTGGCTTCGAGGGGGAATTCGCCGCCGAACGTCGTTTCCGGGTAGCGCTTGAAGGCAGGGAAATACCACTCGCCGTCGTAGCGCACCGCCAGGGGCTTGTCGTTGGCGATCAGTTCGGCGCCCAGGCTCAGGCCGAACAGCACCAGGAACAGCCACAGCGACCACCAGCCGCGCTTGTTGGCCTTGAACCGTTCGAAGCGCCGCCGATTGAGGGGAGACAGGTTCATCTCAGTGCTCCCGATGGCCGAAGTCGATGCGTGGATCGACCAGGGTGTAGGTAAGGTCGCCGATCAATTTCACCACCAGCCCCAGCAAGGTAAAGATGAACAGGGTGCCGAACACCACCGGGTAATCGCGGTTGATCGCCGCCTCGAAGCTCATCAGCCCCAGGCCGTCGAGGGAGAAGATCACTTCGACCAGCAGGGACCCGGTGAAAAAGATGCCGATGAAGGCCGAGGGGAAGCCGGCGATCACCAGCAGCATGGCATTGCGGAACACGTGGCCGTACAGCACGCGGCGATTGCTCAGCCCCTTGGCCTTGGCGGTGACCACGTATTGCTTGCCGATTTCGTCGAGGAAACTGTTCTTGGTCAGCAGCGTCATGGTGGCGAAGTGGCCGATCACCAGGGCGCCGACGGGCAGCACCAGGTGCCAGAAGTAGTCCAGCACCTTGCCGCTCCAGCTCAGCTCCTCGAAATTGTTGGACGTCAGGCCGCGCAGCGGGAACCAGTCCAGGTAGCTGCCGCCGGCGAATACCACGATCAGCAGGATGGCGAACAGGAAGGCGGGAATGGCATAGCCGATGATGATCGCCGAGCTGGTCCAGACGTCGAAATGGCTGCCGTGGCGGGTGGCCTTGGCGATGCCCAGGGGAATCGACACCAGGTACATGATCAGGGTGCTCCACAGGCCCAGCGAGATCGACACCGGCATCTTTTCCACGATCAGGTCGATGACCTTGGCATCGCGGAAGAAGCTGGTACCGAAATCCAGCTGCGCATAGTTCTTGATCATGATCCAAAGGCGCTCGGGGGCTGGCTTGTCGAAGCCGTACATCTTCTCGATTTCCTTCACCAGCGCCGGGTCCAGGCCCTGCGCGCCGCGGTAGCTGGAACCGGCGACCGCCACTTCGGCACCACCGCCGGCGATGCGGCTGGTGGCGCCGTCGAAGCCTTCGAGCTTGGCGATCATCTGTTCCACCGGCCCGCCAGGCGCGGCCTGGATGATGGCGAAGTTGATGATCAGGATGCCCAGCAGGGTAGGAATGATGAGCAGCAGTCGGCGCAGGGTATAGGCCAGCATGTCAGGGCGTCTCGGAAGGCGTGGGGGTAACCGCCGGCGTGGCGTGGGGCTTGCTCCACCAGGTCTGCAGGCCCACGTCGTAGCGTGGCGTGATGGCCGGGTGGCCGATGTGGTTCCAGTACGCCACGCGCCAGGTCTTGATGTGCCAGTTGGGGACCACGTAGTGGCCCCAGAGCAGGACGCGGTCCAGCGCTCGGGCGTGATCGACCAGGTCCTGGCGCGAGGTGGCATTGATCAGGCTCTCCACCAGGCTGTCGATGGCCGGGTCCCTGAGCCCGATGTAGTTGCGGCTGCCAGGCTTGTCGGCGCTGGAGCTGGCCCAGAACTCGCGCTGCTCGTTGCCGGGCGAGGTGGACTGGGAGAAACTGCCGACCATCATGTCGAAGTCGCGCGAACGAATGCGGGTGATGTACTGGGAGACGTCGACCCGTCGGATCACCAGTTCGATACCCAGGTCGGCGAGGTTGCGCTTGTACGGCAGCAGCACCCGGTCGAAATCGGCCTGGGTCAGCAGGAACTCGATCTTCACCGGTGTGCCCCGGGCATCGACCATCTTGTCGTCGACGATGCGCCAACCCGCTTCCTGCAGCAGTTTGTAGGCGCGACGCTGCTGCTCGCGCAGCATGCCGCTGGCGTCGGTGACCGGGTTGTTGAACGGTGTATCGAAGACTTGTTCGGGAATCTGCCCGCGCAGCGGTTCGAGAATCTTCAGTTCGGCGGGGCTTGGCAGGCCCGAGGCCGCCATGTCGGAGTTCTCGAAAAAGCTGTCGGTGCGCGTGTAGGCGCCGTTGAACAGCTGCTTGTTGGTCCACTCGAAATCGAACACCAGGGCCAGGGCTTCGCGCACGCGCACGTCCTGGAACAGCGGCTTGCGCAGGTTGAACACGAAGCCCTGCATGCCGGTCGGGTTGCCGTTGGGTATTTCTTCGCGGATCAGGCGCTTTTCGCGGACTGCAGGAATGTCGTAGGCGGTCGCCCAGTTCTTCGCGCTGCTTTCGAGCCAGTAGTCGAACTGTCCGGCCTTCATGGCTTCCAGGGCCACGGTGCTGTCGCGGTAGTACTGGATGTCGAGCACGTCGAAGTTGAACATGCCGCGGTTCATCGGCAGGTCGCGTGCCCAATAGTCCTTGACCCGCTCGTAACGTATCGAGCGACCGGCCTTGACCTCTGCCACCCTGTAGGGCCCGCTGCCCAGCGGAATGTCCAGGCTGCCCTTGGTGAAATCGCGGCCTTCCCAGAAGTGCTTGGGCAGTACCGGTAGTTGACCGAGGATCAGTGGCAGCTCGCGATTGTTGCTGTGCTTGAACTTGAACAGCACCCGTTGCGGGTCTTCGGCGACCACTTCGGCGACGTCGGCGTAGTAGCTGCGATACAGCGGCGAGCCGCTCTGGATCAGGGTCTGGAAACTGAACACGACGTCTTCGGCGTGCATCGGCCGGCCATCGTGGAAACGCGCTTCGGGGCGCAGGTAGAAGCGCACCCAACTGTTGTCCGGGGCTTTCTCGATGCGCCCGGCGACCAGGCCATACTCGGTAAACGGCTCGTCCAGGCTTTGCCGCGCCAGGGTATCGTAGTTAAGGTCCATGTCGTCGGCAGGCACGCCCTTGCTGATGAAGGGATTGAGGCTGTCGAAGCTACCCACGCCTTTCTGGCGAAAGGTGCCGCCCTTTGGCGCGTCGGGGTTGACGTAGTCGTAGTGCTGGAAGCCGGCCGGGTATTTCGGTGCTTCGTCGTACAGGGTGAGGGCATGTTGGGGCGCGGCCTGTGCCAGGCTGGCCGCAAGGCTCAGCGCGCATGCGCCGAGGGCTCTGGCCAAAGCAGGTAATGGCATCATTGACTCTTCTCCGTAGGCTTGACCCACCAGGCGCTCAGGCCCAGGGTGTACGGCGGTGTAGTGACGAATGCCAACCGGCTGCGGTACGCCAGGCGGTGGTAGTCCAGGTACCAGTTGGCCACCATGTAGTGCTGCGACAGCAGCACGCGGTCCAGTGCCCTGGCGGCGGCTACCTGGTCGTCACGGTTCTGGGCGCCGAGCAGTTGCTCCAGCAGGCGATCGACCACCGGGTTGGCAATGCCCGCATAGTTCTTGCTGCCGCGCACGGTGGCTTGGCTGGAGTGAAAGTACTGCCATTGCTCCAGGCCCGGGCTCAGGGTCTGCGGCAGGGTCAGCGAGATCATGTCGAAATCGAACTGGTCCAGGCGTTGTTTGTATTGCGCGCGATCGACGCTGCGCAGGTTGGCCTGCACGCCGATACTGGCCAGGTTGGCGACATAGGGCCCCAGGATGCGCTCCAGATTGGAATTGACCAGCAGGATTTCCAGGCGCAACGGCTGGCCTGCGGCATTGCGCAGACGGTCGCCCTGCAGCGTCCAGCCGGCATCCCCAAGCAGCTTCAGGGCCTGGCGCAAGGTGGCTCGAGGAATGCCGTTGCCGTCGGTACCGGGCATGCTCGGCGCTTCCAGAAAGAGGGCCGGGCTCAGTGCGTTTTTGTACGCCGACAGCAGCAGGCGTTCCTTGCCGCTGGGCAGGCCAGTGGCGGCGAATTCGCTGTTGGGGTAATAGCTCTCGGAGCGCCGATAGGCGCCGCTGAACAGCGCGCGGTTGGTCCATTCGAAATCCAGCAACAGCCCCAGTGCTTGGCGCACGCGGGGGTCGCTGTAGGCCGGGCGGCGAGTATTGAAGAACAGGCCCTGGGTCTGCGTCGGGATCTTGTGGGGAATCTGCGCCTTGATCACATCGCCGCGACGCACCGCGGGAAAGTCATAGCCGTTGGTCCAGTTCTTCGCCTGGTGCTCGATGTAGATGTCGAACTCGCCGGCCTTGAACGCTTCGAAGGCCACGTCGCTGTCGCGGTAGAACTCGACCTCCATGCGATCGAAATTGTACTTGCCGCGATTCACCGGCAGATCCTTGCCCCACCAGTTCCGATCCCGTTCCAGCACCAGCCTTCTGCCCGGTACCACCTGCTTGATGCGATAGGGGCCGCTGGTCACCGGCGCCTCGAAAGTGGTCGCCTGGAAGTCCCGACCTTGCCAGTAATGCTTGGGCAGGATCGGCAGTTCGCCCAGGCGCAGGATCAGCAGCGGATTGCCCGAGCGCTTGAACACGAAGCGGATGCGAGTCGGGCTCAGCACATCGACCCGCAGCACTTCCTGCAGGTTGGTGCGGTACATCGGATGGCCCTGGGTCAGCAAGGTACGGTATGAGAACGCCACATCGGCGCTGGTGATCGGGTGGCCGTCGTTGAACCGCGCCTGCGGCCTGAGATTGAACACCACCCAGCTACGGCTTTCGTTGTATTCCACCGACTGGGCGATGAGACCATAACTGGAGCTGGGCTCATCCCCCGAAGGCGCGTACTGGCCGGTACCTACCATCAACGGCTCGTTCAGCTCGTTGATGCCGTACTGCAGGAAGTTCGCGGTCTGGACCGGGCTGGTGCCCTTGAAGGTATAGGGGTTGAGCGTGTCGAACGTACCGAAGGCCATCGTCCGCAACGTGCCACCCTTGGGCGCATCGCCGTTGACCCAATCGAAGTGGCTGAAGCGTGCCGGGTATTTGAGCGTTCCGAATTGCGCATAGCCGTGGCTTTGGATGATCGTCGCGTTGGCGCAGGCGCTCAACGCAAGGCCCAGCAGGCAGGCCAGCAGGCGGAAGGGAAGGAGACGCATCAATTCATGAATCCGAACCGGTCGGCAATGACTTTGTTGCGCTTACAGTAACAGTTTGTCTCAGCAGGAAGAAGAGTGGTGATGGCGTTAAGCTGGCGCTGCAACGCTCCTCAGGGGGAGCGTTCCAGGTCAGCGCGCACTCAGCGGCGGTTGAGGTAGACCGTAAGGGTCTGGCCAGGCTTGAGCGCGTGGCCGCTGCGCGGATTCCAGCGCTTGAGATGCTGCATCTCGACGTTGAAGCGCTTGGCGACCAGGTACAGCGAGTCGCCCTTGCGCACCTTGTAGGTGGTGGTCTTCTGCGCATCGCTGGCAGCCGAGCCAGCCCTGGCCGCCAGGCGGCCCTTGGCCGGGGTTTCGGCCTGCATGACCAGGGTCTGGCCGGCCTTGAGGTTCTTGCCGGTCAGGCGGTTCCAGCGCTGCAGGTCGCGGGTATCGACCTTGTTGGCCTTGGCGATGGACGCCAGGTTGTCGCCGCGGCGCACGGTGTACGACTTGGGCCGGCTGGGCTGCACCACCGCCACTTCGTCGAAGACGCGCTGGGCAGGTGCCAGGGTCAGCAGTTCTTCGGGCTTCATGTTCGACAGGCTGGCGGTCAGCAACTGCGCCTTGGCCGTGGGCACCAGCAGGTGCTGGGTCGGCTCCATGGTGACGCGCTTCTTGAATGCCGGATTGAGCTGGAACATCTCGTCTTCGTCGATGCCGGCCAGCGCCGCGACGCGGGACAGGTCGACGCGCTGGTTGACCTCCACCACGTCGAAGTACGGTTGGTTGGCGATCGGGTTCAGATTTACGCCGTAGGCTTGGGGCGATTGCACCAGTTCGGCCAGGGCGAGCAGCTTGGGCACGTAGTCACGGGTCTCCTGCGGCAATGGCAGGTTCCAGTAGTCAGTAGGCAGGCCGAGCTTTTCGTTGCGCTCCATGGCGCGGCTGACCGTGCCTTCGCCGGCGTTGTAGGCCGCCAGGGCCAGCAGCCAGTCGCCGTTGAACATCTCGTGCAGCTTGCTCAGGTAGTCCAGCGCCGCACCCGTGGAGGCGGTGACATCGCGACGACCGTCGTAGAAGTTGGTCTGGCGCAGGTTGAAGTAGCGACCGGTGGACGGGATGAACTGCCACAGCCCGGAGGCATCGGAGCGCGAATAGGCCATCGGGTTGAAGGCGCTTTCGATGACCGGCAGCAGCGCCAGCTCGAGGGGCATGTCGCGTTCTTCCAGGCGCTCGACGATGTAGTGCATGTACAGGCTGCCACGACCGCTGGCACTTTCCAGGAACGATGGGTTGCTGACGAACCACAGGCGCTGCTGCTCGACGCGCGGGTTCATGGCAATGCTGTCCTGCAGCTGGAAACCGTCGCGAATACGCTCCCACACGTCCTGTGGGGCTTTCTTCGGCTGGCTCTGGTTGACGAAAATCGGCTTGGGCCGCACGTGTGCGGTCAGGGCGTGAGGGCGGGCGTCCGGGCCGGCGCCCGAGGACACGCTGGCGGTGCTCTGGCAGCCGGCCAGGCCGGCGCACAGCGTGACCGCGATCGCCTGGGCCAGTCGCGTCAATGCGTCGGACTTGATGGTTTTACGTATGGATGACGACATTGGCTGGAGGATAGTTCCGCGCGAAAATGTCGGGCGATTCTAGAAAGTGACCGAAGGTCGGTCAACCTTTGAGAAATTTCCGACACAAATCAGTGCCCTTCAGAACTTATCTTTCCAACTACGCAAGGTTGCGAACACCGCCTGCGCCGTGCTGTGAGAGGTTCCGGCCCGTTCGTCTGCTTTTTGTTTAACGGATGTTTCAGCAGCCCGCAGAAACGGGTTCGTGCGCTTTTCCAGGCCGATCGAGGTGGGCAGGGTGATCGCATTGCGCTGGCGCAGCGCAGTGACCTCTTCCAGACGCTCGGCGATGTCCGGATTGCCAGGTTCTACCGCGCTGGCGAATTTCAGGTTGCTCAGGGTGTATTCATGGGCGCTGTAGACCAGGGTGTCATCGGGCAGCCCGGCCAGGCGCGACAGCGACGCGTGCATCTGCTGCGCAGTGCCTTCGAACAACCGCCCGCATCCGGCGGCGAACAGGGTATCGCCGGGGAACAGCAGCGGCTGCGTGTCGCTCAGGTGGTAGAAGGCGATGTGCCCCGCGGTATGCCCCGGCACGTCATGGACCTGCAGGTGCAGGCCGAGTACGTCCAGGCTGTCACCCTCGCCCAGGGCGCGGTCGCGCGCCGGGATCGATTCCTGTGCCGGCCCGCTGACCTGCGCGCCGGTGCGCCGCTTGAGCGCCTGAACGCCGCCGACGTGATCGTTGTGATGATGGGTGACGAGGATATCGGTCAGGCGCATGTCGGGATGGGCGTCGAGCCACCGCTCGACCGGCTCGGCGTCGCCCGGATCGACGACCGCGCACTGGCGCGCCGCAGTGTCTTGTAACAACCAGATGTAGTTGTCGGAGAAAGCGTTCAGCGCGTGAATCTGTATCATGGCTCGGTTCGCTTGATTTCGATTAATGGTCCATCTTAGTGCCCCGTCGGCATTAGGTGAACCTCAGTGTGGGAGATCGTCATGACCGATACCGCCTTTGCCCAGGCCGACCCACAGTGGCTGGCCCTGATCGGCCAGGCCCGCGAATGGTTCGCCGGGCCGCACGGCCAGTTGCTGCTGCGCGAAGAACAGCGCTTGCTCGAAGAAGAGCTGGCGCGCTTCTTCGGCGGCTATCTGGTGCATTACGGCCCCAGCGCCGAGCCACCACCGGTGGCCGGGCAAATCCACCGCAACGTGCGCATGGGTGCGCCCTTTCCAGGCGTCGAGATCGTGTGCGAAGAGCAGGCCTGGCCGCTGGGCGAACATGCCGCGGACGTCGTGGTGCTGCAGCACGGGCTGGATTTCAGCCTCTCGCCCCACGGCCTGCTGCGCGAAGCGGCCAGCGCGGTGCGGCCGGGTGGGCACCTGCTGATCGTCGGCATCAACCCGTGGAGCGCCTGGGGCGCGCGCCGGGTGTTCGCCAAGGACGGGCTGCACAAGGCGCGCTGCTTCTCCGCTTCGCGGGTGGCCGACTGGCTGAACCTGCTGGGCTTCGGGCTGGAGAAACGCCGGTTCGGGTGTTATCGTCCGCCGCTTGCCTCGCCCCGCTGGCAGGCGCGCCTGGCCGGCCTCGAACGCGTCGCCGGCAAGTGGCAGAGTGGCGGTGGGGGCTTCTATATATTGGTTGCGCGCAAGATGGTGGTAGGTCTGCGGCCATTGGTGCAGCAACGCCGCGAGCCAATGGGCAAGTTGCTGCCGCTGCCGATGGCCAAGGTCAACCGAGACAATTCGAACATCGATGGAAAAGCCTGATGAGTGACACTGTGGAAATCTTCACCGACGGCGCCTGCAAGGGCAATCCTGGCCCCGGCGGCTGGGGGGCATTGCTGGTGTGCAAGGGCGTGGAGAAGGAGTTGTGGGGCGGCGAAAGCACCACCACCAACAACCGCATGGAGCTGACCGCAGCCATTCGCGGGCTGCAGGAACTCAAGCGCGGCTGCGACGTGCTGCTGGTGACCGACTCCGAGTACGTGATGAAAGGCATCAACGAGTGGATGGTCAACTGGAAAAAGCGCGGCTGGAAAACCGCCGCCAAGCAGCCGGTGAAGAATGCCGACCTCTGGCAGCAGCTCGACGAGCAGGTCAATCGCCATCAGGTCAAATGGCAGTGGGTACGCGGCCACAACGGCCATGCGGGCAACGAGCGCGCCGACGACCTGGCCAACCGTGGGGTCGATGAAGTGCGTGGCATGCGTCAGGCGTAGGCGGCCCGGTCGTCAGGCAACCGGATAGGAGCCCCTGCTGCGCTGTGCTAGAGTTTCACCGGTTGCCGTTCATGCCCTTCGGGCCTGCAGCCCATCGCTCCACCTTGATCTTCGCTCACCCTGCTCGAGAGTTTTCTGCCCATGGCCGTTCGTTCCGTAGTATTCGACACCGAAACCACCGGTATGCCGGTCACCGATGGCCATAGGGTGATCGAGATCGGCTGCGTCGAACTGATGGGGCGGCGTTTGACCGGGCGCAATTTTCACGTCTATGTACAGCCGGACCGGCCCAGTGACGAGGGCGCCATTGGTGTCCACGGCATCACCGACGAGTTTCTGGTGGGCAAGCCGCGTTTCGCCGAGGTCGCCGACGAACTCTACGAGTTCATCCAGGGCGCGCAGATCATCGCGCACAACGCGACCTTCGACGTGGGCTTCCTGAACAACGAATTCAAGATCGCCGGCATGCCCGAGCGGGCAAACATTGCCGAGTACTGCACGGTGATCGACAGCCTGGCGATGGCCCGCGAGCGCCATCCGGGGCAACGCAACAGCCTCGATGCGCTGTGCAAGCGCTATGGCATCGACAACTCCGGGCGTGAGCTGCACGGCGCGTTGCTCGACTCCGAGATTCTTGCGGACGTCTACCTGGCCATGACCGGTGGCCAGACCAGCCTCTCGCTGGCAGGCAACGCCAGCGATGGCGATGGCGGCGGCAAGCAGGGCAGCGAGATCCGCCGACTGCCGGCGGATCGCCGGCCCACGGCGATCATCCGCGCCAGCCAGGCCGAGCTCGACGAGCACCTGGCACGCCTGCAGGTCATCGCCAAAGCTGCCGGGGCCGATGCGCTCTGGACGCAGTTGGGCGCGTAGCCCGCTGTGTCGCCTGCGAACGGCCCGGCCAGTGGCTTGACCGATAGCCAGCCGTGCATTCGCCTGGCCGATGAGCGTTTCGACGACTACGTGCTGGGCGCCGATTTCAGTGCCCAGGTCCGTGGCTATGTATCCGCCGTGTTCAACCAGCCAGTCGCCCAATGGCCGCTCAGGTCGGTGCGTGTCTACCGCAAGGACTACGGCATAGACCCTGCCGAGTTCGCCCGCTATCGCCAACCCGAGTCCGGCGGGGCCATCTTCGTGGCGTGGCTCGGCGAGCGGGCCGTCGGTCACGTGGTGGTCAGCCGGCACTGGAACAACCTGGCCTACGTCGACGAACTGGCGGTCGATGCGGTGGCGCGCGGGCAGGGCGTGGCCAAGGCGCTGCTCGACGTGGTGCGTTTCTGGGCAATCAAGCAGGGTTTGCCAGGCATCATGCTGGAAACCCAGAACAACAACCTGCCAGCGTGCCGGCTGTACGAACGCTGTGGTTTCAGGCTGGGTGGGATCGACTACTTGCGCTACCAGGCCATCGATGCGGCCAGCCACGAAACGGCGCTGTTCTGGTACACGTTATTCGCGGACGGGTGAGAGCAACGCCTGCGCGTTGTGCGCGATGATTTCGAGCAGGGTCTTTTCCGCCGCGCAAACCGATGCCTCACTGCGCGTGAGGGCGTAGAGGGTGACCGGCACGGCAGGCGACAGCGGGCACGTATCCAGCCCCTGGGCACGCGCACCCGCTGCGGTAAAAGGATCGACGATGGCCAGCCCTTCGCCGGCCTCGACCATGCTGCGCATCATCTGGTAGGTCTGCACGCGAGTCTGGATGCGTGGGGGCGGATTCAGCGCTTGAAGCTTGTGTTCCAGCACCAGGCTCAGCGGGTCTTCCCCCTCCAGACCGATCATCGCCTGTCCCGCCAGTTCATGCAGTGCGATGTAGCGGTGCTTGGGGGAGAGCCAGCCTTGAGGGGCGAGCAACTGCAGTTTGCCTTCGGCCAGCACCTGGCTGGTAATGGACGCGTGCTTGGGACTGTGCAGGCTCAGGCCGACGTCGGTCTGCTGCAGCAACAGGCTGCGCACCATGGCATCGGTATTCTGCACACCCAGCGTGCACGGGGTTTCACGAAAGCGTCGGCGCAGGGCAGCGATGCTCTGCGGCAGCAACTGGTGGGCCAGGGACGCTGTGCACACCACGTGCAGTCCGGGATCCTGATGCTCGCGCAGGCTGTCGGCCAGGCGTTGCAGGCGGTCCGCCTGAGTTTGCACGTTGGCGATGGCAGCCTGCATGCGCAGGGTTTCCGGGGTCGGCTGGAACCTCCCACGGGCCCGCGCAAACAGCAGGAAGCCCAGCTTTCGCTCGGCGTCCTGCAAGTTCTGTTCGAGGGTCTGCACGGGAAGGTCGAGCATTTGCGCAGCGCTCTTGAGTTCGCCGGTCTGGCAGAGCGCCTGGATGATTTCGATATGGCGCAGTCTCATGCGCGTTCCCTGCCGGCTAACAACGCGGGGGGCGTGTCAGCGTGAATGGGTGCACGGACTGTCAAGGGATTCGGATGATTTCCACGCCGCTCTGTACCAGTTGGAAACGGTCGTCGCCCAAGTGGTTGACTCGATCGCCGATGGCCAGCTTGTAGGTACGGGTCGGCGCACTGCCTTCGACCGCCGGGGTCGACTCCTGAAACTCATGCACCGGATAGATACGACCTTCCGCATCGCGTGCATGAAATTGCCCAACCAGGACTACCGCCATTTTAGTTCCAACCTCTGAAGAATTTTGCGTGTATCTCGCTGGCACTGTAGACCCCTGTTTATTCAGGTAGTTTTGCCAGCGAGAAAAAATAGTGCGGGCGCCTGACCGATGGCGGACAAACCGGGCCAAGTCATCTATAACTAGCCCTCGGTCCATTCATCACAGGGGTACAGGCATGAGCAAGGTCTATTCGGTTGCGGTACTGGTCGGCAGCCTCAGAAAAGAGTCGATCAACCGCAAGGTGGCACTGGCGCTGCAGGCTATGGCACCTGACAACCTGACGTTGAAAATCGTGGAAATCGGCGATCTGCCGCTTTATAACGAAGACATCGATGTCACCCCACCCGCTGCTTATACCACCTTTCGCCAGGCGCTGGGCGAAGCCGATGCGCTGCTGTTCGTCACGCCCGAGTACAACCGCTCGGTACCGGCACCTTTGAAAAACGCGATCGACGTGGGCTCGCGGCCTTACGGTCAGAGCCACTTCACTGGCAAGCCGGGCGCGGTCATCAGCGTCTCGCCCGGTGCGGTAGGCGGCTTTGGCGCCAACCAGCATCTGCGCCAGTGCATGGTGTTCCTCGACGTGGCAATGATGCAGCAGCCCGAAGCGTACCTGGGTCACGCAGGTGGGCTGTTCGACGAGAACGGTCAGGTGGTGGAGAAGAGCCGGCCATTCCTACAGGGTTTCATCGACGGCTTCGGCAAGTGGGTGGCCCGCGTGGGTTGATGTTGCGCCCGGAGAATTTTGGTCGATGCGCTTGCGATGGGCAGGTAAACTGCGCCGCAACGCGCGGGCTGCAGTCGCCTGCGCATGGGTCGAGCGAACAAGAGAGCGGGTAAATGGGCGCACAGTGGAAAGCTAAACATCGCGAAGCAGCAGCCAACGCCAAGGGGCGGATCTTCGGCAAGCTGTCCAAGGAAATTTCGATCGCGGCGCGTTCCGGTACCGATCCGGACACCAACGCCCGCCTGCGGTTGGTGATCGAACAGGCCAAGAAGGCCTCGATGACCCGCGAGACGCTGGAGCGTGCCATCAAGAAGGGCGCCGGCGTAGGCGACGACGCGGTCAACTACACATTGGTCAAGTACGAAGGCTTTGCCCCGCACCAGGTGCCGGTCATCGTCGAGTGCCTGACCGACAACGTCAACCGCACCGTTTCGCAGATTCGCGTGCTGTTTCGCAAGGGCACCCTGGGCGCCGAGGGTTCGGTCTCCTGGGATTTCCATCACTACGGCATGATCGAAGCGACGCCTGATTCGGCCGACGTCGATGCCGAGGAAGCGGCCATCGAAGCCGGTGCGCAGGAGGTCGAGGAGGGCGACGAGGGCGCGTTCCTGTTCCTGACCGAAACCACCGATCTGGACGCCGTGTGCAAGGCGCTGCCGGGGCAGGGTTTTACGGTGGTGTCGGCGAAGATCGGCTACGTGCCGAAAAACCCGGTGACTCTGGATGACGCCGCGCAGTTGGCCGAAGTGGAAGACTTCCTCGACGCCATCGACGGCAACGACGACGTGCAAAACGTCTACGTCGGCCTCGCCGGCTGATCCGTAGTCGTCTTTACCGCTATAGGCCAGGCAGATCGCAAGGACGCGGCCGACACCACCCCTGTAGCAGCGGCGCGAGCCGCGTCCGGGTTCAACGCGGTGCGTCAGGTAGATTGCGGCGGCCGTTGACGCGGCTTGCGCCGCTGCTACAGGGGATCTGGCGTCTGATCGTCAGGTACCCAGGCGCTGGGTGACTTGCGCGAAGCTGGGGCGGGCCAGTACCTGGGGCTGGACGCACTCGCGTTGCAAGGCCCACAAGCCGTCGTCGGTTTCAGTGCAACGGGTCAGCAGCTCCTCGAACAGCAAGCCGAAGGCGCGAACTTCGATCCGCTCCAGTGCTTGCGATACCTCGCCCCCGTCGCCGGGGTAGAACGAGGCCCCCCCGAAATCGCCGAACAGGCATTCGCCACTGTCGCGCCACAGCACGTTGTGGGCGTAGAAGTCACCGTGGTTGATCCCGCGCGCATGCAGATGGGCGCCGACTCCGGCCATACCCCGCAGCAGGCGCAACAGGGCATCGCGATCAATGGCGAAATCGGCCGAGTAGATGTCGCGCGTGCAAGAAGCCAGGCTGGGCGGACCCGCCAGGTTGGCGAACGACTGATCGATCAGCGCCATGACCAGCCCCGCAGTGTCGTCGGGATGCCCGCTCAAGCGTCCCAGCACCTTGATCAACTGCGGATGTTCGCCCGCAGCCATGCACGCATTCATCTCGTTGACCGGCGAGCCATCGCTGGTCATCGCGCCCTTGTACAGCTTTACCGCCACCGGCTGCCCGCTTTCCAGGTGTGCACGATAGATGATGCCCGAAGCCCCTTCGCCCAGACGCTCGTCCAGGCGCAGGTCGCTCCAGGCGATGTGCCCGCGTGTGCCCTCGCTGTGGGGTGTGGTGAAGGCTTCGCTCATGGGGTTCCCGGCATACGCCAGCCAGGCCAGCCGTGGCAGGCGCAGCAGCCAGTCGGGCAGGGCCGGCAGGCGGTTTGCCGACAGGCGCAGCAGCTCGAGGTTTTCCAGCTGTGCCAGGCGCTCGGGCAAGGCTTGCAGACGGTTGCCCGAGAGCATCAGTTTCTGCAGGTGCAGGCAGTCACCCAGCGCGTCGGGCAAACGCTCGATGCGGTTGTCGGTGAGAATCAGCCAGCGCAGCTGTGGTGGCAACGCCTGCGCAGGTACGTGTTCGATGCGGTTGGCCTTGAAGCCGACCATGCTCAACTGCGGGCAGCGGCCGATGCAGACAGGCAACTCGGTGAATGGATTGTCCGAGCAGAACAGCACCTTGAGCTTGTGCAGCCGGTGCAGGTCATCGGGCAGCCGGGTCAGGGCGTTGCCGCTGAGGTTGAGCACCTCCAGGCTGTCGGCCAGGGTGAAGATGGCCTGGGGAAATTCGGTCAGGCCGCAGGCCAGGTCCAGGCGGGTGGCGCCAGCCAAATGGCCGGCTTCGAGCAGCTCGAGGGTATTCATGGGACAACCGTCATCAAGGAAATCGCGGTGGCCATCATAGCGGTTCGTGCGCGCCACGCCACGTTCGACGTTCGACCTTGGTCGGCTGGCAGCTCGGCCAACCCCAGCCATACTCAACGCTCGCCCTTCAATAACAACAATCCAGGGTTGGCTACCGATGAACTATGAGCAAGCGTACGAACGCTCCATTTCCGACCCTGCCGGTTTCTGGGCAGAACAGGCCCGCGCAGTCGCCTGGTCGCACCCGCCGCAGCAGGTGCTCGACGTACAGCCCGACGGCACCCATCGCTGGTTTGCCGATGGCCGTCTCAATACCAGCTACCTGTGCCTGGACCAGCAGGTGGCGCTGGGTCGCGGCGCACAGACTGCGCTGATCTACGACTCGCCGGTGACCGGCGTACAGCAACGCTTCACCTATCGGCAGCTGCTCGACCAGGTGGCGCGGCTGGCAGGCGTGCTCACCCACCTGGGGGTGGCCAAGGGCGATGGCGTAGTGATCTACATGCCGATGGTGCCTGAGGCTGCGATGGCGATGCTGGCCTGCGCGCGGATCGGCGCAGTGCACTCGGTGGTGTTCGGCGGCTTCGCTGCCAACGAACTGGCGCTGCGCATCGACGACTGCCGGCCCAAATTGCTGCTCACCGCCTCGTGCGGGGTGGAATTCGACCGGGTGATTGCCTACAAGCCGCTGGTGGACAAGGCCATGGGCCTGGCTCGCCATGCTCCCGAACAGGTGCTGGTGCTGCAACGTCCGCAGGCTTTGGCGACACTGCAGGACGGCCGCGATCTGGACTGGCAGGCACAGCTGGCCGATGCTGCGCCCGCAGCGGCCGTGGACATGGCCAGCGGCGATCCGCTGTACGTGATGTACACCTCCGGCACCACCGGCAAACCCAAGGGCATCGTGCGCGAAACCGGTGGTAACGCGGTGGCCCTGACCTTCGCCATGGGCGCCATCTACGGCATGCGCGCAGGCGATGTCTGGTGGGGAATTTCCGATGTCGGTTGGGTGGTTGGCCACTCGCTGATCGTCTACGGGCCGCTGATGTGCGGCTGTACCAGCGTGCTCTACGAGGGCAAGCCCATTCGTACGCCGGATGCCGGCAGCTATTGGCGCGTGGTCGAGCAGTATGGCGTCAACGCGCTGTTCTGCGCGCCCACTGCAATGCGTGCCATCCGCAAGGAAGACCCCGAGGGGTTGCTGCTGCGCGGTTACGACCTGAGTTCGCTGCGGCAGCTGTTCCTGGCCGGCGAGAAGCTCGACTCCAGCACCCATCGCTGGCTCGAAGCGCAAACCGGCAAGCCGGTTCACGATCACTGGTGGCAGACCGAGACGGGGTGGCCTGTGACCGCACCCTGCATGGGCCTGGAAGGCTCGGCCGTGCGGGTGGGCTCGAGCAACCGAGCGGTGCCGGGCTATCACGTTCAGGTACTGGATGAGCAAGGCGAGCTGATGGCGCCCGGCGAGCAAGGCGCAATCGTCATCGCGCTGCCGTTGCCTCCCGGTTGCAGCCAGACCTTGTGGGGCGATCACCCGCGCTACCTGCAAAGCTATCTGGAGCGCTACCCCGGCTATTACCACACCGGCGACGGTGGCTATCTGGATGCCGACGGCTATGTCCACATCATGGGGCGCACCGACGATGTCATCAACGTCTCGGGCCATCGGCTGTCGACCGGTGAAATGGAGGATCTGGTCGCCCGGCATGCCGACGTGGCGGAATGCGCCGTCATCGGCGTCAGCGATGAGATCAAGGGCGAGGTGCCTCTGGCGCTGGTGGTGCTCAAGGACGGCAGTACGGTGAGCCCGTCCGTGCTGCAGGCACAATTGGTGGCGCAGGTACGCGAATCCATCGGGGCGCTGGCATGCCTGCAACGGGTGCTGGTGGTCAAGCGCCTGCCCAAGACGCGTTCGGGGAAGATCCTGCGGGCGGTGCTGCGCAAGATCGCTGCGCAGGAGGTGTTCGTCGCACCTTCCACCATCGATGACCCGGCGATACTGGAGGAAATCGCCCAGGTGCTCGCGGCGCGCTAGGTGAGGACGAGCTACCGGCGCGGTGGCTCGCCCAGCATGGTCAGTTGCCCCAATCGGCTGCGTGTGCGCATCAGGTCGATGACCGACCCTGCCAGGCTCTCTGCCAGGGGCCGCTCGCTGACCAGTGTCAGCGTCTTGTCCTGGTCGTACAGCACGTCGATGAGGTTGATGAAGCGCTGCTGAACCGCGGTCGAACACTCGTCCAGCATCGGCAGATGGTCGATGCTCCAGTGCTGGAAGCGCCTGCACAGAGCCAGGTAATCAATGACAGCGGTCGGCTCCTCGCACAGGTCGGCGAAGTTGAAATGAATACGCTCGCCCGTGATCAGGCGGGCACGCAGCTCGCGGTGGCCGACGGTGAACGCCAGCGGTGCCAGGTCGGCGGGCGGCAATTGCAGCAGCGCACGCTGTGCCGGCGTGCCCGGCCATACGTAGTGACCGCGGGTGAAACACTGCTGTGCACCTGACTGGGCCAGGCTGCGGTAGTCGGTGGCGCCGCCGACTTCGAGCACCTGCATGCGCGCATTGATCAGTTCGATGACGGGCAAAAAGCGCTCGTGATAGAGCGGATTGGGCAGCAGGCCTTCCGGCGGGTAATTGGAGGTCACTACCAGGAGGATGCCGCGGTCGAACAGCGCCTTGAACAAGCGCGTGATCAGCATGGCGTCGCCGATGTCGTGCACGTGGAATTCGTCGAAACACAGCAGGCGGCAGTTATCGAGCAGTTCATCCAGGGTGCTGGCCAGCGGATCATCGGCCTGGCCGTGATGGAACATGCCCTGATGCAGCTTGGCGAAGAAATCATGGAAATGCAGGCGGCGTTTCTCATCCACAGGGGCGGCGCGGAACAGGCCGTCGAGCAGCCAGCTCTTGCCGCGCCCCACGGCCCCATACAGGTACAGACCCCTCGCCGGCGTGCCCTGCAGCAACGCGGGCATGCGCTCGGCCATGCTGTCGATGACCCGCGCCTGATCGGCGCCCAGCGTATAGCCCGCCTGCCGGGCGCGCTCGTCGAACCAGGCGCGCAGTGCGCCACCGGCGTGGCCAGTGTTGGCGCAGGGCTGGGCGTTGCATTCAGGTTTGAACAGACGCCTGTACAAGGCGAGCAGCGACGGCGGTGCGGTCAATCAGGGCGCTCCTTGAGCAACGTGGGGGTCAACGCAAGTTAGGCGCCATCTGCGCCAGCACGCTCAGCACATCGCCGCCCAGTCGCGCCGAGCGCTGGCCGTTCCAGCCGGTAAGCGCATCGGGAGCCGCATCGTGATCCTTGAACGGCATTTCCAGGGTCAGCGACAGGCAGTCGAATCGCTCGCCGACGCTGTTGCAGGCGAGAGTCATGTTGGCCTCGCCCGGCTTGTCGCGGGTGTAGCCGTGTACCGCCTGGAAATCCGCCGTATGATCACACAGCAGGTCGCGAAAGGTCTGCTCCAGCTGGGCGATGCGCGGTGTATAGCCGGGATTTCCCTCGCAGGCCGCGGTGAACACGTACGGGATTTCCTCATCGCCATGGGCGTCGATGAACAGGTCGACACCGTGCTTGTCCATCTGCTGCTGCACGAAGAACACCTCGGGGGTGTATTCGGCGCTGGAGTCTTGCCAGGCACGGTTGAGGTCGCGACCGCGGGCGTTGGTGCGCAGGTGGCCGTGGAAGGCGCCGTCGGGATTCATGTTCGGCACCAGGTACAGATCGGCCACCGCCAGCAGGGCCTGAATCTGCGGATCATTCGCCTGCAGACGATCAATCACGCCCTCCATGAACCACTGCGCCATGTGTTCGCCAGGGTGTTGCTGGGCGATCAGCCACAGCCGACGCTTGCCGGGCGCACCGTCGCCCTTGCGCAGCAACGGTATTTCCCGCCCCTCGCAGCTTTGCCCGACAGCCAGCAGTTGCAGGCCCGCCTGGGTGATCGCGCGATTGATCAGGGCGTCGTGCCGCTGCCGGCTGTAGGGCTCGAAATAGGCAAACCACATCTCGCTGCCCTGAGCGTCCAGACCGAACCGCAGTGCCTGGCCATCGAACGTACTGGGCACGCGGAACCAGGTCTGTTGGTCGCAGGACGCCACCGCGTGGTAGCCGTGCCAGGCATTGTTATAGGAAGACTGCGCAGCGTTCTGCAGCGTGAACTCGTAGCGTTGCCCGACCTGCAGCTCGGCAGCCTTGAAGTGAAACCACTGAAAGTGTGGGCTCTGCCGGTCCGGGCGAATCGCCAGTTGGATGTCGAGAGGGTCGCGTAGGTCGATCGCTTCGATGTTGCCGCTATCGAAGTCGGCGCTGATCAGCGGGGCTGGGCGGGTCACGGTAGGGTCCTGTGGGTGAGTTCTTGTACCGCCCACTGTACACCGAGCGCTGGGCCACTTCGCAACTAGCGCGCTGACTTCTGTCGTTGGTTTCATCAGCTCGGGCAAGGTTCATGACGAAGACTTCACTTGCGCACCCGCCATGTCCGCGTCGCCTCAATGCGTTGATGAGTGATGAATCGATTATCTATGCTTAGTTGTTGCGCAAACTAATATCGCACCACGGATTTTGTCCATCTCTTGTTCAATGATAGCAATGTGATATTCGAAAATTGTTATAAATCGTCAGCTCTTGAGTGCCATCACGTACTAGCCTAACCCATAGATGGCGCAGCGCCATAAAGCCTCAGTCAAGTTGAATGGATTTTAAAAGTCAATCTAAAACAAGCAGTTATAAGTTTAAGGTGGGCTCGTCATGGAAAGATGTCAATTGTTTATCGTTCAGCCGGGCTGTTACGGGTGAACCGACCCAGTGTGCAGTGCCCCGTCCGGGGCAAACATTAGAAGAGACCTTGAATCACTGGCCTCGGTTAGCGCCGAGTACGCGTGAAGTTGTTTGTGCAGTGCCCCGTAGTGCACTGCAAGAATCTGCTAGGAGTAGGTATGGACAGTATCGTTGTTGCTGCGAAGTCGGCGCAAAGCACCTCGGAAATCGCCTGGGGCAATATAAAGCTGTTGGATACCAGCCTGGTCAAACTGCCAGTGGATCCCAGCGATGTCGCTTCGGCCACGCGTTCCGGCAACAATCTGACCATCACCCTCAAATCCGGCGAGCAGATAACGCTCGGAGACTTCTTCAAGGTCGATGCGGCCGGGCAGCAGAGTGAATTGGTCTTCGAAGGCCAGGACGGTTTTCTCTGGCAGGCCAACTACGGTGAACCCTTCACCGGCTTTACCTTCTCCGAAGCCTCGACCGTGGACGAATTGCTGCTGGCCGGTGCGGCCGCCAGCGGTGCCACGCCTGGCTGGTTGCTCGCTGCGTTCGGCCTGGTAGGCGTAGGCGCCACCACGGCTGCAGTGGGCGGCGGAGGCGGTGGCGGCGGTGGTGGCGGCGGCGCGCCCGTACCGCCCGTGGAACCGGTACCGCCCGTTGATACGACGGCACCGGGCGCCCCGACCGGGCTCAGTTTCGCCGCCGATGGCAGCAGCGTTTCGGGCAGCGCCGAAAGCAATGCCTCGGTGATCATTCGCGATGCCCAAGGCAACGTGGTCGGCAGCGGAACCGTGGGTGCCGATGGCAATTTCCAGGTGGCGTTCCCCACGCCTCAGGCCAATGGTGAATCGCTGGAAGTGATCATCACCGACGGCTCGGGCAACAGTTCGGACCCGGTGGTCATCACCGCACCCGATATCACTGCGCCCGCAGCGCCCGGTGCACTGGCGCTCAGTCCCGATGGCAGCACCTTGACCGGTACCGGCGAGCCCGGCGCTACCGTCACCGTGACCACGGCCACCGGCGTGGTCCTGGGCTCGGCCGTGGTAGCGGCCGACGGCACGTTCAACCTGACCCTGACCCCGCCGCAGATCAACGGCGAAGCCTTGAGCGCCACGCAAACCGATGCAGCGGGCAACCAATCGCCCGCCGCAGGCCTGATTGCGCCTGACCTGACCCCTGGCCCTACGCCTGACCCAACGCCTGACCCAACCCCCGACACCACCGCTCCAAACGCGCCGACCGGCCTGGCCGTCAGCGCCAATGGCAGCGTGCTGACCGGTCGCGGTGAGGCCGGCACGCTGGTCAATGTCACCGATGCGGCCGGTAACCTGATTGCCACCGGAACCGTGGATGCCAGCGGCAATTTCCGCGTCGATCTCAGTCCTGCACAGGCCAACGGGCAGGGCCTGGGCGTTACCCTGACCGACGCCTCAGGCAATGTTTCGTTGCCCGCCAACGTGCTGGCCCCGGACATCGAGGCCCCGTCTGCGCCGAGCAATTTGAGCATTGACGGCAGCGGGTTGGTGCTCAGCGGACGCGCCGAAGCAGGCGCTACCGTGGCGGTGCGCGACGCTGCCGGCAACCTGCTCGGCACCGGTACGGCCAACGCCAGCGGCATCTTCCAGATCACCTTGAGCGCTGCCCAGATCGACGGCGAAACCCTCAGCGTGGTGGCCACCGACGCGGCGGGCAATGCGTCGCCGCCTGGCCAGTTGCAGGTGCCGGACCTCAGCGTGTCCGAACCGATCACCGATTTCGTCGTCAGCGCCGATGGTTTCTCCTGTGGCGGCCGTGGTCAGGCGGGCGACACCGTAACCATCACCAACGCCGCCGGCGACGCCATCGGCAGCGCGGTGGTGAATGCGTTCGGCCGCTTTTTCATCCGTTTCGCACTGCGCCTCACCCCCAATGAACCGATCACTGCCACGCAGACCGACGAGAACGGTAACGTCACCTCCACGTTCAGCATGTTGGTGCCTGATGACATCGGCCCCGGCACCCCGGACAACCTCAACCTGAGCCAGGACGGGCTGACCCTGACAGGTACCGGCAATGCCGGCGATACCGTGCGTGTCTTCACCAGCCAGGGCGTGTTGCTGGGCAGCGCCATCGTCAACGTCGATGGCAGCTTCTCGATTACCCTCGGCCAGGCCCAGACCAACGGCGAGACACTGACCCTGATAGCCACCGATTTCGATAACGAAACCTCGGTGCCGGTGCCCTTCGTTGCGCCCGACAGCACAGCGCCAGCCGCCGTCGGCAACATCGGTTTCAATGCCGATGGCACGACCCTGACCGGCATCGGCGAGCCTGGCGCCACCGTGACCGTGCGCAATGCCCAGGGCAACGTGGTAGGCACTGCTACGGTCAATGCCGCCGGCAATTTCGTTGTCAGCCTCTCCCCGGCCCAGGCCGATGGGCAAGTGCTCAGCGTCAGCCAGACCGATGCGGCCGGCAATCCTTCGCTTGCGGTACCGGCGACGGCGCCGGACATCACCGCCGGCGTGGACCTCAGCGAAGTGGCTATCAGTGCTGACGGCAGCCTGGTGAGCGGTCGTGGCCAGCCGGGCGATACCGTCACCGTCACGGCAGCGAACGGGGCAGTGCTGGCCACCGGCGTGGTCGCGGCCGATGGCACCTTCAACCTTTCCCTGGCTGCGCCACAGACCAATGGCCAGGCGCTGCTCGTCGGTCAACAGGACGCCGCCGGCAATGCCTCGGCCAATGTCGGCCTGACCGCACCTGATCTGGAAGCGCCGGTGGCACCGAGCAACCTGGCGCTGAATGCCGGCGGTACCGTGCTCTCGGGCGTGGGCGAGGCCGGCACCACGGTGTCGGTGAAAAACGCGGCCGGCACGGTGCTGGGCACCGCCCTGGTCGCGGCCGACGGCACCTTCCAAATCACCCTGTCGAGTGCCCAGGCCAACGGCCAGGCACTGACGTTGAGCGCCGTGGATGCGGCCGGCAACAGCTCGGCATCGGTTCCCTTCACCGCGCCGGACACCACCGCGCCGAATGCGGTCACCAACCTGTTGATCAGCGCCGACGGCCTGACCCTGACCGGGCGTGGCGAGCCGGGTGCCACGGTGACCATCAGCAATGCTGCAGGCGCGGTGATCGGCACTGCCACGGTTGGTGCCAATGGCAATTTCAGCACTGCGCTGGCACCGGCCGCCGTCGAAGGCGACCTGCTGAGCGCGGTGCAAGCCGATGCCGCCGCAAACGTTTCGACCCCGGTCTTCATCACGGCACCCGACGCGATTGGCCCGGGCACGCCTGGCAATCTGGCATTGAGCAGCGACGGCCTGCAGCTGACCGGCACCGGCAGCGCCGGCAACACCGTCAACGTCTTCGGCCCGCAGGGCAATCTGCTGGGCACGGCCACCGTAGCCGCCAACGGCACGTTCGTCATTACCCTGACCCAACCCCAGACCAACGGTGAAGTGCTGTCGGTGGTCGCCACCGATGCGCTGGGCGAAGCCTCGGTGCCGGTCGAAATCACCGCCCTCGATTCGACCGCGCCTGACCCGGTGAGCGGCGTTGCCATCAGCGCCAACGGCGCTACCGTGACCGGTAGCGGTGAAGCAGGTGCCAGCGTCATCGTGCGTGGCGCCAACGGTGCGGTGATAGGTACCGGCACCGTCGCCACCGACGGTACCTTCAGCGTCGCCTTGAACCCACCGCAACTGAATGCCCAGCAGCTTCAGGTCAGCCAGACCGATGCATCGGGCAACAGCGCCACCGCCGTCGACCTGACCGCGCCCGACCTGACCGCACCGGCCGCGCTCTCGCAATTGGCCGTGAGCAACGACGGCCTGACCCTGACCGGACGCGGCGAAGTCGGCGCCACCGTGACGGTGCTCGCGCCGAACGGCGTCGCGCTGGGCACAGCAACGGTGGGCAGCGACGGCTTGTTCAGCGTCACCCTGAACGCCGCCCAGACCAACGGCCAGAGCCTCAGCGTCAGCCAGAGCGACGCTGCCGGCAACCGCTCGCCCATCGCTCTTGCGCAAGCACCCGACACCGATGCGCCTGGCGCACCCGGTGCCTTGCAGCTCAACGGCAGCGGAACCGTATTGACCGGCCTGGGCGAGGCCGGTGCCACGGTGCGCGTGGTCGGTGCCAACGGCGTCGAGCTGGGCAATGCCGTGGTCGCGGCTAACGGTACGTTCCAGGTCAGCCTCTCTCCGGCCCAGGCCAACGGCCAGTTGCTGGAGGTCACCCAGACTGACGGCGCCGGCCAGACCTCGGTGCCGGTAGCGATCACCGCTGCCGATAGCACCGCTCCCGGTGCCTTGACAAATGTGCTCCTGAGCCGTGATGGGCTGAGCGTGACCGGCACCGGTGAGAGCGGGGCCACGGTCACCGTTCGCGCGGCCAACGGCGCCGTCCTTGGCAGCGCCGTGGTGGGCAGCGATGGCACCTTCAGCGTTGGCCTGGCCAGCGCTCAGGTCAATGGCGAACGACTGGGCGCCGCCCAGACCGACCCAAGCGGCAACGTGTCGCCGACCACCTTCGTCACCGCTGCCGATGTGACTGCGCCCGGCGCCCCGGCGGCCCTGGCGCTGGACGCCAGCGGGCTGGTGCTGACCGGTACCGGCGAGGCGGGCGCCACCGTGCGCATCACCAATGCACAAGGCACGCTGCTGGGCACCGGCACAGTGGCAGCCAATGGCACCTTCAGCATTACCTTGAGCGCGGCCCAGACCAATGGCCAGAGCCTCAAGGCCGTGGCCACCGATTCGGCCAGCAACAACTCGGCGGCCAGCACCCTGGTCGCCGCCGACACCACCGCGCCGATTGCGGTCGGCAACCTGGCGATCAGCCCAAATGGCCTGACGCTGTCGGGCACCGGTGAAGTGGGCGCCAGTGTCGCCGTGCGGGCCGCCAACGGCGACCTGATCGGCACCGGCACCGTGGGTGCCAATGGTATTTTCGTCATTGCACTGAATCGTGCGGCGCTGCAGAGCGACGTCCTCAACGTGATCGAGACCGATGCGGCCGGCAATGCGTCGCCACCCGTGACTGTCAACGGGCCGGACGGCAACGAGCCGGCGGCCCCCGGCAACCTGGTGATCAGCCTCGATGGCGTGACGCTCACCGGTACTGCTCTGGCCGGCAACACCGTGACCGTCGTCGATGCGCAAGGCGCAGTACTCGGCTCGGCCGTGGTCAATGCCTCCGGCCAGTTCAGCCTGACCCTGTCGCCGGCGCAGAACAACGGCGAGCTGCTCAGCGTGCAGGCCAGCGACGGCGTACGCGTGTCGGTGCCGACCCTGCTCACGGCGCTGGACGCCACGCCACCCGATGCCCTCGACAATGTCCAGCTCAGCGCGAACGGCAGCACCTTGAGCGGTACGGGTGAGGTCGGTGCCACGGTCAACGTGCGCGGCGCCCAGGGCCAATTGCTCGGCACCGGCACGGTCGGCAGCGATGGCACCTTCAGTATCGCTTTCACCCCGGCACTGATCGACCGTCAGGTACTCACCGCCACCCAGACCGATCCGGGTGGCAATGTCTCGGCGGCGGTCAGCGTGACTGCTCCGGACTTCACCGCTCCGCTGGCTGCGTCGGGCTTGAGCCTGAACGCTTTGGGCACGGTGCTCAACGGTGTCGGCGAGGCGGGCACCACAGTCGCCGTGCGCGATGCGGCAGGCGTGATCATCGGCAACGGTAGCGTGGCCGCCAACGGCACGTTCCAGATCACCCTGACCACGGCGCAGCTGACCGGCACCACTTTGCAAGTGACATTGACGGACGCGGCAGGCAACGTTTCGCCCTCGGCGGCGCTGCCTGTCGCCGACGTTACCGCACCGGGCGTGGTGACCGGCCTGCAGCTCAATGTGGCGGGCACGCTGCTGACCGGCAAGGGTGAAGTGGGCGCGACGGTCAGCGTGACCGCAGCCAATGGCGCGGTGCTTGGCAGCGCCGTCGTCGGTGCAACCGGCAGCTTCGTTGTCAATCTGGTACCTGCGCAAGCCAATGGCGAGGTGCTCGATGTGCAGCAGGTGGACGCTGCGGGCAACCTGTCGCTGCCGGTGGCGCTGGTCGCCGCCGACGTGACCGCGCCCATCGCTTTGAGCACTGTTGCCATCAGCGCCAACGGCGCGGTCGTCACCGGTGTGGGTGAAGCGGGGGCGACCGTGCGGGTATTGACCAGTGCCGGTGGCGAACTGGGTACTGCGACGGTCGGCGCCGATGGGCGCTTCTCGGTCACCCTGAGCACGCCGCAGATCAATCTGCAGTCGCTCACCGTGACTCAGGCCGATGCCGCCGGCAACCTGTCGGCCAACGTCAACCTGACTGCGCCTGACTTGCAGGCGCCGAGCGCGCCCACCAACGTCGTGCTGACCGCGCAAGGCTCGGCCGTCACGGGCCAGGCCGAGCCCGGCACGGTGGTGTCGGTGGTGGTCAGTGACGCCCAGGGCAATGTGCTGGGCACTGCGACCGTCGCCGCCAACGGCACTTTCCAGGTCAACCTGAACACGCCGCAGACCAATGGCCAGACGCTGCTGGTGACCTCCACCGATGCCACCGGCAACGTGTCCACCTCGATCACCGTCATCGCTGCCGACCTCACCGCGCCCAACCTGGCCACCGACCTTGCGGTCAATCCTGCAGGTACGCTGCTGGCCGGCAAAGGCGAAGTCGGTGCCACGGTCACCGTGTTCGATGCCCAAGGCACGCAGATCGGTACCGGCACCGTCGGCCCGACTGGCAGCTTCCTGGTCACCCTGACACCCGTCGCACAGAACGCCGTGCTGAGCGTGACGCTCACCGACCGTTTCGACAATGTTTCGCTGCCCGCCAGCGTGACGGTGCCCGACGCCAACGGGCCCGATCAACCCACCGCGCTGGTGCTCAGCGCCGACGGCCTGCGCCTGAGCGGGATTGCCGACGCGGGCAATACCATCACCGTGCGCGGCCCCACTGGCGTGCTGGGCACCACCACGGTCAATGCCGATGGCACGTTCCAGCTGACCTTGAGCGCGGCGCAGACCAATGGCGAACAACTGGATGTCGTGGCCAGCAGCGGTGGCTTCAATTCGCTGCCCGGCCAGCTTACCGCCATCGACAGCACAGCTCCGGCGCTGACCAATGTCGTCATCAGCAATGACGGCAGCCTGATCACCGGGCGCGGCGAAGCAGGCGCCACGGTCACCGTACTCAACCCGGCCGGCGTGGCGATTGCCACGGCCATCGTCGGTATCAGCGGGCAGTTCAGTGTGACGCTGACGCCGCCGCAGATAGATGCGCAGCGCTTGCAGGTCAACCAGGTCGACGGGGCGGGCAACAGTTCGGTGCCGGCCACTGTGACCGCACCTGACCTGACCCTGCCCGGCAGCGTGCTGCAGCCACTGGTAAGCGCCGATGGCCTGGTGGTCAGCGGGCGTGGCGAAGCAGGTGCCACGGTTACCGTGTTCGCCAGCAATGGCGTGGTGCTGGGCACCGGCGTGGTCGATGCAAATGGTCTGTTCAGCGTCAACCTGAATCAAGCCCAGAACAATGGCCAGACCCTTACCCTGTCGCAACGCGACCTGGCCGGCAACGAGTCGGCAGTGGTCAGCGTGCAGGCAGGCGATACCCTGGCTCCGTTGGCGCCCGCTGCGCTGGTACTCGACAGCACCGGGTCGTCGCTCAGTGGTACCGGCGAGATCGGTGCAACCGTTCAGATCAGAAATGCCAACGGCGACCTCGTCGGCAGTGGCGTGGTAGGCGCCAATGGCCGCTTCCAGATCAGCCTGGACACGCCGCAGGTAGCCGGGCAACTGTTGGCCGTCACGCAGAGCGATGCGGCGGGCAACACCTCGCCAGCCACACCGCTGAGCGCCCCGGACACCACCGCGCCGACCGCGCTGCTCAATGTCCTGCTCAGCGGCGACGGACGGCTGGTCAGCGGCAGTGGTGAGGCCGGTGCCACGGTCACTGTGCGCAGTGCCGCTGGCGTATCGCTGGGCAGCGCTGTGGTTGGCGCGGACGGTAGTTTCAGCGTTACCTTGAGCAGTCCGCAACTCAATGGGCAAACGCTGTCGCTGGTGCAAGTCGACGCCGCCAGCAATGTCTCGCCAACCTTCAGCCTGCAGGCAGCCGACATCACCGCTCCGGCAGTGCCTACCGGGCTGTCGCTGAGCCTGGCGGGTACGCTGCTTTCGGGTGTCACCGAGGCAGGTGCTACCGTTAGCATCACCGGAGCCCAGGGCCAAGTCATCGGCAGCGGCGTTGCCGGCAGCGATGGCACCTTCGCCATTACCCTGGCGTCTGCCCAGGCCAATGGCCAGGCCCTGCGCGTCACGGCCACCGATGCCGCAGGCAATACCTCGGCGTCGGCCACCCTGCTGGCAGCCGACATCACCCCACCGGTCGCGGTCAGCAATCTGGTGGTCAGCGCCGACGGCACCTTGCTCAGCGGCTCGGGCGAGGCCAATGCCACCGTGCGCATCACCGCCGCCAACGGCGATCTGCTCGGCACCGGCACGGTGAATGCGAACGGTACTTTCCTGATTACTTTGAACCGGCCTGCCATCCTCAGCGACGTGCTGACCGTGATCGAAACCGATGCCGCCGGCAACCCCTCGCTGCCGGCGCAGGTCAACGGCCCGGACGGCGGTGCGCCGATCGCTCCGGCCAATCTGCTGCTGACCCTGGAAGGCGCCATCCTGACCGGCACCGGTTCGGCGGGGGCGCTCATTCGTGTCACCAGTACCACGGGTGTGCTGCTGGGCAGCGGTACGGTCAATGCGTTGGGTACGTTCAGCATCCTGCTCGATGCCCCGCAACGCAACGGCGAAGTGCTGAGCGTGCAGGCCAGTGACGCGATTGGTCGTGTCTCGATTCCGGTGTCGCTGACTGCCGGAGACACCACTGCGCCCGACCTGCTTGCCAACGTCCAGCTCAGCGCCAACGGCGCGCTGGTTACCGGCAACGGCGAGGCAGGCGCGCAAGTCACCGTGCGCAACGCGTTGAACCAGTCTGTCGGCACCGCCACGGTGGCCACGGACGGCACCTTCACGATCAACCTGGTGCCGGCCCAGACCAACCTGCAGGTGCTCACCGTGACCCAGGCCGATGCGGCCGGCAACCTGTCGCTGGGCGTGACCCTGATCGCGCCTGACCTGACCGCGCCCGCAGCGCCGGTCGCGCTGGTGCTCAACGATGTCGGCACAGTGTTGACCGGCGCCGGCGAGGCGGGTGCCAACGTGGTGGTACGCAACGCCCTGGGCGTCCAGGTCGGCACCGGCACCGTGAACGCCAACGGCACGTTCCAGATCACCCTGGACGCGCCGCAGATCGACGGCGGTACCCTGAGGGTCACCCTCGGCGACAGCGCGGGCAACCTGTCCGTGGTAGGCAGTGTGGTTGGCCGCGACACCCTTGCACCGTTGGCGGTGGTGGCGCCTGTCATCAACGCCGACGGCAGCCTGATCACCGGGCGCGGCGAAGCGGGTGCGACCGTCACCGTCACCAGCGTCGCCGGCACCGTGCTCGGCTCGGCCGTGGTTGCCGCCAATGGCACGTTCAGTCTGGTGCTCGATCCTCCCCAGGCCAACGGCCAGCTTCTGGACGTGCTGCAGACCGACGTGGCCGGCAACGCCTCGGTGTCGGTTGCGCTGCAGGCGCCGGACATTACCCCGCCCACCGCGCTCAGCGAAGTGCTCATCAGCGCCGATGGCCTGGTGGTCAGCGGTCGCGGCGAGGCCGGTGCTTCGGTTCGCGTATTGCTCGGCAACACCGAGCTGGGCCGCGCCGACGTCAATGCCAGCGGGCAGTTCACCATCACGCTGAACAATCCTCAGGTGAACCTACAGCAGCTCACGGTCAGCCAGGTCGATGCCGCCGGCAACTTCTCCGCCAACGTCACGCTGAACGCACCGGACCTGCAGGCGCCGGCAGCCCCGACCGATGTGGTGCTCACGCCGCAGGGCGGGGCAGTCATCGGCAAGGCAGAACCTGGCAGTGTGGTCTCGGTGGTGGTCAGTGATGCCCAGGGCAATGTACTGGGCACGGCTACGGTGGGGGCCAACGGTACCTTCCAGGTCGACCTGGCGTTTCCGCAAACCAACGGCCAGACGCTGCTGGTCACGTCGACCGATGCCGCCGGCAACACATCGACCAGCATCACCGTGATCGCCGCCGACCTCACCGCGCCGGATGCGCCCATTGCCTTGGGCGTCAGCCTCGATGGTTTGACCGTGGTTGGCCAGGGCGAAATCGGCAGCACTGCCACCGTGCTCGCCGTCAACGGCGACGTGCTCGGCACCGCAGCGGTCGGTCCGAACGGTATTTTCACTGTCCTGCTGCTGCGCGCCGCCAGCGAAAACGAGGTGCTCAATGTCACCTTGACCGATGCGGCCCGCAACGTGTCGACGGCAACCGTCGTGGTCGCCCCGGATGTCAACGGTCCCGATCAACCCACGGCGCTGCTGCTGGGCGGCAACGGCCTGACCCTCAGCGGGCAGGGCGATGTGGGCAACACCATTACCGTGCGCAGCGTGACGGGCGTGGTACTGGGCACGGCAGTGGTGGACGCCACGGGCAATTTTCAGGTCGCACTGAACGCGGCCCAGACCAATGGTGAAACCCTCGAAGTCATCGCCACCAGCGGTGCGCTGGTATCGCTGCCCGCGCTGATCACGGTAGCCGACACCACGCCGCCCGGTCTGATCAGTAATCTGCTGGTCAGCCTCGACGGCACTCAGGTCACCGGGCGCGGCGAGGCCGGCTCGATCGTCACCATTCGGGGCCCCGACAACGCCGTGCTGGGCACGGCGACGGTCGGCGTCACCGGCGCCTTTACCGTGTCGCTGAACGTCGCGCAGACCAATGGTCAGCTGCTCAGTGCCGTGCAGGTGGACGGCGGCAACAACCCATCCACAGCTGTAACCGTGGTTGCTCGCGACAGCACGCTGCCCGACGCTCCCGCAGCGGTGCTCAATCCTGCCGGCACCCTGGTGACCGGCACCGCCGAACCCGGCACGCGGGTCACGGTCATCGTCAGCGACGCTCAAGGCAATGTCCTGGGCACTACCACGGTGGCCGCCGATGGCAGCTACGAGGTCGACCTGGGCACCGCGCAGGCCAACGGCCAGACCTTGCTGGTGACCACCACCGATGCCGCCGGTAACGTGTCCGCCAGCACCACGCTGTTCGCGCTGGACACGACCCCACCTGCGCCGGTCACCGCGCTGGTGATCAGCCCGAATGGCGATCTGCTGGCTGGCCGCGGCGAGCCGGCTGCCGAGGTGACCGTGCGCGACGCGGGCGGCACCGTCATCGGTATCGGCGTGGTCGGTGCCACGGGCAGCTTCCTCATCACCCTCACTGCCACCGTCGCCCCAGGGGACGTGCTCACCGTCGTACAGGAAGATGCCGCGGGTAACGCGTCGGACGACGTGGACGTAACCGCACCCGATGGCACCGGCCCGGACCAACCCAGCGCGCTGCTGCTCAGTGGCAACGGCCTGCAGCTGAGCGGTCTGGCCGATGCTGGCAATACCGTGACCGTACGCAGTGCCACCGGCGTGGTGCTGGGCACCGCAGTGGCCGATGGCAACGGTGCTTTCACGGTCGCGTTGTCGAGCCCGCAGCTCAACGGCGAACAGCTGGAAGTGGTTGCCAACCTCGGTGCGCTGGTCTCGGTGCCTGCGCAAGTGCAGGCCCTCGACCTGACCGCGCCGGGCGCATTGACCGATCTGCTGGCCAGTGCCGATGGCACTCAGCTGACCGGTCGCGGCGAAGTGGGCGCCACCGTTACCGTGCTCGCGCCCGACGGTACTGCGCTGGGCAGCGTCGTCATCGGCGTTACCGGCACCTTCACCGTACCGTTCGCGGTCGCGCAGCTGGGCGGCGGCAATCTCGCCGTATCGCAGACCGACGCGGCCGGCAACCTTTCGCCGACGGCCTTGGTGCCTGCGGTGGACAGCACACCGCCCGTGGCACCTACCGCCGCCGTCGACCTCAGCGGTGGGGCAGTGGTGGGTGTTGCGGAACCGGGCACCGTGGTGACGGTGATCGTCAGCGATGCTCAGGGCAATGTGCTGGGGACCGCCACGGTCGCCCCCAACGGCAGCTACGAAGTGGTTCTGGGGGCGGCGCAGACCAATGGCCAGACCTTGCTGGTCACCTCCACCGATGCGGCGGGCAACGTCTCGTCGACCACTCTGGTGGTCGCGCCCGACACCACGGTGCCGAACCCGGTCACCGACCTTGTGGTCAGCGCCGACGGTGCGCTGCTGACCGGCAAGGGCGAAATCGGCGCGCAAGTCACCGTACTCGGCGTGGGTGGTGTCGCGGTCGGCACGGCCACGGTCGATGGCAACGGCAATTTCACCGTGACGCTCGATCCGATCTCCGGCGACCGCACCTTGCTCAGCGTCACCCAGGCCGACCCGGCCGGCAACGTTTCGACCGTCGCCACCGTCACCACACCGGACACCAATGGCCCGGATGTACCGACCGCACTGGTGCTCAGCACCGATGGCCTGCAGTTGGTGGGCCAAGGTGATGTCGGCAACCTGATCACCGTGCGCAACCTGCAAGGGACCGTCCTGGGTACCGCGACCGTCGATGGCAGCGGCGTCTTCCAGGTGCAGCTTTCTGCTGCCCAGCTCAATGGCGAAATCCTCCAGGTCACGGCCGCCGACGGCGCGCTGACCTCGCTGCCGGCGCAACTGACAGCGCCGGATGTGACCGCTCCCAGCAACCTTGGCGCACTGTCGGTCAGCCTCGACGGCACGGTCCTGAGCGGACGCGGCGAAGCCGGTGCAACCGTGGTGATCACTGGCCCTGGCAACGTGGTGCTGGGCACTGCCGTGGTCGCGGTGACAGGGGTGTTCATTGCCAACCTGGCCACGCCACAACTCAACGGCCAGGCCTTGAGCGTGGTGCAGACCGACCTGGCCGGCAACGCTTCGCTGCCCCTCGTCACGCTCGCCGGCGACCGTACGCCACCCGCAGCGCCGGCCGATCTGGCGGTCATCAACCAGGGCCTGGTGCTGACCGGCACGGGTGAGCCCGGTGCACTGGTTACCGTCACCAATGCCCAGAACGTCGTCCTGGGCACCGCCACCGTCCTGCTCGATGGCAGCTTCCAGGTGGTGTTGAGCCAGGCGCAGGTCAACGGCCAGGCCCTGGGCGTGACCCTGACCGATGCCGCGGGCAACGTGTCGGTGCCGGGCGCCATTCTGGCGGGCGACACCACCGCACCGGTGCCTTTGACCAATATCGCCATCAGCAATGACGGCGCATTGACGAGCCTCTTGACCGGCAAGGGCGAGCCCGGTGCCGTGGTCAGCGTGACCCGGCTGGACGGTACCGTACTGGGCAGCGGCGCGGTCTCGGCGGCGGGCAATTTCAGCGTCACTCTGACGCCAGCGGTGATCACCGGCGAGCTCCTGAACCTGGTGCAGACCGATGCCGCAGGCAATGTCTCGCCAATCGCGACGATCAATTCGCCGGACACCACTGCGCCCGAATTGCTGACCCAGGTCGCAATCAACCTCACCACCGGGGCCACTGTCACCGGCCGGGGAGAGCCCGGCGCCACGGTGACCGTGCGCGACGCCGCCGGGGTAGTCCTGGGCAGCGCCCAGGTGGCAGCCGACAACAGCTTCGTCGTGACCCTGTCGCCGGCGCAGATCAACAACCAGCCACTGACCGTGGCCCAGACGGATGTGTCCGGCAACGTGGGTGCAAGCACCCCGATCTTCGCTCCGGACCTGACCCCACCGGCTGCGCCGACGCAACTGCTGCTCAATGCCAGCGGTACCGTGCTCAGTGGCGTGGGCGAAGCCAATGCCACCGTGCTGGTGAAGAACGCGGCAGGCGTGACCCTGGGCACGGCGACCACCGTAGCGGCCGATGGTACCTTCCAGGTGACGTTGCCGGCGCAGCTCAACGGTCAGTCGCTGGTGGTGACGCTGACCGACGCGGCTGGCAATGTCTCGGGCCCCGGCAGCCTGCTGGCCGGCGACACCACGCCGCCGGCGGCGCCGACCATTCTGGCGCTGAACGCGACTGGCACGCTGCTCACCGGTACCGGCGAGCCCGGTGCGCAGTTGATCATCCGCAACAACCTCAATGTGTCGGTGGGCACCGGCACGGTCAACGCCGATGGCACCTACAGCGTCACGCTCGGCGTGGCGCAGATCAACGGTGAAGTGCTCAGCGTCCGCCAGGTCGATGCCGCCGGCAACGCCTCCGCTGCGGTCACCATTACTGCCAGCGATCTCCAGGCTCCGACCGCACTGGTCAACCTGGCGGTATCGACCAGCGGCCTGCAACTGACCGGCAGCGGCGAAGCGCTCGCGCGCATCGTGGTCAAGAACGTGCTGGGCGTGCAGATCGGCGCGGCGACTGCCGATGTCGATGGTAATTTCACCGTCAACCTGGCCACTGCTCAGCTCAACGGCCAGGTGCTTGTCGTGACCCAGGCCGACGTGGCTGGCAACGTCTCGCTGCCGTTCAACTTTGCCGTACCGGATGTCACCGCGCCACTGGCATTGACCCTGACGGCGGTCAGCGCCGACGGTCGTATCGTCACCGGGCGTGGCGAAGCCGGCGCGACGGTGACCGTCACCGGTCCGCTGAACGCGACACTGGGCACCGCCGTGGTCGCCGCGGACGGCACTTTCAACGTGACCCTGAGCACCCCGCAGACCAACTTCGAAGCTTTGCTGCTGGTCCAGCGCGACGCTGCGGGGAACACCTCTGCCGGGGTCACCGTCAACGCCCCTGACCTGACCCCTCCGGCGCTGCCGACAGGGTTGGGCCTGAGCGCCAACGGCCTGCTGTTCAACGGCACGGCTGAGGCGGGCGCGAGGGTGTTCGTGAGCAACGCTCAGGGCGCGGCGTTGGGCAACGTGCTGGTCGGCGCCAATGGCACCTTCAGCGTGCCGCTGAGCCTGGCGCAACTCAACGGTGGGACGCTGGAGGTGTACGCGCAGGATGCGGCCGGCAACAAATCCGCGTTGGCACGTTTGACCGTTCCCGATATCACCCCACCGAGCCTGGCCACGCAACTGGTGGTGAATGCCGCTGGCACCGTTCTCACCGGCAAAGGCGAGGCCGGGGCGACCGTCAGTGTCGGGTTGCTGGTCGGGCAGACCCCTGTGGTGCTTGGCACGGCTGTGGTCGACGTCAATGGCAACTTCCAGGTGCCGCTGCTGCCGGCTGCCCTCGGTGGTCAGCTGTTGACCGTGATCCAGACCGATGCGGCGGGCAATCCTTCAGGTATCGCCTCGTTGAACATTCCTGTGGAGCTGCCACCGGCCGCGCCGCAGGTCAGCACCATCACCAGCAACGGCGTGACCCTGACCGGCACCACCGAGGCGGGCACTACCGTGGTGGTGCGCAACGCCGCCGGGACCGTGCTCGGCACCGGTGTCACCACCGGTACGACCTTTACCGTGACGCTCAATCCACCCCAGGCCAACGGCCAGGTGCTCGAACTGCACGCCACCAAAGGCGCGCTCACGTCGATCGCGACCTTCTACACCTCGGTCGACAGCACCGCGCCAGTGCCCATCACCGCACTGGACGTCAACGGTACCGGTACGCTCGTTACCGGCCGGGGCGAGGTAGGCGCCACCGTGCGGGTCACCAATGCCGCCGGCGTGGTGGTAGGCACTGGCGTGGTCGGTTTGAACGGCAGCTTCGCCGTGGTACTGCCAGTGGCCCAGGCCAACGGCGGTACCCTGACGGCGGTGCAGGTGGATGCCGCGCAGAACGTGTCCACGGCGGTCAGCATCGCCGCGCCCGATATCGTCGCACCCGTGGCACCGGTGATCACCGGCCTGAGCAATGCCGGGCAGACCCTCAGCGGTACCGGTGAAGCCGGTGCCATCGCCACCGTCTACAACGCTGCAGGGGTTGCCATCGGCACGGCCACCGTGCTGCCCAACGGCACCTTCGCGGTCACGTTGAGCAGCCCGCAACTCAATGGCCAACTGCTCAGCGTCAAGCTGGCCGATGCCGCCGGCAATGTGTCGGTGGGCACGCCGTTCCTGGCACTCGACACCACCCCACCGACGGCGCTGGTCAACGTCGCGCTGGCCACCAATGGCAGCACCGTGAGCGGGCAGGGCGAGGCCGGTGCGCGGGTGACCGTCAGCGTCGGCGGCGTGGCATTGGGCAATGCCGTGGTCGATGCCAGTGGCAACTTCAGCGTCGGCCTCAGTGCCGTGCAGCTCAATGGTCAGCAACTGACCGTGGTGCAGACTGATGCCGCCGGGCTGACGTCGCCGATCACCACACTCACGGCCCGTGATGCCACCGCGCCGAACGCACCGACCGCACTGTTGCTGGTCGGCGGTGTGAGCCTGAGCGGCGTCGGCGAAGCCAACAGCACCGTCAAGGTCTACGGGGCCAACAACGCTCTGCTGGCCGAGGGGCCGGTGAATGCGCTGGGTCTGTTCACGGTGACACTGGCTGCGCCGCAGCTCAACGGAGGCGCGCTGCGCGTGACCCTCACCGATGCGGCCGGCAACGTGTCCGCAGCGGGCCAACTAGGTGTGGCCGACACCACGCCACCGGCTGCGCCAACCGCCACTATCAGTGCCAGCGGCACCGTGGTGTCGGGCACCGGCGAGGCGGGGGCCACGGTCACCGTGCGCAGTGGCGCCAGCGTGCTGGGCACGGCGCTGGTCGCCGCCAACGGCACCTACAGCGTTACCCTCAATGCCGCGCAGATCAACAGCCAGGTGCTGACCGTCAGCCAGGCCGATGCCGCCGCCAACGTTTCGCCAACGGCCACCACCACCGCGCCGGACCTGACCCCACCGAGCCTGGCCACCGGGCTGGTAGTGGCGGGCGATGGCCTGACCCTGCGCGGTACCGGCGAGCCGGGCGCCACGGTCAGCGTCAAGGCAGCCAACGGCGTCGTGCTCAACGTGGCGCCGGTCACCGTGGGGGCTGATGGCACCTTCACCGTGGCCTTGAACGCCGCGCAGATCAACGGCGAGCGCTTGAGTGTCACGCTCACCGACGGGCGCGGCAACGTCAGCGGCGGCGCGGCTGTGGTGGCACCGGACATCGACGTCAACGAGCCAGTGATCGCCTCCAACAACCTGGCAACCGCTACGGTCAACATCACGCCAGTCACGGTGGCCAGCGACTACACCAACACCAGTGTCAGCCTGCTGCTGGGCCAGGTGAAGGCGTTCGGTTTCACGGTGGCTGCCGGTACCGTGACCGACCCGTTGATCACAGTGACCAACAACGCCTTGCTCGGTGTGCTGCCAGCTTCGGCCTTCGCTCTGGAGGTGCAGAACGCCGCCGGCAACTGGGTAACCCTGGCCAACAGCACGACCAATCCGCAGTTGCTCAATCTGATCGGGCTGGGGACCAACCAGGTGCAGGCCGACATCGGCTTGCTGCAGGCCGGCAACTATCGCCTGACGGTCGCCAGCAGTCTGGTTTCGCTGCTCGACAGCCTGACCACGCAGATCCAGTTCGTGACCACCAGCCTGACCCAGTTCACCGGAACCCCGGCGCCATTGGACGGCAACGTCATCACCGATCCCGGTGTGAACGGCCTGGCTGACCGCACCGGGCCGGACAACGGTGCGGTGCTGCAGGTACTCAAGAACGGCACCTACGTGACGGCCGGTGCGGGCACCATGGTGCAGGGCCTGTACGGCCAGTTGACCATCGACAGTACCGGCAAGTACACCTACAACCCGAGCGGGGCAGTCGCCAGCGTGGGCAAGGTCGAAGACTTCCAGTACCAGTTGGTGCACCCCAATGGCTTGAGCTCGACGGCCCATCTGTACGTGCGCATCGACAGCGCCAACGTCAACGAGGTGTGGAACCCCAACAACCTGGCCGCCAACGCCACGCTGGTGGACGCGATCAACGACACGGCGGCGAGCGCGTTGAGCCTGGTCGGTCAGTTCACCGACAATACGGCCACGATCGGTCGCTATGACAGCAGCTTGCTCGGCGGTCGCGGCGAGTTCACGTTCACCGTGGCGCCGAACACCTTGAGCGACCTGACCTTGTCGGTCACCGGCAGCGGCCTGTCGCTGCTGTCGCCGGTCAACTTCGTGCTGTCAAAGCTGCAGGCCAACGGCACCTATGTTCAGGTAGGGTCCTATTCGGGTGCCAACCTGATCGCGATCGGCAGCGCTGGCCTGGGTGTGCGCGTCGAGGACCAGACTGCCGGCACCTACCGCCTGGTCGTCACCAACGGTGGCCTGGGAGTGGCATCGAGCTACACCGCCGCAGTACGTCAGGAGGCGACGTCCACCAGCACCTTCGTGGTCGGCAGCGCCACCACGGCGGTGGGCAACCTGCTGACCGGGGCGGGCGCCGATGTACTGGGTTCCTCGTACACCTCGCTCAGCGTGCTGAGTGCCGGGGCGTTCGTTCTGCCTGGGGTCAACGGCGTCACCATTGCCGGTGCCCATGGCGCGCTGCTGGTCAATGCCGATGGCAGCTATGCCTATACACCGACTTTGAATCAGGGCAGCGCCGTTATTGGCCAGACCGACGTGTTCACCTATCAACTCAACCACCCCACCGGAGCCAGCGATACCGCCACCCTGACCATCAACCTCAACAACGCCGCCACGCCGGCCACCTTCGCGCGCCTGGCGTCGTTTACCAGTGACGACACCAGCGCCGATCACGCTGCCGTTGCCGGCAGCGACCGGCACGACCCGCAAGGCACTTCAGGCGATGATCTGCTCGATGGCGCCCAGGGCGGGGCGCTGACCTTGCACGGTCACGACGGTAACGACACCATCGTCATCTACGACCAGACGTTCGCCTCGGTCGACGGCGGTGCCGGGACCGATACGCTGAAGTGGAGCGGTGGCGATGCCGACATCGACCTGAGCAACCTGGCAGCACGCATCAACAACATCGAGGTCATCGACCTGAACCAGTCCAGCAAGGTCAATCTGACCTTGAGCTTGAGCGACCTGCTGTCGGTCACCGACGCCAGCACCGACAAGCTACTGATCCTGGGCGACAGCCACGACACCGTGCACATGACCGGCGCAACCTGGGCGCCGGGCGCCACACAGACGGACAACGGCGTGCAGTACAACGTCTACACTCCCCAGGAGGACCCCTCGCACCATCTGTGGGTCCAGAGCGGTATCAGTGTCGTCTGATACCCGCTACCAGCGTCGGGCCTGCGGGCCCGGCGTCGCGGCAGGAAGTCGCACGCCGCCTGAATCGGGCGTGCCATCAAGAACAGGAAGTGGGGGATTGGCTTGAAGTGCACCTCTTTGGCGACACATATTTCAGTGGCCGTTCTGGCACTGGGCATCACACCGCTCTACAGCCTGCCGGCACATGCCGCAGACACCCTCGAACCCGGGCTCAAGGTCATCAGCCCGAGCCGCTTGGAAACCCGCCCCGAGCAGACCGCTCGGCCGCATCCACGCAATGTCGCCAGGCCTGCGATTGCGTCCGCGGCAACGGCGGCGGGGGCGAGGCTCGACGATTCCGATCTGGCCACGCCGGCCACCGGCACCCAGCTGGGCCTGGTCCAGGCCGTCCGCCTGGCCGTGGAGTGGCACCCGAGCATCGGTGAAGCGATCGGCACCCTGTACCAGCAGGGTGAAGGCATCAACGTGGCGCGTGCCGGCTACTATCCACGCATCACCGGCGGGCTGCGTGGTGGTCTCGACAGTTCCTACGGTGGCAATGGCACCAGCCAGGCGGTGAACATCTCGCTCAAGCAGATGCTCTACGACTTCGGCAAGGTCGACAGTGCGGTCGACGTCGCCAAGGCCCGCGTCGCCCGCAGTCAGGCGCAGGTACTGCTGAGCATCGATCAGGTGGCACGCGACACCTCCCAGGCCTACATCGAGGTGCAGCGCTATCAACGCCTGCTGCAGGTCGCTCGCGAGCAGATCAAGGGCATCGCCGGCATTGCCGAGCTGGCACGTCAGCGCAGCGACATGGGCGCCGCCACGCGTTCGGACGTGGTCCAGGCCAGGTCCCGAGAAGACGGCGCGCGTGCCACCCTGCTGCAGTATCAGGCGCTGTACAACCGCTGGCGAGCCAACCTGATCAACCTGGTCGGTCGCGCCGCGCCGTTCGACGTCAACGACGATTTTCCGCCGTCGCTGCTGGCCTCCTGCAACGCTGCAGAACCGGACATGAACGCCTTGCCCGGCATCCTGGTAGCCAACGCGCAACGGGTCGAGGCCCAGGCGGCCATTCGCCAGGCCCGCGCCGATGGGCTGCCGACGCTGTCGGTCGACCCCACGGTGAACCACTACCTGGACAGCAACTACAACAGCAACAATTCCAATATCGACCGTACCCAGGCAGGCATCTTCATCAACCTCGACGTGCCGTTCTACCAGGGCGGTGCCACCACCGCGCGTACCGCCGCAGCTACCTATGCCCTGACTGCCGCCGACTCGGCCGAAGATGCCGCCCGCCTGCAGGCGCGCCAGGGCTTGTTCGAAGCGCAGGCGCAAACTGCCAGCCTGGACCGCCGGCTCGGCTCGCTGCAGTCGCGCCAGGGCAGCATTTCCGAAGCCCGCGAGCTGTACGGCCAGCAATACCTGGAGTTGGGCACGCGGCCACTGCTCGACCTGCTCAACGCCGAGCAGGAGATCCACCAGTCGCGCTTCGACCTGGCCAATACCGAAGCTGATCTGCGCCGCCTGCAGGTGGACTGCCTGTACAGCACTGGCGCCCTGCGCAGTGCCTACCGGATCGATCAAAGCACCATCCAAGGCGTGGAGATACTGCCATGAACGATGCCGTGAACCTGCCCCTGGACGCGGAATCGGTACAACCCGCGCAAGCCTTCTCGCGCCAGGACTACCGGGTCTGGCTCGACGCGATCCTCGGTGTGGCGCGTCACTACCGCCTGGAGTGCTCGGCGGAAAACGTGCGTATCGCATCGCTGCGTGCCGACGATTCCAGCGTCGAGGACGTCCTGCGGCAGATGGCCCGGCAGGCCGGCCTGACGATCAAGTTCGCCCGCTACGACCCCACCACCCTGACCCAGTGGCGCACGCCGCTGGTGGTGCAGCTCAAGGACGGCCAGGTCGGCATCATCCAGGTGCTCGGCGATGACGAGCAGATCGGCATCGCCTATAGCGGCGACCAAGGGCTGCAGAGCAGCATCGACCGCCAGACCCTGCTCGACAACGCCCTGCGCACGGTGATCCTGCGTCCGGCCCGGCCGGTCAGCGACGTGCGCACCAACGACTATATCAAGCCCTACGACGAGCACTGGTTCCGCAAGATCGTGCTGCGCGACCTCAGGCCCTACGGGCACGTCATGCTGGCCTCGCTGGTGGCCAACATCCTCGGCCTGGGCGGAGTGCTGTTCTCCATGCAGGTTTACGACCGGGTGATCCCGGCCGAATCGCTGCCCACCCTGTACGTGCTGTTCGGCGGCGTGCTGCTGGCGATCACCTTCGACTTCATCATGCGCATCATGCGCATGAAGATCACCGACCTGCTCGGCAAGCGCGCCGACCTGCGCGTCAGCGACCTGGTCTTCGGCCACGCGATGCGCCTGCGCAACTCGGCGCGGCCCAAGTCCACCGGTTCGTTCATCTCGCAGCTGCGCGAACTCGAATCGCTGCGTGACCTGATCACCTCCAGCACTGCCACGGCACTGGCCGACCTGCCGTTCTTCCTGATCTTCCTGGTGGTGTTCTACCTGATCGGCGGGCCGCTGGTGCTGATTCCGCTGTGCGCGCTGGTGGCCATGGTGGTGCCGGGGCTGATGGCCCAGCGCAAGCTGGCGCGGCTGGCCAACGAATCCATGCGCGAGTCAGCATTGCGCAACGCCATGCTGGTAGAAACCGTGCAGGGCATGGACGACATCAAGAGCCTGCAGGCCGAGCAGCGCTTCCAGCAGCAATGGAACCACTACAACGCCGTGGCGGCCGACAGCAGCCTGCGCTTGCGCACTTTAACCAACGGCCTGGTGGCTTGGACGCAGAACGTGCAGAGCGCGGTGTTCGCCATCGTCATCGTGTTCGGCGCGCCCATGGTGATCGCCGGCGACCTCACCACCGGTAGCCTGGTGGCCGCCTCGATTCTGGCCTCGCGGATGATGGCGCCGGTCTCGCAGCTGACCCATGTGCTGACCCGCTGGCAGCAGGCCAAGGTTGCCCTCGAAGGCCTCAACCGCTTGATGCTGCTGCCGGTCGATCACCCCGAAGGCGCCCAGCGCGTGCACCTGCCGGTGATCGGCGGGCGCTACGAGCTCAAGCGCGCCAGCTTCAAGTACAGCGAGGAGGCACGTACCCCGGCACTGACCGTCAACGAGTTGAGCATCGCACCGGGCGAGCGCATCGCCGTGCTTGGCCGCAACGGTGCCGGCAAGTCGACCTTGCTCCAGGCCCTGGCCGGCGGCCTGGACCTGAGCGGCGGCAGCATCAGCCTCGACGGCGTTGCCCTGGGCCATATCGACCCGGCCGACGTGCGCCGTGACATCGGTCTGCTCACGCAGAACTCGCGGCTGTTCCACGGCAGCCTGCGCGAGAACCTGATCATGGGTGCCGGGCAGGCATCGGACCAGGAGATCATCGCTGCACTGGAAATCACCGGCGCGCTGGATTTCGTGCGCCAGTGCCCGACCGGCATGGATCACTTGATTCTCGAAGGCGGCCTCGGCCTGTCGGGTGGTCAGCGCCAATCGCTGCTGCTGTCGCGTCTGCTGATCCGCCAGCCGCACATCCTGCTGCTCGACGAGCCCACCGCGTCGCTGGACGAAACCACCGAACGCCGGCTGATCCAGAACCTGGCGACCTGGGGCCAGGGCCGCACGATCATCGTTGCCACCCATCGCACCAGCGTGCTGGCCCTGGTCGACCGGATCATCGTGGTCGACAACGGTCAGGTGGTGATCGACGACACCAAGGAAAACGCCATCGCCAGACTGTCGCGTCCCAAGGGCGCGGCTCAATGAAGGAGGGCAGGGCAATGGATACAGGCAAGTCTTTCAAGGTGCTGGGCTCCGGTGAATTCAAGCGCATCCCGCTGCTCAGCGAAGACGGTGCGCCGGGCCAGTCGTATTACCAGGACGGTGTCGACGACTCCACCGTGGTGCGCGCGACCCGCGTGGTGTGGGTCGCGGTGGCGATGCTGCTGGCGTTCTTCGTCTGGGCATTCTTCTTCGAGGTCGTGGAAGTCTCCACCGGCACCGGCAAAGTCATTCCCAGCTCGCGGGAACAGCTGATCCAGTCGCTCGAAGGTGGCATCGTGGCCGAGATGAACGTGACCGAAGGGGCGATCGTCGAACGCGGTCAGGTGCTGGCCCAGCTGGACCCGACCAAGACCGAATCCAACTTCGGCGAGAGCGCGGCGAAATACCGCGCGACCTTGGCCAGTGTCGCCCGCCTGCAGGCCGAAGTGGGGCTCAAGCCCCTGAAATTCCCGGCCGAGCTCGACGCCTATCCGGCTTTGCTCAAGGCCGAAACCGAGCTGTACAACGTTCGCCGTCGTGGCCTGGATGACTCGTTGGCCGGCATCAACGAATCCCTGCGGCTGGTGCGCAGCGAATTGCAGATCACCGAAAACCTGGCCAGAACCGGTGCTGCCAGCCGGGTGGAAGTACTGCGGCTGAATCGGCAGCGCTCTGAACTCGAGCTCAAGCTCACCGAAGCCCGTTCCGATTACATGGTGCGGGCTCGCGAAGAGCTGGCCAAGGCCAATGCCGATGTGGAAACCCTGACCGCCGTGCTCAAGGGCCGCTCCGATTCGGTGTCGCGCCTGACTCTGCGCTCGCCCGTGCGCGGCATCGTCAAGGACATCGAGGTCACCACCATCGGCGGCGTGGTGCCGCCCAATGGCCAATTGATGCAGATCGTGCCGCTGGACGAGCGCCTGCTGATCGAAGCGAGAATTTCTCCGCGCGACATTGCCTTCATTCATCCCGACCAGCAAGCCAAGGTAAAGATCACCGCCTATGACTATTCGATCTACGGCGGGCTCGACGGCCGGGTGGTGACCATCTCGCCCGATACCATCCAGGATGAAGTGAAACCCGAGGTGTTCTATTACCGAGTGTTCATCCGCACCGATTCCGACACGCTGGAGAACAAGGCCGGGAAGAAGTTTGCCATCGTCCCCGGCATGATCGCCACGGTCGACATCACCACAGGCCACAAGACAGTGCTGGATTATTTGATAAAGCCGCTGAACAGGGCCAAGGAAGCCCTGCGCGAACGCTAGGAAGAGCAGGGGGGCTCGGCAGCCTGGCCCCCCGGCGATTTCCAGCTTGGGCAATACGCCGAACGCACCACCTGGGCCAGGCAATAGCCGCGGTTGCGTACCGAGCGGATCAGGCGTTCGCCACCGCTGCATTGACCAAACTTGCTTTGCAGGCGGCTCAGGGACATTTCCAGACCGTTGTACTGACTGGGGTTCTTGCCCAGTCCGGCGATCAGCGCTTCCTTGCTGACCACCCGCTCGCTGCTGAAGGCGAGCAGGCTCAGCAGCGAGCACTCGGTGCGCGTCAAGGCCACGCTGATGCCATTCTGGGTCAGGGTTCGGTCGATGTCGTTGAACCACCAGCGGCCGTGTGCGAGCTGCGCATCATCCGCTGTTTGATGGGCCGTATAGAGCTGCGTATAGACGGAAGAATATTTGTTGCCAAGGTCCGTAGGCATGGGGTCGTTCCTTCAAAACGTGGTGCTGGATCCAATTTCTCTATCAATTCAAGGCTAGTACGCTTTGAAAAAATCGCCAATGGCCATCGGTCAGTCGAAAAACGCTTTTCAGCGAAAGGCGATGGGCGGGGGCGAGATGCAGCCGCGAATCAGGCGGTAGCCGGTGCCGCGTACGCTCTGGATGACATGGGTGCCGAAGGCTCGGCGAATGCTGCTGCGCAGGCGACTGACGAATTTCTCCACCACCCGCACGTCGTAGGTGCGCATATTAAGCCCCAGCAGTTGCGCCAGATCGTCGAAGCTCAGCTGGTGATGAGGGGCGTAGAGCAGCGCCAGGACCACCTGAACCTGCACAAAGGTCAGGTCCAGGCGTCGCGTCGCGTCTTCCAGGCACAGACGTACGGGATCCAGCACCGGTGGGGCCAGATTCCAGTAGTCGGGGTTCTGGAACAGCGCGAGATAGAATGCTTCGCGCTCCTGCTCCGGGCCCGGCAATCGCAGCACGTGGTCGGCCCCTGCGTGTTGGTAGGCTTGGCGAATGGCGGGGTCGGCGCCGGTCAGGGCGACCAGCACCGACGCCCAGCTGTTGCCTCGACGGATGTCGTCGACCCAGCGGACGCCCTGTTGTCGTTCGCCACGGGCAGGCTCGACGAGAATGGCCTTGTGCCGGCTCTTTTCGTAGTCGAATGTCGGCTGCAAGTCCGGCTGCAGGCCCTCGACGGGCAGGGAAAGGTGGTGAAGGCAGCGCTCGAGCGAGTCGCTCCGTGAGGTATCGCTGCAAAGCATGAGAAGACGCGGTTCAAGCGGGTAAAACAGTGCAGCCAAAACGTCCATGTGTATCATTCCTGCTGTTCGCCGAGCCGACGAACAAGGCGCAGCATCGAGCTGCTTGGATCCAAGTCACTACACTGTGTACTGGCGCTACGCTATCGGCAAGCGACTTGTTCGCAACGCTTCCCGCAGGTGGCTTGTCACCCGCCCGCTGCGTTGCGTATTTTGTGTACATCGCCGAGTACGGCATTGAGCGTCAAGGGCAGAGAAATGAGTAGCGAAGGACTGCGTACGGTCGCCGAGCGTTTGAGCGGTGTCGATGAAATCGAATGCGTCACACCTGATCTCAATGGCGTACCGCGAGGCAAGGTCATGACGGCAGAAGGGTTCCTGGAGGGTCGTCGTCTGCAACTGGCCAGCGGCGTGCTGCTGCAATGCATCATGGGCGGTTATCCGCCCAGCCGCTACTACGGCGCCGACGACGGCGACGTCGCACTGGTGGCCGACCTGACTCGGTTGCAGCGCCTGCCCTGGAGCGAGCCGCCCCGTGCCTGGGTGGTCTGCGATGCCGAGGAGTTGACCGGCGGGTCATCCCCGCTGTCGACCCGCGGTCTGCTCAAGACAGTGGTTGCACGCTATGCGCGCCTGGGCTTGGCCCCGGTGGTAGCGACCGAGCTGGAATTCTTCGTCTTCGCCGCCAATCCCGACCCGTTACTGCCGTTCCAGGCGCCGATCGGCCTGGATGGCCGACGCGAGGATGGCAGCAGTGCGTTCAGCGTAGGCTCCAACAACGGCTTGCGGCCGTTTTTCAGCGAGGTCTATCGCAGCATGGCAGCGCTGGGACTGCCGCGCGACACAGTGATGCACGAAATGGGCGTCAGCCAGTTCGAGATCAACCTGCTGCATGGTGATCCGCTGCTGCTCGCCGACCAGACTTTCCTGTTCAAGCACCTGCTCAAGGAAGTCGGGCTCAAGCATGGGTTGAGCGTGGTATGCATGGCCAAGCCGCTGGCACGGGTGGCTGGCAGTTCGATGCACATCCACCAGAGCGTGGTGGCACTGGACACTGGCCTGAACGTGTTCAACGATGCCCATGACCAGCCCACCGACACCTTCCGTCACTTCATCGGTGGGCAACAGGCGGCCATGGCCGATTTCACGGCGCTGCTGGCGCCCAACGTGAATTCCTACCAGCGCCTGTGTCAGCCCTATGCGTCGCCCAACAATGCCTGCTGGTCCCATGACAACCGCGCCGCCGGGTTGCGCATACCGGCCAGCGCTGCCTGCGCCCGCAGGGTCGAGAACCGTCTGCCCGGCGCCGATGCCAATCCCTACCTGGCCATCGCCGCCAGCCTCGCCGCCGGCCTGCACGGCATCGAGCACCGGCTCGAGCCCTCGCAGCCCATGCAGGGCGACCTTGCCGTGCCCGAAGAATTGTCGTTGCCATGTACCTTGCATGCGGCCCTGGAGCGTCTCAAGCGCAGCCCGTTGGCCAGGGAACTGTTCGGCAATGTGTTCATCGAAGGCTACATTGCGACCAAGACCCTGGAGCTGGCGAGTTTCTTCGACGAAATCACTCCTTGGGAACGCCGGGTGCTGGCGGCCCAGGCTTGATCCTGCAACAGCTTGTATGCAGGTGACGATTTTCCCCGCCGCGCTCAGCCGAGGTGGCGGAAAAGGGCGTTGCCTGTGAACCGATCGTTCCGACACCCTTTACCGCGGACCTGCAATGCGCCAAATCTGGAAAAACTTTCGAGCCCTGTACTTCGCCTCACTGATGATGCTGATCGGCTCTGGCTTGTTGAGTACCTACCTGGCCCTGCGCCTGTCGGCCGAGCAGGTCGACAGCCTGTGGGTGGGTGCGCTGATGGCCGCCAACTATTTCGGCCTGGCCCTGGGCGGCAAGATCGGCCACAGGTTGATCGCCCGTGTTGGCCATATCCGTGCCTATGCCACCTGCGCCGGTATCGTCGGCGCCGCCGTGCTGGGCCATGGCCTGGTGAACTACCTGCCAGCCTGGCTGTTCCTGCGGGTCATCGTCGGTCTGGGCATGATGTGCCAGTACATGGTGATCGAAAGCTGGCTCAACGAGCAGGCCGACAGCAAGCAGCGCGGAGCGGTGTTCAGCGGCTACATGATCGCTTCCTACCTGGGCCTGGTGCTGGGCCAGTTGATTCTGGTGGTGCATCCGCAACTGGGGCTGGAACTGCTCATGCTGGTCGCGCTGTGCTTCGCCCTGTGCCTGGTGCCGGTGGCTCTGACGCGGCGCATTCACCCGGCGCCCATGCACCCGGCACCGATGGAGCCACGCTTCTTCATCAGTCGTGTGCCGCAGTCACTGAGCACCGTGCTGGGCTCAGGCCTGATCGTCGGCTCGTTCTACGGTCTGGCGCCACTGTATGCCTCGGCACAGGGCTTGAGCACCGAGCAGGTCGGCTTGTTCATGGGTTCGTGCATTTTCGCCGGGTTGCTGGTGCAGTGGCCGTTGGGCTGGCTGTCGGACCGTTACGACCGTGCGCTGCTGATCCGCTGCGTGGCAGTCGGTATCGCCATTGCCGCGCTGCCGCTGGCGCTGATTCCGGCCGTGCCGTTGGAGGTGCTGTTCGCCGCCGGCTTTCTGGTGTCGCTGCTGCAGTTCTCGCTGTACCCGTTGGCCGTGGCGTTTTCCAACGACCATGTGGAGGCCGATCGGCGTGTTTCGCTGACCGCCATGCTGTTGGTGACCTACGGTGTGGGCGCCTGTATCGGCCCACTGGTGGCAGGGGTGCTGATGAAGCAGTTCGGCAGCCAGATGCTGTATGCCTTTTTCAGCTTTTTCGCCGTGGTGCTGGTATGGCGGATCAGGCCGAAGGCAGTGACCAACCTGCACGTCGTGGACGACGCACCGTTGCATCACGTGGCCATGCCGGCCGCCAACTCGCCGTTGGCCGCAGCGTTGGACCCGCGGGTGGATGAGCACATGGTGCAGGAACAGATGCAGAACACCGAACCTGCCGAAGAAGAGCCGGTCAAGGCTGGCTAGGGTGCCGCCGGGCCGCACTCGAGGCGCGGCCCGGGTTTAGAAATCGTCCCGGTCGAAGCGCTGTGCGTCGCGCTGCAACTGATGCACGAAGCGCTCGAGCTGCCGCTGCATCAGCCCCGGGATATTGTGGAAGCGCACGCCCACGAAAGTGGTGTCGATGCGCTCCTCGAAATGCAGATGGCGCAGCTCGACCGCCGTATTCATGGCGCCGAAGGGAAGGCCGGCGCTGAAGCGCTCGTAGATCTGCCCCAGCTGTAACCGCTCGGCGATGTCGCCCTCGAAGCGCAGCTTGCAGCCATGGGCCGAGATGTCCAGCAGCTTGCCCACCAGGGTGCTCTTCAGCCGACTGCCAGCGATTTCCACGTCGACCAGTTGCGACAACTTGAGTGCGGCACGAAAGGCATTGCGGCGCTGGTGGTAGACCACCTGGCCAGGCAGCGCGCCGACATAGCAGCGGCTGCCCTGCTTCTGGGTGATGGTCCAGTTGCCATGGCTTTCCCAGGCAACGCGTACGCCGTCATGAAAGCCTTCGACCTTGAACCCTTCACCTGCTTCCAGGTATTTCTCGCCTTCGCGGGGAATCATTTCATCAAGGACTATGCGCAGGTTGTCCCGGTCCACTTCCACCAGAAAGCTCTGGCAGCGCAGGGTGCGCTCGTGAAAAGTGATGATCAGGGGGTCGTGGCTTTCCTGGAGCATGCGCAGGTTGGCGGCGACTTCCAGGGGTGTGGCAAGCACCTTGGGCGGTTGCGGTGCGTCTTCCACGTTCGATGCGTTTGACACGTTCTGGTCTACTCCGGGGAACACACAGGTCAGGCCTGGCTGAGGGCGCGGTAGGTGGCCATTCGCGCAGTCGAGCCACGGCTGTTGTAGAGCGACGGTGGCTCGGCGCCAGTAAGTATGCGGATCTGGTTGGCGGTCGCCACCTGCTGGCGCACGATGCCTTGGCCCACCTCTGCATTGATGGCCTGGCACTGTGCGAGCAACTGACTCAACGCATCGCCCCGGGCCAGCAACGCATCGCCCAGGTGCGACTGGCGTGCCAGTGCCTGCAGGCCGTCGCGATCGGCGGACAGGCCGAGCTGCATGAGCAGGTGGCTGCGCCGGCGTCCGTTCTGCTCGAGCAACACGATCAACGACTGCTTCTGCGCCAGAATCGTTTCCAGAAGCTCCATGTCGCGGCTTTGCAACGCCAGCGACTCGTCGCGCAGCAGCTCGAGCAGCTGCCCTGCGTACGGGAGGTCTTCTTCAATCAGCTGCAACAGCGTTTGATCGTGCATGGTGAGCCCTGGCGTTGACGCGTCCAGAAACCCCGGCGCCTAGACTGGGCTAGCGCTGGGCTTCGAAATTGAGCATTTTGCTGGCAACGCGCTCGCTGTCGACTTTATAGCTGCCCTCGGCGATAGCCTGCTTGAGCTCGGCGACGCGGGCGCTGTTGACAGTGGGCTGATCGCTCAGCTTGTCGGTGATTTTCTGCATTTGCTGGGCCTGATCGCTCAAGGTGACCGGTTCCCCGCTCTTCACGGCGGGCGTGCTTGGCACGGCCGTGTCGGCGGCCACTTCCTTGGCAGGGCTGGTACGCGAAGTACCCTGCACTGACGGCGAGTTGCCCACTCGGTTGAAGTCGATAACCATTGTTCTGAACCTCTGGGTATTTGGACGCTTGCCTTGTTTTCGGCCAAATCCCGATTAACTTTAGGCGCTGTTTCGCAAATGCCCGATGCCGCGGCTACGGGCCCGTGTAGGCCCCTAGTGTAGGAAAACTCCGGTTCGCCGGCCAGCTTTTACATCGCCACTTCCACTTGTCCAGGCCCGGTGACGCGCGCCTTGACCACCCGTTTGGAGTTCAGGTTGCGTACGCGTATCTGCTCGCTCATGCCGCCCTGCGCCAGCGCTTCGCCCGGCATGCGGACCGCCAGGGTGCCGCTGCGGGCAATGATCACCACCTGATCACCCTTGAGCACCAGGGCCTGTTGTTCGAGGAATACCGGCGTGAGCACCTGGTCGATCACCGTCGGTCGGATCAGCTTCATGCCCACGGCCTCGTCCAGCGAGACCAGGAAGCCTTGACCCATCGCGCCGACGTCGCGTTCGCGCAACGCCACGTCGGCCTCCGTCAACACGCTGTCGCGCTTCAACGGCCGAGTGGTGGTCACCACCTCGCGAAACAGCCGGACCTGCGCCGGAACGAATACCGTCCACGGCGCAGCGCCTTCGCAGCGCACTCGCACGGTCACCCGGCCCATGGGTTGCGCCGGGCTTTCCAGGCTGGCCGACAGTTGCCGGTCGCAACCGGGCATGCGCAGACGCGGGTCGAGATTGTTCACTTCGATCTCGTAGCGGCCCTGGATTTGCGAGGTCGCCAGATAATCTTCAACAGTGAACTCAAGAAAACCCTGGGTGACACCGATAAGCTGTTCGGGCAATGTGACATTGTCGGCGCGCGCCGCACTGCCGAGCACCGCGCCACCCACCGTGGCAACGGCCCAGAATAAATACGCGGCGATGTGTCGAGAAACTGTCGTTTTTGCGTTCATGCAGTGCTAATAGCAAGGCCCGTGCCGATATCGAGCGGGTCGCAAGAGGAGTTTGGGCATGGCGGGTGTAATGGATTCGGTGAACCAGCGCACGCAGCTGGTTGGGCAGAATCGCCTGGAGCTGTTGTTGTTTCGCCTCAATGGCAAGCAGCTCTACGGGATCAACGTCTTCAAGGTCAGGGAGGTGCTGCAATGCCCCAAACTGACGGTATTGCCGAAGTCCAACCCGGTGGTTCGCGGCGTGGCCAACATCCGTGGCGCGACCATCCCGATCCTCGATCTGGACATGGCCACGGGTGCTGCGGGCCTTGTCGCATCGACCGATACCTTCGTCATCATCACCGAGTACAACACCAAGATTCAGGGCTTTCTGGTGCATTCGGTGGAACGTATCGTCAACATGAACTGGGAAGAGATCCATCCGCCACCCAGGGGCACCGGCCGCGATCACTACCTGACGGCCGTCACCCGCGTGGATAACCAGTTGGTGGAGATCATCGACGTCGAGAAAATCCTCGCCGAAGTAGCGCCGACCTCCGAAGCGATCTCGGTTGGCGTGGTCGACGAGGAGACGCACAGCAAGGCCGTTTCCCTGCGCGTGTTGACCGTCGACGATTCATCGGTGGCACGCAAGCAGGTGACCCGTTGCCTGCAGACCGTGGGGGTAGAAGTGGTGGCCTTGAACGACGGCCGCCAGGCGCTGGAATACCTGCGCAAGATGGTCGACGAGGGCAAGCGTCCAGAGGAGGAATTCCTCATGCTGATCTCCGACATCGAGATGCCGGAGATGGACGGCTACACGCTGACCGCCGAGATCCGCAGCGACCCACGCATGCAGAAGCTGCACATCATTCTGCATACGTCGTTGTCAGGGGTGTTCAACCAGGCCATGGTCAAGAAGGTCGGCGCCGACGATTTCCTTGCCAAGTTCCGCCCCGACGACCTGGCGGCACGGGTCGTCGATCGCATCAAGGCAGCAGTATGAATGCCGGGCGCCAGCGCCCGGCCTACCGAACCAGCAAGAGGCGGCACCGTGTCTACGGGTAATTTGGATTTTGATCAGTTCCGGGTCTTCCTGGAAAAAGCCTGTGGCATTCTCTTGGGCGAGAACAAGCAGTACCTCGTTGCCAGCCGCCTGAACAAGCTGATGGAGCAGCAGGGCATCAAGTCCCTGGGCGAACTGGTGCAGCGTATCCAGACCCAGCCGCGCAGCGGTCTGCGCGAGCAGGTGGTGGACGCCATGACCACCAACGAAACCCTGTGGTTTCGCGACACCTATCCCTTCGAAGTGATGAAGAACAAGGTTTTGCCCGAAAGCATCAAGGCCAGCCCCGGCGCACGCCTGCGTATCTGGTCGGCGGCGTGCTCGTCCGGCCAGGAACCCTATTCGCTGTCGATGACCATCGACGAGTTCGAGCGCAGCAACCTGGGACAGCTGAAATCGGGCGTGCAGATCGTTGCCACCGACCTGTCCGGCAGCATGCTGACCAACTGCAAGAGTGGTGAGTACGACAGCCTGGCGATCGGCCGCGGCCTTTCCCAGGAGCGCCTGCAGCGCTATTTCGATCCCAAGACGCCAGGGCGCTGGGCGGTCAAGGCGCCCATCCGCAGTCGCGTCGAGTTTCGTGCGTTCAACCTGCTCGACAGCTATGCGGCGTTGGGCAAGTTCGACATCGTGTTCTGCCGCAACGTGCTGATCTACTTTTCCGCACAGGTCAAGAAAGACATCCTCACCCGTATCCATGGCACCCTCAAGCCGGGCGGCTACCTGTTCCTGGGTGCATCCGAAGCCTTGAACGGCTTGCCCGAGCTGTATCAGATGGTGCAGTGCAGCCCCGGCATCATCTACCAGGCCAAGTGACCTTGCGCCTGGCGCGCCTCCTTCACCCAGGCGTGCGAACAAGGCGCACGGGCGGCAATTTTTCTGGCGCCAGCGTTGCCGCTTTTCCCCTCCAGCGGAAATTTCTTGCCGCTTTTCTGGCATCACCCAACGCCTGATAGGCCCGCAACCCGCATGGGACGGGCTTTTTGAGACTTGGCACACTGATTGCTATCTATCCTGCACGAACCATCTGGTCTGCCGCATAGGTACCAACATGAGCATCAGTTTCGACAAAGCGCTGGGCATTCACGAGCAGGCCTTGGGCTTTCGCGCCAAGCGCGCCGAAGTGCTGGCCAACAACATCGCCAACGCCGACACGCCCAACTACAAAGCTCGGGACCTGGACTTCGCCTCGGTGCTGGCAGCGCAGAACGAGCAGAACGGCAAAGGTGCCTTCGGCCTGCAGACCACCAGCAGCAAGCACATCGCCGCCCAGGGCTTCAGCTCGGGCGACGAGACCTTGCAGTACCGCATTTCCACGCAGCCTTCGCTGGACCAGAACACCGTCGATGCGCAGATCGAGCAGTCGAACTACGCCGAGAACTCGGTCAACTTCCAGGCCAGTTTCACCCTGCTCAACAGCAAGTTCAAAGGGCTGGTATCGGCCCTTCGCGGAGATTAAGCCATGTCCCTTGCCAGCGTCTTCAACATTGCCGGTAGCGGCATGAGTGCGCAGACCACGCGCCTGAACACCGTGGCGAGCAACATCGCCAACGCCGAAACCGTGTCGTCCAGCATCGACCAGACCTACCGCGCACGGCATCCGGTGTTCGCCACCATGCTTCAGGGCCAGCAGGCCGGCGACAGCGGTTCGCTGTTCCAGGAGCAGGATTCGGCGGGGCAGGGTGTGCAGGTCACCGGCGTGGTCGAGGACCAGAGCGATCTGGAAGCGCGCTACGAGCCCAATCACCCGGCGGCGAACAAGGATGGCTACGTCTACTACCCGAACGTCAACGTGGTCGAGGAAATGGCCGACATGATCTCGGCCAGTCGTTCCTTCCAGACCAACGCCGAACTGATGAATACCGCAAAGACCATGATGCAGAAGGTGCTGACCCTGGGTCAGTGATAGAGGCGAGCGCAGATGACGACTACCAGCATTAACAATGGCGTGAGCGCCTCGGTCCTGGACTCATTGCAGAAGACCACCAGCAGCACCGACAGCTCGACCGGCACCGCCGGCAGTGCGTTGGGCAAGGACGCGTTCCTGCAGCTGCTGGTGACCCAGATGCAGAACCAGAACCCCCTCGATCCCCAGGACAATGGCGAGTTCGTCGCTCAGCTGGCGCAGTTCAGCAGCCTGGAAAGCATGCAGAGCCTGAATGCGTCGGTGGGCACCATCGTCAACAACTACCAATCGTCCCAGGCGCTGCAGGCCTCGTCGCTGGTCGGCCGCTCGGTCATCGCCCAGACCGATACCGCCGTGGTCGACCCCACCAAGGGCCTCACCGGCTCGGTGGCGCTGACCTCGTCGAGCAGCAACACCACGGTCGGCGTCTACGACGCCAAAGGTGACCTTGTGCGCAATATCGATCTGGGTAGCCAGTCCGCCGGCAACGCCGCCTTCACCTGGGATGGCAAGGACAGCAACGGCGCGGTTGCCGCTGCCGGCACCTACACCTTCAAGGCTGCAGCCACCGTCGACGGTACCGCCACGGCCATGAGCACCTACCTTCCAGCCACGGTGAACAGCGTCACCATGGGCACCAACGGCGGTGAATTGACCCTCAACCTCGCTGGACTGGGTAGCGTTGCGCTGTCGAAAGTCCAAACCATCGGAATTTGAGCCGCTTCGTCCGGCGCAGGAGTACAGCATGACTTTCAATATCGGCCTCAGCGGTCTTTCGGCAGCTAACAAGGCGCTCAACGTCACCGGCAACAACATTGCCAACGTCGCGACCACCGGCTTCAAATCCTCGCGCGCGGAATTCGCCGACCAGTACGCCGCGTCCATTCGCGCCACGGCCGGCAAGACCAGCGTGGGCAGCGGTGTGACCACCGCTGCCGTGTCGCAGCAGTTCACCCAGGGCAACATCGCCTCGACCGGGCAGAGCCTCGACCTGGCGATCAACGGCAACGGCTTCTTCGTGCTCAACGATGGTGGCCAGAAGCTCTACACCCGTGCCGGTGCCTTCTACAGCGACAAGGACGGCAACGTCGTCGACGTGAGCGGCAACAACCTGCAGGGCTACAACGCCCAGGACGGCGTAGTGCAGACGGGCGTCTTGACCAACCTGAAAATCGACTCCGCGAACCTGCAGCCCAAGGCGACCTCGAAAATCGCCGAAACGGTCAATCTCAACTCCAGCGCGCCGCAGGCGACCATTACCCCGTTCGACCCGGGCAACGTCAAAAGCTACAACTACACCTTCAACACCGATGTGTACGACAGCCTGGGCAACGCCCACCAGATGAACCAGTACTTCGTCAAGGATGCCACGGCCAACAGCTGGACCATGCACACCACCATCGACGGTCGCAATCCGTCCGATCCGACGGCCACCACGCCGTTGGTTAATACCTTGAGCTTCAAGTCCGACGGCAGCCTCATCGTGCCCGCTCAGGGTAACGTGCCTGGTGGCCTGGGCATCAACGCCGACAAGAGCTTCAACCTCGCCGGCTGGGTGCCTTCCACCCGTGGCGCCGATGGAACCTGGACACCCAACGGCGCGACGGCCAATGCCGGTGGCGTGGCGTTGGACATGCTGGCGACCACGCAATACAACTCGGCATCGGCCACCTCGGCCAAGACCCAGGACGGCTACGCCACGGGTGAGCTGACCGGTCTGTCGGTGGACGGCACGGGCAACATGTTCGCCAACTTCACCAACGGCCAGAACAAGGTCATCGGTCAGGTGGCCATGGCCAGCTTCGCCAACATGCAAGGCCTGGCGCCCAATGGCGGCACCAACTGGAAGGAGTCGTTCGCTTCCGGTACCGCCGTGATCGGTACGCCCGATACCGGTGTCATGGGCAACCTGCAGTCCCAGGCGCTGGAAGACTCCAACGTCGACCTGACGGCCGAGCTGGTGAACCTGATCAAGGCGCAAAGCAACTACCAGGCGAACGCCAAGACCATTTCCACCGAAAGCACCGTGATGCAGACCATCATCCAGATGACCTGATGAGGGCAGGGCAGTGATCCGGTGTCTGTGTGCAGCCCTGGCCATCGCCGCAACCTGCGCGATGGCCGTGGCGGCGCCCGCGCCCTGGTACACCTACCAGAGCCTGGCGAGCGGCCGCTACCTGTGCAGTCAGGTCGACCCTGGCCCGCATTACCGTCGCTTCGCCGGGCCGTTCAGCAACGCCGGCTGCCGTCGTTGAACACGGCGCCGTCGAGCCTCGCCCTGATGTCGCGACGTAAATCCATTCTCCCGTTGCCGCTAGCGGCAATCCGGCGCCGACTTTTCGGCGTCAAGCTTTCAGTCCGCTTCGGCCGCACCGCTGCAACCCCCGTCCTAGAGGGGCTGTAGCCGTATTGGCAAAGTTGGCCCGCATATTGCTCTACCTCTCTCAGTACAGCAGTAGACGGCATTCGCCCGTCGAGGGAGACAACTGTGGACAAGATGCTCTATGTGGCAATGACCGGTGCCAGCCAGAACGCGCTGGCGCAGAAGGCGCATGCCAACAACCTGGCCAACATTTCCACCACCGGCTTCAAGCGTGACCTCGAACAGGCGCGTTCCATGCCGGTGTTCGGCGATACCTTTCCTTCGCGGGCCTATGCCCTGACCGAACGTCCGGCCACCGATTTCAGTGGCGGCGCGCTGCAGGAAACCGGCCGGGACCTGGACGTCGCGGTGGGCGGCAACGGCTTCATCGCCGTACAGACACCCGACGGCGGCGAAGCCTACGTCCGCACCGCCAGCATGAACGTCGACGCGCTCGGTGTGCTGCGCGCCGGCAATGGTTTGCCGGTCATGGGCAACGGCGGTCCGATCGCCGTGCCGCCCGACGAGAAAATCGAAATCGGCATGGACGGCACCATCAGTATTCGTGGTCTGGGGCAGGCCCCCAACGTCATGGCCCAGGTCGACCGCATCAAGCTGGTCAATCCGGACGTGAAAACCCTGACCAAGGGCCTGGACGGTCTGATCCACACCTCCAGCGGCCAACCGGCACCTGCCGACGCTGCGGTCCGCGTCGAGTCCGGCTTCCTGGAAGCGAGCAACGTCAATGCGGTCGAGGAAATGACCTCCGTGCTGGCGCTCTCCAAGCAGTTCGAACTGCACATCAAGATGATGAGCACCGCCAAAGAAGGCGACGAGGCCATGGCCCGGGTCTTGCAAATCTAATTCCAGCGTAGCGATCGCGCCGTAAACCAGGCGCTCCAGGAGAAGACACATGCTTCCAGCACTATGGGTCAGCAAGACCGGCCTCCAGGCTCAGGACACCAACCTGACCACGATTTCCAACAACCTGGCGAACGTGTCGACCACGGGTTTCAAGCGCGATCGCGCCGAATTCCAGGACCTGCTCTACCAGATCAAACGTCAGCCCGGTGCCCAGTCGACCCAGGACAGCGAACTGCCGTCGGGCCTGCAGGTCGGTACCGGTGTGCGCATTGTCGGCACCCAGAAGAACTTCACCGCCGGCAGCCTGCAGACCACCGACCAGCCGCTCGACATGGCTATCAACGGTCGCGGCTTCTTTCAGGTGATGCAGCCTGACGGCACCGTTTCCTACACGCGTGACGGTACCTTCCACCTGAACTCCGACGGCCAGATCGTCACCGCCCAGGGCCTGGCGCTGGAACCTGCCATCGTCGTTCCCAACGAAGCGCAGACTTTCACTGTAGGAACCGACGGCACCGTGTCCATCACCACCGCCGGCAACGCCGCTTCGCAGGTGATCGGCAACCTGCAGACCGCCGACTTCATCAACCCGGCCGGCCTGCAGGCCATCGGTGGCAACCTGTTCCTGGAAACCGCCTCCAGCGGCGCGCCGCAAGTGGCAACGCCCGGCCTGAACGGCGCCGGTACGGTACTGCAGAACACCCTGGAAAACTCCAACGTGAGCACTGTGGAAGAGCTGGTCAACATGATCACCACCCAGCGTGCCTACGAGATGAACTCCAAGGTCATCTCCACTGCCGACCAGATGCTGCAGAACCTGACCCAGAACCTGTAATTCGGGTCCATCCGTAATCCCCAAGCTACCTGGGCGCCGCGTGCGCCGGCTACACCGTGAGGTCTGTGTCATGCGTCGTGTCTCGATTGTTCTTGCCCTGAGTGGAATGGCCTTGCTGACCGGTTGCGTCGCGCCGCCGGCCAAGCCCAACGACCCGTACTACGCCCCGGTGCTGCCGCGCACTCCGATGCCTGCCGCCGCCAACAATGGCTCGATCTACCAGGCCGGCTTCGAGCAGAACCTGTACAGCGACCGCAAGGCGTTCCGCGTGGGCGATATCATCACCATCACCCTCAACGAGCGGACCAGTGCCAGCAAGAGCGCCAACTCCAAGGTCGGCAAGGACAGCAACAACAGCCTGGGCCTGACCTCGCTGTTCGGAGCGGGTGTGAACACCAACAACCCGCTGGGCAGTGGCGACCTGAGCCTCAATGCAGGCTACAGCGGCACTCGCGCCACCAACGGCACCGCGGCGGCAGCGCAGAACAACAGCCTGACCGGTTCGGTCACGGTCACGGTGGCCGACGTGCTGCCCAACGGCATCATCTCGGTTCGCGGGGAGAAGTGGATGACGCTCAACACCGGCGAAGAGCTGGTGCGCATTTCCGGTCTGGTCCGCGCCGATGACATCGCCACCGACAACACCGTGTCCTCGACGCGGGTAGCCGATGCGCGCATCACCTATTCGGGCACCGGTTCGTTTGCCGAGGCCAGTCAGCCGGGTTGGTTCGACCGGTTCTTTGCCAGTCCACTGTTTCCTTTCTGAGTGCGCCCGTCCATGCTCAACTTCAAACACCTGATCGCCGCTGCCCTGCTGTTGTCCGCCGCGTTCGGCGTTCAGGCCGAGCGCCTCAAGGACATCGCCAGCATTTCCGGCGTGCGCACCAACCAGCTGATCGGCTATGGCCTGGTCGTGGGCCTCAATGGCACCGGCGACCAGACCACGCAGACGCCATTCACCCTGCAGACCTTCAACAACATGCTCTCCCAGTTCGGCATCAAGGTGCCGCCGGGCTCGGGCAACGTGCAGCTCAAGAACGTTGCCGCCGTGTCGATCCATGCCGACCTGCCGGCGTTCGCCAAGCCGGGACAGGTGGTCGATATCACCGTGTCGTCCATCGGCAACTCGAAAAGCCTGCGCGGTGGCAGCCTGTTGATGACCCCGCTCAAGGGTATCGATGGCAACGTCTATGCCATCGCCCAAGGCAACCTGGTCGTCGGTGGTTTTGACGCCGAAGGCCGCGACGGGTCGAAAATCACCGTCAATGTGCCGTCGGCAGGACGGATTCCTGGCGGTGCCAGCGTCGAGCGTGCCGTGCCCAGTGGCTTCAATCAGGGCAACAGCCTGACGCTGAACCTCAACCGCTCGGACTTCACGACCGCCAAGCACATCGTCGACAAGATCAACGAGCTTCTTGGCCCGGGAGTTGCACAGGCTATTGACGGGGGCTCGGTGCGCGTCACTGCTCCGGTCGACCCCAGCCAGCGCGTGGACTACCTGTCGATCCTCGAGAACCTCGATGTCGACGTAGGGCAGGCGGTGGCCAAGGTGATCATCAATTCGCGCACCGGCACCATCGTGATTGGCCAGAACGTCAAGGTATCGCCTGCGGCAGTGACCCACGGCAGCCTGACGGTGACCATTACCGAAGACCCGATCGTCAGCCAGCCAGGGCCTTTGTCCGGTGGCGAAACGGCGGTGGTGCCACGTTCGCGGGTCAGCGCCCAGCAGGAAGCCAAACCGATGTTCAAGTTTGGCCCTGGCACCACGCTCGACGAGATCGTCCGCGCGGTCAACCAGGTGGGGGCAGCGCCCGGTGACTTGATGGCCATTCTCGAAGCCCTGAAACAGGCCGGCGCATTGCAGGCCGACCTGATCGTGATTTGAGGTAACAGCTGATGGAAATGCCGAATGGTGGAGTATCGGGAACACGGGATTCGGGGGCTTACACAGACCTCAATCGCCTGAGCTCGTTGAAAGTCGGGGATCGCGACAGCGAGGCCAACCTGCGCAAGGTGGCCCAGGAATTCGAGTCGCTGTTCCTCGGTGAAATGCTCAAGTCCATGCGTTCGGCAAATGACGTGTTGGCCAAGGACAACCCGCTGAACACCGAAACCACCAAGCAGTACCAGTCGATGTACGACCAGCAGCTGTCCGTGACCCTCTCCAAGGAAGGTGGCGGTATCGGCCTGCAGGACGTGCTCATGCGCCAGTTGTCCAAGACCAAGGGCGTGGCCCGTGCCGGCGCGAACCCGTTCGCCCATGCCGACAACAGCTTGAACAAGCCGCTGGGTGCCACTCGCGACGCCTCGGCCGATGCCAAGGCCGCCGGCAGCGTCGGCCACAACGACATGGCCTTGCTCAACCAGCGTCGGCTGTCGTTGCCCAGCAAGCTTGCCGACCGTCTGGTGGCCGGCATCGTGCCGTCGGCGGCCACCGAAGCAGGGGCAGCCAGCGGCAGCAAGAACCTCATCAACGTTGCGGCCGATGCACCGCTCAACAGCCTGGCCAAGACCGTGCGCAGTGGCGCTGCGGTCGAGGGCAGCAGCCTGGCGAAGAGCGTCGCCCAGCCGCCCCTGGCCCCGGCCAAGCGCGCGTTCGCCTCGTCCGACGAGTTCATCGCGACCATGCTGCCGATGGCCGAAAAAGCCGCTGCTCGCATCGGTGTCGACCCCAAGGTGCTGGTCGCCCAGGCGGCGCTGGAAACCGGCTGGGGCAAATCGATCATGCGCGCCGACGACGGCAGCAGCAGCCACAACCTGTTCGGCATCAAGGCCACCGGCAACTGGAAAGGCGAGAACGCCCGCGCGATCACCAGCGAATTCCGCGACGGCCAGATGGTCAAGGAAACCGCCGATTTCCGCTCATACACCTCGTACGAAGACAGCTTCCACGACCTGGTCAGCCTGTTACAGAACAACGATCGCTACCAGGGCGTGGTCAAGTCCGCGGACAACCCCGAACAATTCGTCAAGGAACTGCAGAAGGCCGGCTACGCCACCGACCCGAACTACGCCAGCAAGATCTCTTCCATCGCCAAGCAGATGCAAGGCTATGAGAACTACGCTCGCAGCAGCACCAGCGCTACCACGAATCTATAAGGTTTGAACCCATGTCGAATCTGATCTCCATTGGGCTGTCCGGTCTGGCGTCCAGCCAGGCATCCCTGGCGACCACCGGTAACAACATCGCCAACGTCGCGACTGCGGGCTATTCCCGGCAGTCGGTGGTGAACACTGCCAGTGGCTTGCAGAACATCGGCGTGGGCTATCTGGGCACCGGCACCACGATCTCCGACGTGCGCCGTATCTACAGCAGCTATATGGATACCCAACTGCAGACCAGCACTGCGTTGAGCAACGACGCGAGCGCGTACAGCACCCAGATCAACAGCATCGACAAACTGCTGTCCGATGGCAGCACGGGTATCAGCGCCGTGCTCAGCAGCTTCTTTTCCGCCGTGCAGACCGCAGCGGCGAACCCGAGCGATACCTCGTCGCGGCAACTGCTGCTGACCCAGGCGCAAACCCTGAGCAATCGCTTCAATTCGATTTCGTCGCAGTTCAGCCAGCAGAACGACAGCATCAATGCGTCGTTGACCACCCTGACCGGCCAGGTCAACAAGCTGAGTGGCAACATCGCCGAACTCAACCGGCAGATCACCGAGATGTCGGGCACCGGTTCCACGCCCAACAGCCTGCTCGATGCGCGCAACGAAAACGTTCGCCAGCTCAACGAGCTGGTCGGTGTGAGCGTGCAGCAGCGTGACGGCAACTACGACGTCTACCTGGGCTCGGGGCAGTCGCTGGTGACCGGCAGCTCGGCCAATTCGCTGGTGGCCACACCCGGTGTGGCCGACAAGAGCCAGTATGGCCTGACCATCCAGTATCAGGGCTACAGCACCGACGTGACTTCGGTCACCACCGGCGGCGAGATCGGCGGCCTGCTGCGCTTTCGCAGCGATGCGCTGAACCCGGCAATCAACGAGCTGGGGCGCACCGCCATTGTCGTGAGCGACACCTTGAACGGCCAGTTGGGCAAGGGTATCGACCTCAACGGTGACTTCGGTTCGTCGGTATTCGCCAGCATCAACAGCGCCACCGCCACGGCCAACCGCAGCCTGGCGGCGTCCACCAACAGCGCAGGTTCGGGCAACCTGAGCGTTACCGTTGCCGACTCCAGCAAGCTGAGCATCTACGACTACAACGTCAAGTTCAGCAGCACCACCGCCTACAGCGTGACCCGTTCGGACGGCACCTCGATGGGCAGCTTCGACCTGGGCAGCAATCCTGCACCCGTGATCGACGGTGTCACCCTGGGCCTGAACGGCAAGGTTGCCAGCGGCGACAGCTTCGTCGTCACACCGACGCGCAGCGGCGCGAGCGCTATCACCACCACACTCACCGATTCGAACAAGCTGGCTTTTGCCGCGCCGCTCACCGGCACGGCGACCGTCGGCAACTCGGGCACCGGCACCTTCACCCAGCCGGTGCTGGGCAGCAAGCTGGACATCTACAGTGGCACGGCCCTGAGCCAGTTGCAGAGCGGCATCGAAACCTCGTCGCCGGTCAAGCTGGTGTTCGGCAAGACCACCGACGGTGCGCAGAGCTACAGTCTGTTCAACGCGTCAGGCACCAGTATTGGCAGCGGTACCATCGTGCCTGGCCAGAGCAACAACCTGAGCCTGACCGTGCCGGTGGTAGGTGCCGACGGCAAGCCCGTCAACGGCGCCGACGGCAAGCAGCTCACCTTCAGTTTCGACACCACCGTGGGCGGCACCCCTGCGGTCAACGACAGCTACACCGTGTCGTTCAACGCCGATGGCAAGTCCGACAACCGCAATGCCACGCAATTGCTGGCGTTGCAGACCAAGGCCACGGTTGGCGCCACGGCGGGCAACCCCGGCATGAGCTTCACCAGTGCCTACGCATCGCTTGTGGAGCGGGTTGGCGCCAAGGCCAGCCAGGCCACCGTCGACACCAAGGCCACCGGTGCGGTGCTGACCCAGGCCAAGACCAACCGCGACTCGGTATCGGGTGTCAATCTGGACGACGAAGCCGCCTCCCTGGTGAAGTTCCAGCAGTACTACACGGCGTCCTCGCAGATCATCAAGGCTGCGCAGGAAACATTCAGCGTCCTGATCAACGCCCTCTAAGGAATAGTCGACCATGCGAATTTCCACTTCTCAGTATTTCGAGACCAGCGCGACCGGCTATTCCAAGAATTTCTCGGACACCGCCAAGACCCAGGCGCAGATCAGCTCGGGCAATCGCATCCAGAGTGCCGGAGACGACCCGGTCGGTGCCGCCAAACTGTTGCAACTGCAGCAGCAGAGCAGCTTGCTGACCCAGTACAGCGGCAACATGACCAGCGTTACCAACTCGCTGACCCAGGAAGAGAGTGTGCTCGACAGCATCACTACGGCCTTGCAGCGGGCCCAGGAATTGACGATTCAGGCCGGTAACGGCGGCCTGAGCGATGCCGACCGCACCTCGATTGCCAGCGAAATCGGCGAGATCGAGAAAAACGTCCTTGGCCTGCTCAACACCAAGGATGCCAACGGCCAGTACATGTTCTCCGGATCCAAGACCAGCACGCCGCCTTATGTGCAGAACAGCGACGGCAGCTATACCTACCAGGGCGACCAGACCCAGCTCAGCCTGCAGGTGTCCGATACCCTGCAACTGGCGACCAACGACACCGGTTACGGCATCCTGGAAACAGCGGTGAACACCAGCCGTACGCAAACCACCATGACCGCACCGGTGGTGGACGACGGCCTGCTGACCGTGTCCGATGGCCGCCTCGAATCGCTGACCACCTACAACAAGGCGTTCACCGACGGCCAGCCGTACAAGCTGACGTTCACCAGCAGCACCCAGTTCACCCTCACCAACAGCAAGAACCAGGATGTGACCTCGCAGGTCACTGGCAACGGCACCTTTGACCCGAAGGCCGACGGTGGTACCACTATCAGCCTGTACGGTGTGGAGTTCGACATCGACGTGGCGGCCAAGCAGAGCGCGCTGGGCACCGTTGCCGATGCCGACATGGCAGGGCGCACGTTCAGCCTGGGCAGCAAGCCGGACAGCATCAGTTCGACGCGCAACGCGGCCAACACCTCCACGGCGCAGCTGACCAGCGCGAACGTGACCGATGCCGATCGCTATTCCGCAGCTTTCCCGGCTGGCGGGGCGGTGATCAAGTTCACCAGCGACAGCGAGTACGAGGTCTACGCCCAACCACTGACCGATTCCAGCCAAGCCATCGGCAAGGGTGCAGTGGTTGTCGGTGCCGCTGGCAGCTCGATCACGGCGGCGGGGGTGACCTTCAATGTTTCGGGCCAGGCTGGCGCGGGCGACAGCTTCAGTGTCAACGCGAACAGCCACAAGACCCAGAACGTGCTGGATACGCTGCATCAGCTCAAGTCAGCCCTTGAGCTACCGGTGACCGACGCCAGATCCGCGCTGGCATTGAAGAACGCCACCGACTCGGCGTTGGGCAACCTGGCCAGCGCCAACGAGAACATCGACATCTCTCGTGGGCAGATCGGTGCGCGGCTCAACTCGCTGGCTATCCAGAACGACGAGAACGTCAGCCTGGCGTTGGCCAACAAGAGCACGCAGTCGGCGATTTCCGACACCGACTTTGCCACCGCATCGGTGACCTTGAGTCTGCAACAGACCATGCTGCAGGCTTCGCAGCTGGCCTTCGCGAAGATCTCCCAGCTGAGTCTGTTCAACAAACTCTGATCTGCGGGGCGCAGGCCCCGTCTCGCACGACCCCACCGCGCGCCATTTCCTACCGCCTATGGCACAATACCTGTGTGACCAATGGGTCGAATCGTGCATCTTCACACTTATGTATTGCCGGGCCGCTGAATCAGCGGCCTGCAGCTGCTTCGTTTCTGGCAGCAGTGGCGCCGTCTTACCTGGGCCGACGCCGCCTGACACCCTTTTCGATGGCATTGCGCAAACGCTCCGCGTAATGGCCTCCAGCTACCTTTGTATTGGGAAGCCACAATGATTGGCATAAAAAGCATCGCGAGTTACGTGCCTGCCGAAGGCCTGGACAACTACGCCCAAGGTGCCAAATTCGCCAAGGATGAAGATTTCATCATCGGCAAGATCGGTTCGGCCTTCCTGCCGCGCAAGTCCGACGACCAGGAAACCTCCGACCTCTGCGTGGAAGCGGCCAACGCCTTGTTCGCCAGCAATCCGCAGCTGTCCCGCGAGTCCATCGACGCCTTGATCGTCGTCACCCAGAACGGGGACGAGGAGGGCCTGCCACACACCGCAGCTATCGTTCAGGACAAGCTCGGCCTGTCGACCAACGTTGCGGCGTTCGACATCAGCCTGGGTTGCTCGGGCTATGTGTACGGCATCTATGCGCTCAAGGGCTTCATGGAAGCGGCTGGCTTGAAGAACGGCCTGCTGATCACCGCCGACCCGTACTCCAAGATCGTCGACCCCGAGGATCGCAACACCACCATGCTGTTCGGCGACGCGGCCACCGCCACCTGGATGGGCGAGGACGCGCCCTGGCAGCTGGGCAAGGCCAAGTTCGGTACCGATGGTTCCGGCGCCCCACACCTGAAGGTCACCGATGGCGTGTTTTTCATGAACGGTCGGCAGGTGTTCAACTTCGCTCTGCTGAAAGTCCCGGCGCATCTGCACGAATTGCTCGATGAGTCGGGCCTGACCAGCGCCGACGTCGACGCCTACTGCATCCACCAGGGCAGTGCGGCGATCGTCGATGCGGTAGCCCGGCGTTTCGAGGAAGAGCCGGAGAAGTTCATCAAGGACATGGTCGAAACCGGCAACACGGTGTCCAGCAGTATCCCGCTACTGCTGGAAAAGCACATTCTCGACTCCGCCTGGAAGCGCGTTGCCCTGAGCGGCTTCGGTGTCGGCCTGTCCTGGGGCTCGGCGCTCATCTACCGCCCCTGATCCACCGCGTTGCCCCCAGACGCGGCTTGCGCCGCTGCTACAAATGCGGCGTTGTCCGTTGACGCGGCTTGAGCTGCTGCTGCGGATACCACGTTGCCCGCCGACGCGGCTTGCGCCGCTGCTAAAAATGCGGCGTTGCCCGCCGACGCGGCTTGCGCCGCTGCTACAGATACCGCAATCCCCTGTAGCAGCGGCGCAAGCCGCGTCCGGGCTCGCCGCGCTCTTGCATGCACACGGCGGCAACCGTGACGCGATTCGGGTCACTGCTACCGTTGATCCGTTGACGCCAGAAATTCGCGCTATCGCTGTCCATTCCCCTCAAGTTCCCCCTTCCTCGGACGAAACAGTTATCAAGAGAGATCAAGCCAACGCTTGCTTTTTCCGGCTACAGCGGCTTGAAGGCGAAAAAACATTGCAATCGCCCTCAAGCAAAGCGCTGAACCGACGATAACTACTACGAAGGTTCTCTAGGCCACACCCGGCGCTCGCCAGGGCCGGAAGCCACAGCTAACAACCCCGAGGAATTTGTCATGGCCTTATCCGTAAACACCAACACCGCTTCCTTGACCGTTCAGAAAAACCTGAACAAGGCTTCCGATGCGCTGAGCACCTCGATGACCCGTCTTTCCTCGGGCCTGAAAATCAACAGCGCCAAGGACGACGCCGCCGGCCTGCAGATCTCCAACCGTCTGACCAGCCAGATCAACGGCCTGTCGGTCGCAGTGAAGAACGCCAACGACGGTATCTCCATCGCCCAGACCGCTGAAGGCGCGATGCAGGAATCCACCAACATCCTGCAGCGTATGCGTGAACTGGCCCTGCAGTCGGCGAACGGTTCGAACAGCGGCGATGACCGGACTTCGCTGCAGTCCGAGTACACCCAGCTGACTTCCGAGCTGACCCGTATCGCCAACACCACCACCTTTGGTGGTCGCAACCTGGTCGACGGCTCGTTCGGTTCCACCGCCTTCCAGATCGGCGCCAATGCCAACGAAACCATCAACGTCACGTTGGGCGATGTGTCTGCCAACGCTATCGGTTCGCAGCAGGTCAAGAGTATCGGTGTAGCCGTGTCGGCTGCCGGGGTTGCAGGTGGTGCAGTCAAGGTTACAGGCGGGGGTGAGACCAAAGATGTGACCATCGACGCCAAAGCGTCAGCCAAGACTATCGCCAGCCAGCTTAACGGTTCAGTACCCGGTCTGACCGCCAAGGCAAGCACCGAGGCATCTTTCGTCGTAGGCGCAGGTGCCGCAGCCGCTCCGGCAACCTTCACTATGAAGGTCGGCAGCAGCGAAACCGTCAGCATGGTTGGCGTGACCGATACCGCCTCGCTTGCCGATCAGTTGAACTCGAACGCGGCGAAACTGGGTATCAGTGTCAACTACGACAGCAAGGCAGGCACGCTGTCGGTCAAATCCGACACCGGTGAAAATATCGTGTTCGGCGTTGATACCACCGTCACCGGTGCCGCCGCCGCTGCTGCGAACGTGACGGTAGCTACCAAAGACGCTAGCGGTACTCCAGGCACTGCGGTAGGCGTTGCAGACACCTTCATCGCCACCGGTGCTGTCTCGCTTGATTCGTCCAAAGGCTACTCGGTCGCTGGTGTAGGTGTTACCGGCCTGTTCGCCACCGGTACTGCCGGTGCTTCGTCCAGCAAGGCCTCCGAGCTCACCTCGGTCAGCGAAACCGACATCACCACTGCATTCAACGCTCAGAACGCAATCGCTGCACTGGACAAGGCCATCTCCAACATCGACGCCCAGCGCGCCGACCTGGGTGCGGTGCAAAACCGTTTCGACAGCACTGTGTCGAACCTGCAGAGCATCTCCGAGAACTCGTCGGCCGCTCGTAGCCGTATCCAGGACGCCGACTTCGCTTCGGAAACCGCCGAGCTGACCAAGCAGCAAACCCTGCAGCAGGCATCCACCGCGATCCTGTCCCAGGCCAACCAGCTGCCATCGTCCGTACTGAAGCTGCTTCAGTAATACGGCCCCTGGCTGACTGACGGAAGGGTGCCCACGCGCCCTTCCGTTTTTTGATTTTCGGGGTGATCAAACATGGACATGAGCGTTACTGCAAGATTGCCTCTTGCCGCCACGTCAGCGCCAGCGAGCGCCGCCTCCCTGCCTGCCCGGCAGGTCAAGCAGGATGAACCCGCGGTCGAGTCGGTGACTCCCGAGCGGGCCGAATTGGAACAAGCGGTGAAGGACCTCCAGGCGCATGTGAATACCGCACAGCGCAACCTGGAATTCTCCATCGACGACTCGACGCATGCCGTCGTGGTCAAGGTCATCGCTACGGACAGCGGTGAAATCATTCGTCAGTTGCCAACCGAGGCCGCGCTCAAGTTGGCGCAGAGCCTGGCAGACGGTCGCAGCGGTCTGCTCGACGCGACCATCTGAGCTGGCACGAAAAATGTAGCTGGGTGTGCTTGGGGCGGTATCCGTCAAAAACACGCCTGACTCGATTCTAGGAGATACCGATGGCTACTGTTTCCTCCACTACCGGCACCACCGCCGCCACCACGACTGCCAGTACTTCAAGCACCACCACCTCAAGCACCAGCGGCGCGATCAAGTCCAGCGGCGTGGGCACGGGTATCGATACCGATGCCATCGTCAAGGCCCTGGTGAATGCCGAGAAAGCGCCCAAGCAAAAGCAGATCGATACCCAGACGCTGACCACCACCACCACCTTGACCGCCGTTGGCACCGTCAAGAGCTCGCTGGAAACCTATCGGGCCGCCGTCGCGGCAATGAACAAGGCCTCGGCGTTCAGCGGCTTGACCGGTGCCTCGTCCAACGACAAGGCGGCTTCGGTGACCGTGACCGATTCCGCCTCCGACGGTACGTACTCGCTTGAAGTAACGACCCTGGCGACTTCCTCGAAGATTTCTTCCGGCGTCTACGCCGACAAGAGCGCAGCCGTGGTCAATGCTACGTCTTCCGCCCAGACCTTGACGATCACTCAGTCATTCAAAGACAGCAAGATCAGCATTCCGGCGGGTGCGACGTTGGCGCAGACCCGCGATCTCATCAACACCCAGCTGGTCGGTCGCGGTATCAGTGCCAACATCCTGACCGACGCCAGTGGCTCGCGCCTGGTCCTGAGTTCGTCGACCACCGGGAAGGGTACCGAGATTTCCATGACCGCCGATGCGGGCAGCGGCCTCGACAAGCTGACTGCCTCCACCACTGTGAACGAGCCCACCAATGCGACGTACAAGATCGACGGCATCGAGATGGAGTCGTCGACCAATACGGTCGCCGCGGCTATCAGCGGCGTGTCAATCAAACTGTTGGAAGCAGGGGCCGCCAAGACGACCATCTCGGTCAGCACCAACACTGACACCCTGAAAAAAGCCACCACTGGCTTCGTCGATGCCTACAACGCGCTGATGACCCAGCTCAACACCCTGACCAAGGTCAGCACCGGGGCCGACGGCACGACCAGTGGGGGAGGGCTGACCGGTGACTCCACCGTGCGCCACCTGATCCAGTCGATGCGCAACGAGCTGGTCACCTCCTCGGGCTCGAGCAAGCTGACCCTGTCGCAGTTCGGCATCAACACCGACCAGAAGACCGGTCTGCTGGCAATGGATGACGCCAAATGGAACACGGCCATGGCCGATCCCGCCAACGTGGCAGCCATCCAGGACATGTTCACCGGTAAGGACGGTCTGCTTTCGCGTATGACCACCGCGACCGACTCCTATGCGGTGAAGGGCGGCATTCTCGCCTCGCGTTCGGATTCGCTCTCCGGCACGCTGACCAAATTGACCGAGCAACAGCAGGCCCTGGATCGCCGGATCAAGAACCTGACGGACACCTTGAATGCCAAGTACACCGCCATGGACACCCTCGTCGCGCAACTCAATGCCACCAGCAAGAGCATCATGACCACGCTCAACGCGCTGAACAAAGCCGACAGCGATTGACGAAAAAGTGCCAATCACGGGGCCCGGTCTATGCCGGGCCTTTGCTTATCCGTCATTTGCACGAATGCTTCCAGATCGACGGCGTTCGTTACCTGATACCACGTTACTTTGCATATTCCATCAGGCTCACTAAAGTTTTCCCCAACCGCGACGACATAGTAACCAAGCGATACAACATCAAATCATGTGTTACGAGGTCCGCCACAATGAACGCCATGAGAGCGCTGAGCCAATACCAGAAGGTCGATTCCCATGCCCAGACATCCGAAGCCACGCCGCATCGGCTGGTGCAGATGCTGATGCAGGGCAGTCTCGATCGCATGGCCCAGGCCAAGGGTGCGCTGAGCCGTGGTCAGGTGTCGCAGAAGGGCGAGATGCTCGGCAAGGCCGTGGCCATCATTGGTGGCCTGCGCCAGGGGCTGGATCCAAGCAAGGCCGGCGAGTCGCAATCCATCAAGGACCTCGACGACCTTTACGCCTACATGTCCGGTCGCCTGACCGAAGCGAACATCAAGAATGATCCGCAGTTGATCGACGAAGTCGCCCGGCTGATGATCACCGTCAAGAGCGGTTGGGACGCCATCGCCAGCCACGAATCGGCACAGCCGGCCTGAGGAGTTTGCCATGAGTGCACTACAGCGGATTCAGCAGACTCGCCACGCCTTGGTAGACGCCATGCAGGCAGGCGATTGGGACGCGATCGGCGTTCTGGACATCGAATGCCGGGCTTGTGTCGACAGCGTATTGCAGGAAGTCCCGGAAGACCCAGTGCAATTGCGCAGTCACCTTGAGGATCTGCTCGAGGTCTACCGTCAATTACTCAACGTCACTCGATTAGCGCGTCAGTCAGTTGTCGACGAAATGTCACAGTTCACCCAAGCGAAGAACGCTGCAAAGGTTTACCATCTGTTCCGCTGACAGCCATTGCGCCATAAATTTGACTAAGTCGATTTTTTTGCCTTTACTAGTGGCTGTTACGATTCGTCTGGCGTCTGTTAGCTGAAACCATGGCCAAAAACGTCGAAAGCGCCCTTTCGGGCTTCGAGTTGACTAGGGAAGTTGCTATTGCATGTGGCGTGAAACCAAAATTCTGCTGATCGATGACGATAGCGTTCGCCGCCGGGATCTGGCGGTCATCCTGAACTTTCTTGGCGAAGAGAACCTGGCCTGTGGCAGCGCTGACTGGCAGATGTCGGTCGACGCGCTGTCGTCCAGCCGCGAGGTGCTCTGCGTCCTGGTGGGGGAGGTGTCTTCGGGCAACCTTGCCGGCCTGCTGAAGACGCTCGCCAACTGGGACGAGTTCCTGCCGGTGCTGCTGCTGGGCGAGCCAGGTGCCGTCGAGCTGCCCGACGACCTGCGTCGTCGCGTGCTGTCGCACCTGGAGATGCCGCCCAGCTACAGCAAGCTGCTCGATTCGCTGCACCGTGCCCAGGTCTATCGCGAGATGTACGACCAGGCCCGCGAGCGCGGCCGTCAGCGCGAACCCAACCTGTTCCGCAGCCTGGTGGGCACCAGCCGCGCCATCCAGCATGTGCGCCAGATGATGCAGCAAGTGGCCGATACCGATGCCAGCGTACTCATCCTCGGCGAGTCAGGTACCGGCAAGGAAGTGGTCGCGCGCAACCTGCACTACCATTCCAAGCGTCGCGATGCGCCGTTTGTGCCGGTGAACTGTGGCGCGATTCCGGCCGAGTTGCTCGAAAGCGAGCTGTTCGGTCACGAGAAGGGCGCCTTCACCGGCGCGATCACCAGCCGCGCCGGCCGCTTCGAGTTGGCCAACGGCGGTACCCTGTTCCTCGACGAAATCGGCGACATGCCGTTGCCGATGCAGGTCAAACTGCTGCGAGTGTTACAGGAACGGACATTCGAGCGCGTGGGCAGCAACAAGACCCAGAGCATCGATGTGCGCATCATTGCGGCCACGCACAAGAATCTGGAAAGCATGATCGAGGTCGGCACGTTCCGTGAAGACCTGTATTACCGCCTCAACGTGTTCCCCATCGAGATGGCCCCGCTGCGCGAGCGCGTGGAAGACATCCCGCTGCTGATGAACGAGCTGATCTCGCGCATGGAGCATGAAAAGCGTGGGTCGATCCGCTTCAACTCGGCAGCCATCATGTCGCTCTGCCGCCATGGCTGGCCGGGCAACGTGCGTGAATTGGCCAATCTGGTCGAGCGGATGGCGATCATGCATCCGTATGGTGTGATTGGCGTGGTCGAGTTGCCGAAGAAATTTCGCTACGTCGACGACGAGGACGAGCAATTGGTCGACAGCCTGCGCAGCGATCTGGAAGAGCGTGTGGCAATCAACGGCCATACGCCCGACTTCGCTTCCAGCGCCATGCTGCCGCCCGAGGGGCTCGACCTCAAGGACTACCTGGGCGGATTGGAACAGGGTTTGATCCAGCAGGCGCTGGACGATGCCAATGGCATCGTCGCGCGCGCCGCGGAACGTCTGCGCATCCGCCGTACCACCCTGGTGGAGAAGATGCGCAAGTACGGCATGAGCCGACGCGAAGGCGAGGGCGAAGAGCAACAGGCAGACGATTGACGCCTGCGGCTCGACCGGCCGCTGCCCTCCAGGCAGTGGCCATGCTTCATACAACATCTGCCGTTTCCGGCAAAGCGCGCCAAGCGCTTGAACTCCCAAACTTTCCCTGCGCCATCCGACTGTTCCTTGCGGCGCTCGCAGCCCGCAGGGTTTCATCCGGCACGGCTATTGCTTTTATCCCTTTCACGATACCGTTTTTGACGGTGAGCCAAGTGAGAGAGACCCATGCCACAGGCCGCTATCCAGCCCTCCGCGCCCATGCCCCGCAGCGACGCTTCCGTGTCCGTAACGCCATCCGACAGCCGCCAGGGGCTGGACCAGGCGTTCGTCCTGTTCGACCAGATGTCCGACCGCTTGAGCGACTCCTACAGCCTGCTCGAGGCGCGCGTGGCATCGCTCAAGGGTGAGCTGGAAGTGGTCAGCGCCCAGCGCCTGGCCGAACTGGCGGAAAAGGAACGGCTTGCCAATCGCCTGCAGAACCTGCTCGATCTGTTGCCCGGCGGCGTCATCGTCATCGATGGGCATGGTCGTGTGCGCGAAGCCAACCCGGCAGCCGCGAATATGCTGGGTGCGCCTCTGGAAGGCGAACTGTGGCGCGAGGTGATCGTCCGCAGTTTCGCGCCACGCCGCGACGACGGTCATGAAATCTCTTTGATCGATGGGCGGCGTCTGTCGATTTCCACCCGCTCGCTGGACGCCGAGCCTGGTCAATTGGTGTTGCTTACCGATCTGACCGAGACCCGCCGTCTGCAGAGCGAAGTGGCGCGCAGTGAGCGCCTGTCGTCACTGGGCCGGATGATGGCCTCGCTGGCCCATCAGATACGCACGCCGCTGTCGGCAGCGCTGTTGTACGCCAGTCACCTGACCGAAAAACCACTGCCGGTGCAGACCCAGCAGCGCTTCGCTGGACGCCTCAAGGAGCGTCTGCATGAATTGGAAAACCAGGTTCGCGACATGCTGGTGTTCGCCCGCGGCGAGCTGCCGCTGCCCGATCGCCTCACGCCCCGCCAGTTGCTGCAGGCCCTGCAGGCCGCCGCCCAGCCCCATGTGCACAATGTTGCCGTGCGCTGGCAGTGCGACAGCCATGCCGGCGAGTTGCTGTGCAACAAGGACACCTTGGTGGGCGCGGTACTCAACCTGATCGACAACGCCATCCAGGCCAGCGCCGGCGAGGCGCGGCTGAAGGTCCATCTGTACGCGCGCGACGACACCCTGCGCCTGTGCGTCAGTGACGATGGGCCTGGCATGGCCCCGGCAACGCTGGCGCGGCTGGGCGAGCCGTTCTTCACCACCAAGCCCACCGGTACCGGGCTCGGCCTGTCGGTGGTCGAGGCCGTGGCAAGGGCGCATCAAGGCGAGTTGATACTGCGCTCCACCCTTGGCCGCGGCAGCTGCGCCACTTTGACCCTGCCATTGGTGGCCCTGCAGGAGCGTGCTCCATGAGCATCAAGGTGCTGTTGGTCGAGGACGACCGAGCCCTGCGCGAGGCGCTGGGCGATACGCTGGAGCTGGGTGGCTTCGAATTCGAGGCGGTGAGCTGTGCCGAGGAAGCATTGTTGGCAGTGGCGCGCGAGCCCTTCGGGATCGTGGTCAGCGACGTCAACATGCCCGGTATCGATGGGCACCAGTTGCTTGCCAGGCTACGCGCCCGGCAGCCGCAACTGCCGGTGTTGCTGATGACGGCCCATGGCGCCGTCGAGCGTGCGGTGGATGCCATGCGCCAGGGTGCGGCGGACTACCTGGTCAAGCCATTCGAGCCGCGCGCGCTGCTCGACCTGGTGACCCGGCATGGCCGCGGCCTGGTCCCGGCCGGTACCGATCACGGCCCGGTCGCATTGGAGCCGGCCAGCCTGGCCTTGCTCGAGCTGGCGGCACGGGTTGCACGCAGTGATTCCACGGTGCTGATATCCGGTGAATCAGGCACCGGCAAGGAGGTGCTGGCACGCTACATTCACCAGCAGTCGCGGCGCGCAGAACAGGCGTTCGTCGCCATCAATTGCGCGGCGATTCCCGACAACATGCTCGAAGCCACGCTGTTTGGCCACGAGAAGGGCGCGTTCACCGGCGCTGTCGCGGCGCAGGCGGGCAAGTTCGAGCAGGCCGATGGCGGCACCTTGCTGCTCGATGAAATTTCCGAGATGCCGCTGGGCCTGCAGGCCAAGCTGTTGCGCGTGTTGCAGGAGCGTGAGGTCGAGCGCGTCGGCGCGCGCAAACCCATCGCCCTGGACATACGCGTCATCGCCACCACCAACCGCAACCTGGCGGCCGACGTGGCGGCGGGGCGCTTTCGCGAAGACCTGTTTTACCGTCTTTCGGTCTTCCCGCTGGCGTGGACACCTCTGCGCGAGCGCCGCGCCGATATCCTGCCGCTGGCGCGACGCTTGTTGGACCGCCATGTCGACAAGATGAAGCACGCGCCTGTGCGTTTCTCGCCACTGGCCGAACAGTGCCTGCTCGATCATCCGTGGCCGGGCAACGTTCGCGAGTTGGACAACGCCATTCAGCGCGCCTTGATCCTGCAGCACGGCGGCTTGATCCAGGCAGCCGACTTCTGCCTGGCCGGGCCTGCAGGCGCGGCACCGTTGCCGCCGTTGAGCCTGGTGGTGCAAGCCCGTGCCCCGGCACTGCCGTTGGAAACCCAGGCGCCGGTCGGGCTGCCGGCCGGCGCGTTGGAGGACGATCTGCGCCGACGGGAATTCGAAATGATCATCGACACCCTGCGCAGCGAGCGCGGCCGCCGCAAGGAAGCCGCCGAGCGCCTGGGCATCAGTCCACGGACGCTGCGCTACAAGCTGGCGCAGATGCGCGATGCCGGAATGGACGTGGAGGCCAGTCTGTTCGCCTCGTGACTGACGCCCGCTGACCGGCAGCGGCTGCGGCGATTCGTCGCCATCGATCTGTTTCGCAAGCCTGCGACTGCAACTGGCACCCTCCTTGCTAATACCTCTGTAGTGAATGCAGCAGTGTCAAAAAAACGCAGGTCGTCGCAGAGGGTCACCCATGAGCCAAGGTATTGAATTCAACCGCTTGATGCTGGACATGCGCGCCATGCAGGCGGACGCCATGGCCAAGCCTGCGGCGGTTGCGGCGCCGGAAGTCGGCGCCAGCAGCTTTGCCGACATGCTCGGCGGCGCCATCAACAAGGTCGCGGACGTGCAGGGTGCTTCCAGCCAACTGGCCACTGCTTTCGAGATCGGCAAGAGCGGCGTCGACCTCACCGATGTGATGGTCGCCTCGCAGAAAGCCAGTGTCTCGTTCCAGGCCTTGACCCAAGTGCGCAACAAGCTGGTCCAGGCATATCAAGACATCATGCAGATGCCGGTCTGAGGACGAATTGAGTCATGGCTGAAGCGACCACCGATAACCTCCCTGCCAAGAGCGGCAACAAATCGCCGCTCATGGGCTTGTCTGTCCTGCAGAATCTGTCGCAGATGACCATGCTGCGTCAGGTCGGCCTGTTGGTCGGCCTGGCTGCGAGCGTCGCGATCGGCTTTGCCGTGGTGCTCTGGTCGCAGCAACCCGACTACCGGCCGCTGTACGGCAGCCTGGCGGGCATGGACACCAAGCAGGTGATCGACACCCTGACCACGGCCAACATTCCCTATACCGTGGAACCCAACTCCGGCGCCTTGCTGGTCAAGGCCGACGACCAGTCGCGTGCGCGCATCGCCCTGGCCTCGGCCGGCGTTGCACCCAGCGACGGCAACGTCGGCTACGAGTCGCTCGACAAGGAACAAGGCCTGGGCACCAGCCAGTTCATGGAAACGGCGCGCTACCGCCGCAGCCTGGAAGGCGAGCTGGCCCGTACCATCGGCAGCCTGAACAATATCCGGGCTGCGCGCGTGCACCTGGCCATCCCGAAGAGTTCGGTGTTCGTCCGTGACGAACGCAAGCCAACCGCCTCGGTGCTGGTGGAAATGTACCCCAACCGGACCCTGGACGCCGGCCAGGTCGCGGCCATCGTCAATCTGGTGGCGACCAGCGTCCCGGAACTGAACAAGTCCAACGTGTCGGTCGTCGATCAGAAGGGCACCCTGCTGTCGGCGCAGCTCGAAGACAACGCGTTGACCATGGCCGGCAAGCAGTACGACTACAGTCGCCGCATGGAAAGCATGCTGACCCAGCGTGTCCACAACATACTGCAACCGGTGGTGGGCAGTGATCGGTTCAAGGCCGAGGTGTCGGCGGACCTGGATTTCAGCGCGGTCGAGTCGACCTCCGAGCAGTTCAACCCGGACCAGCCGGCACTGCGCAGCGAGCAGTCCACCAGCGAGCAACGTTCCAGCGGTTCGGGCCCATCGGGTGTGCCCGGCGCCTTGAGCAACCAGCCACCGGGCCCGGCCACCGCACCGCAGAATGCCGCCCAGGGGCAGGCAGCCGCTGGCGCGATCCAGCCAGGCCAGCCGCTGCTCGACGCCAATGGCCAGCAGATCATGGACCCGGCCACCGGCCAGCCGATGCTGGCGCCGTATCCGGCCGACAAGCGTCAGCAGTCGACCAAGAATTTCGAGCTCGACCGCTCCATCAGCCACACCAAGCAGCAGCAGGGTCGCCTGACCCGGTTGTCGGTCGCCGTGGTGGTCGATGACCAGGCCAAGGTCAACCCGGCCGACGGCACCGTGACCCTGGCGCCCTGGAATGCCCAGGAGCTGGCCCGTTTCACCCGTCTGGTACAGGATGCCGTGGGCTTCGATGCGAGCCGTGGCGACAGCGTGACCGTGATCAACGTACCGTTCGCGCCCAACTCGGCGGAAGTCATCACCGAGCCTGCGTTCTACAAGGAACCCTGGTTCTGGGACATCATGAAACAGGCGCTGGGCGTGCTGTTCATCCTGGTCCTGGTGTTCGGCGTGTTGCGCCCGGTGCTGACCAACATCACCGGTGGTGGCAAAGCCAGGCCGGGCGATGGCGAACTTGGTGCCGCCGGCGGGCTGGGCGGTGTGGCCGCCCTGGGCATGGACAGCGAGCTGGCCAACGATCGGGTCAGCCTGGGTGGGCCGCAGAGCATTCTGCTGCCCAGCCCGACCGAGGGCTATGACGCCCAACTGAATGCAATCAAGAGTCTTGTGGCCGAAGACCCGGGCCGAGTGGCCCAGGTCGTGAAAGAGTGGATCAATGCCGATGAGTAGTTCACAAGCCGTCACCCCCAAGCTGACCAAGGTCGACAAGGCCGCCATCCTTCTGCTGTCGCTGGGTGAAACCGACGCGGCGCAGGTGCTTCGCCATATGGGTCCCAAGGAGGTCCAGCGCGTGGGCGTGGCCATGGCGCAGATGCGCAATGTGCACCGAGAGCAGGTCGAGCAGGTGATGAGCGAGTTCGTCACCGTGGTCGGCGACCAGACCGGCCTGGGCGTGGGTTCCGACAACTACATCCGCAAGATGCTCACCTCGGCCCTTGGCGAAGACAAGGCCAACGGCCTGATCGACCGAATTCTGCTGGGCGGCAACACCAGCGGCCTGGACAGCCTGAAATGGATGGAACCCCGCGCCGTGGCCGATGTGATTCGCTACGAACACCCGCAGATCCAGTCGATCGTCGTGGCCTACCTCGACCCCGACCAGGCTGGCGAAGTGCTGGCGCATTTCGAGCACAAGGCGCGCCTGGACATCATCCTGCGCGTGTCCTCGCTCAACACCGTACAGCCCGCGGCGCTGAAAGAACTCAACACCATTCTGGAGAAACAGTTCTCCGGCAACTCCAACGCCACGCGGACCACGCTGGGTGGGGTCAAGCGCGCCGCCGACATCATGAACTTCCTCGACAGCTCGTCCGAGGGCCAGTTGATGGACTCCATACGCGAGGTCGATGAAGAGCTGTCCGGGCAGATCGAAGACCTGATGTTCGTTTTCAACAATCTCAAGGATGTCGACGATCGCGGCATTCAGGCGCTGTTGCGCGAAGTCTCTTCCGACGTACTGGTGGTCGCGCTCAAGGGCGCCGACGAAGGCGTGCGCGAGAAGATCTTCAAGAACATGTCCAAGCGCGCGGCCGAACTGCTGCGCGACGACCTCGAGGCCAAGGGGCCGGTGCGGGTCAGCGATGTCGAGTCGGCGCAGAAGGAAGTGCTCACCATTGCCCGGCGCATGGCCGAGGCCGGTGAAATCGTGCTGGGTGGCAAGGGTGGGGAAGAGATGATCTAATCGTCCCTCTCCCGGACCTCTGTCGTGGAGGCTGGCCACCCTGGGGTGGTCGGCTCCGAGCGACCCCACTTCGCACCCAGGCGCCAGGAATCGCAAGCCATGTCCCGCCCCCCGCAAGAACCCGTCAGTGAACTGATCCGCGCCGTCGACGCGCGCAGCGCCGACCTGTGGGCGTTGCCCAGTTTCGATCCCGAACGGCCTGCCGTCGAGGTGGTGCTGGCGCCGGTGTCGGTCGAGGAGATCGAAGAGGTTCCCCTCGACGAGGTCCAGCCCATCACCCTGGAAGAACTCGAAGCCATTCGCCAGGAAGCCTACAACGAGGGTTTCGCCACCGGCGAAAAAGAAGGCTTTCACAGTACCCAGCTCAAAGTGCGTCAGGAAGCCGAGGCCGCACTGGCCAGCAAGCTCGTCCAGTTCGACCGGCTGTTGGGGCACCTGTTGACGCCCATCGCCGATCAGGACACCCAGATCGAAAAATCCCTGGTCGAGCTGGTAGGGCACATTGCCCGGCAGGTCATTCGCCGCGAATTGGTCACCGATTCCAGCCAGATCGAGAAAGTACTGCGTGAGGCGCTCAAGTTGTTGCCCATGGGCGCCAACAACATCCGCATCTTCATCAACCCCCAGGATTTCGAGCAGATCAAGTCATTGCGGGAGAAGCACGAGGAAAACTGGCGCATCCAGGAAGACGACGCGCTGCAGCCCGGTGGCTGCCGTATCGAAACCGAGCACAGTCGCATCGATGCCAGCATGGAGACGCGCATCACCCAGGCCATTGCCCAGCTGTTCGACCAACTGCACGAGCAGAACATGCACCCGGCCCCGGCCGACATCACCATCGAGCTGGGTGAGCCCGATGAAGCTTGATCGCACCAGCTTCGGCAAGCGCCTGGGCACCTACGAGGCGGCCATCGACCTGCCGCGCCAGCCAATCGTCGAAGGCCGCCTGCTGCGCATGGTCGGGCTCACCCTGGAGGCCGAAGGGTTGCGTGCCGCCATGGGCAGTCGCTGTGTGGTCATCAACGACGACAGCGACCAGCCGGTGCAGGTCGAAGCGGAAGTCATGGGCTTTTCCGGCAGCAAGATCTACCTGATGCCGGTGGGCAGCGTGAGCGGCATCGCGCCTGGCGCGCGGGTGGTGCCGGTTGCCGATACCGGGCGCCTGCCCATGGGCATGAGCATGCTCGGACGCATTCTCGACGGCGCCGGCCGTGCGCTGGACGGCAAGGGCGGCATGAAGGCCGAGGACTGGATCCCCATGGACGGGCCCACCATCAACCCGCTCAAGCGTGATCCCATCAGCCAGCCACTGGATGTCGGCATTCGCAGCATCAATGGCTTGTTGACCGTGGGCCGTGGCCAGCGCCTGGGTCTGTTCGCCGGTACCGGCGTGGGCAAGAGTGTGCTGCTGGGCATGATGACGCGCTTCACCGAGGCCGACATCATCGTCGTCGGGCTGATCGGCGAGCGCGGCCGCGAGGTCAAGGAGTTCATCGAACACACCTTGGGCGAGGAGGGCCTGCGCCGTTCGGTGGTGGTGGCATCGCCGGCCGACGAAGCCCCGCTGATGCGTCTGCGCGCGGCCATGTACTGCACCCGCATTGCCGAATATTTCCGCGACAAGGGCAAGAACGTCCTCCTCCTGATGGACTCGCTGACCCGTTTTGCCCAGGCCCAGCGGGAAATCGCCCTGGCTATCGGCGAGCCACCTGCCACCAAGGGCTATCCGCCCTCTGTTTTCGCCAAGCTGCCCAAGCTGGTCGAGCGGGCCGGCAATGCCGAGGCCGGGGGCGGCTCGATCACCGCTTTTTATACGGTGTTGTCCGAAGGCGACGACCAGCAGGACCCGATCGCCGACTCGGCACGGGGTGTACTTGATGGCCACATCGTGCTGTCGCGGCGCCTGGCCGAAGAAGGGCATTACCCGGCCATCGATATCGAAGCGTCGATCAGCCGGGTGATGCCCAGCGTGGTCAGCCCCCAGCATCTGGCCCAGGCCCAGCAGTTCAAGCAGCTGTGGTCGCGCTACCAGCAGAGCCGTGACTTGATCAGCGTCGGTGCCTACGTGGCCGGCGGCGATCGCGAGACCGACCTGGCCATTGCCCTTCAGCCGCAACTGGTGCGCTACCTGCGCCAGGGTCTGAACGACAATGAAAGCCTGCAGGCCAGCGCCGAGCGCCTGGCGGCAGTGTTCACGCCCGTGGCACCGGGGTAAGCGACCATGGCGATGAGTCGTGCGGCGCGCCTGGCGCCCGTGGTCGAAATGGCCGAAAGCACCGAGCGCAAGGCTGCCCAGCGGCTGGGGCATTTCCAGGGCCAGGTGAGCCTGGCCGAAGCCAAGCTGGCCGAGCTCGAACGCTTCCGCAACGACTACCAGCAACAGTGGATCAGCAACGGCAGTCGTGGCGTGTCCGGGCAATGGCTGTTGAACTATCAGCGCTTTCTCAACCAGTTGGAAACGGCCGTCGGCCAGCAGAAACAGAGCCTTGCGTGGCATCAGAACAACTTGAACAATGCGCGCGCCACCTGGCAACAGGCCTATGCTCGAGTGGAAGGGCTGCGCAAGCTGGTGCAGCGCTATATCCTCGAGGCCAGGCAGTTGGAGGACAAGCGGGAACAGCGGCTGCTCGACGAGTTGTCGCAACGCCTGCCCAGGCACGAGAACTTTTAACCGGAATTTGTCAGTACCCCGTTGAACGCTCTGCAGAGCGGTGCTACATCTGGCCTGCAAGGCACACCCAAGGAGCATTAATACATGGCTGTAACCCAGAGTTCTGTCACCCAGACCTTCGACCCTGAAAGCAATACGTCATCGGTGGCCATTTCGGGCCGGTTCGATTTCAGCCTGCACCAGCAGTTTCGCGAAGCCTACGAAGACGAGCGTGCCGGCAAGCCCAGCCGTTATGTCATCGACCTGAAGAACACCACCTACATGGACAGCTCGGCGCTGGGCATGCTGCTGCTGTTGCGCGACCACGCCGGTGGCGACAACGCCGACATCGCACTGATGAACATTTCTCCCGACGTGCGCAAGATCCTGGCCATCTCCAATTTCGACAAGTTGTTCAAGATCTCCTGATGCAGCCAGCCAACGAGGAAGCGCTGACGGTCCTGATCGCCGACGACAACATGACCGACCGCATGCTGCTGTCCAGCATCGTGCGACGTCAGGGGCATGCGGTGATCACGGCCAGCAACGGCCAGGAGGCGGTCGAAGTGTTCCGCCAGCAGCGTCCGCAGTTGGTACTGCTCGATGCCATGATGCCGGTCATGGACGGCTTCGAGGCTGCGCGTGCCATCAAACAGCTAGCCGGTGAGGCCCTGGTGCCGGTGATCTTCCTGACCTCGCTGACCGAAGAACAGGCGCTGGTGCGTTGTCTGGACGCCGGTGGCGACGATTTTCTGGCCAAGCCCTACAACCAGGTGATCCTGGCCGCCAAGATCAAGGCAATGGATCGCCTGCGCCGCTTGCAGGCCACGGTGCTCGAGCAGCGAGACCTGATCACCCGCCATCATGACTACCTGCTCAACGAGCAGCGCGTGGCCAAGGCGGTGTTCGACCAGATCGCCCATTCCGGATGCCTCGACGCTCCCAACGTGCGTTACCTGCAGTCGCCCTATGCGCTGTTCAATGGCGACCTGCTGCTGGCTGCCTACACGCCTTCGGGCGACATGCATGTGCTGCTCGGTGATTTCACCGGGCACGGGCTGCCGGCGGCGGTGGGCGCGATGCCCTTGGCCGAGGTGTTCTATGGCATGACGGCGAAGGGCTACGGGCTCAACGAGATTCTTCGCGAGATGAACGCCAAGCTCAAGCGGATCCTGCCGGTGGACATGTTCTGCTGCGCCACCATGTTGCGCCTGAGCTTCCAGCGTTGCACGGTCGAAGTCTGGAACGGCGGCATGCCCGACGGCTACCTGCACCGCCAGGATGGCTCGGCGCGTGTCGCGCTGGTGTCGCGTCATCTGCCGCTGGGCGTATTGCCGGCCACCCGTTTCGAGGACCAGACCGAGGTCTGGCCGCTGGCGCCTGGCGATCGAGTTCTGCTGCTGTCCGACGGCGTCATCGAAACCAGCAATGCGCAAGAGCAGTCTTTCGGCGTGGAGAGGCTCGAACGCGTCTTCGACACGCACAAGGACCCTGAGTCGCTGTTCGAAGGCATCCTGCAGGCTTTGCATGATTTCCGCGGTGAATCGCGCGACGATGTGAGCATGGTGCAGCTGGCATTGATCGACGCCGAGCGCCAGCCCCCGGCCAGCCTGATCTATTCCGACAGCGGCCAGTCGAGCCCGCTCGACTGGTCGGCCATGTTCGAGTTTCGTGCCGACACCTTGCGCCGCTTCAATCCCTTGCCGTACATCCTGCAATTGCTGCAGGAAATTCACGGCCTGCGTCCGCAGAGTGGAGAGCTGTACAGCGTGTTTGCCGAGTTATACTCCAACGCGCTGGAGCATGGCGTACTCGGCCTCGATTCCGCGCTCAAGTGCGATGCCACCGGATTCGCCCAGTACTACGCGTTGCGTAACGATCGCCTGGCGGCTTTGGAAGAGGGCTATATACGCATACACTTGCAGATACGCCCGCACGGGGTTGGCGGAGTCCTGAGAATCGTGGTCGAAGACAGCGGCAAGGGATTCGATCCGAAACAGGTCCTGGCGAAGCCGCCGAGCGTGCACGGACTGTCTGGGCGTGGTGTCAATCTGGTCCGCCAACTGAGCCACAGCGCGGGCTGGTCGGAAGACGGGCGCAGCGCGCACGTCGAATTTACCTGGGAGTCTCAAGCGTAATCGGCTTGATCAAGGAGCGAACAAGTGCCCATCGAACAATTGGCTGAAGAACAACTGGCTGAAGCACTGCAAAAGCCCCATGTAGACCCCACGGCCCTCGAGGCCCTGCAAGAGGTCATGGAGGATGAATACCCTCTGTTGCTCGACACCTTCCTGAGCGACTCGCAACTGCGCTTGAACGAACTGCACCGGTCCCACGATCTGGTCGAACTGGGCCATGCCGCCCACAGCTTCAAGGGCAGCAGCAGCAACATGGGCGCTCTGCGCCTGGCGCAGTTGTGCAGCGAGCTCGAGCAGTACTGCCGACAAGGTGCGCTGGAGGGTGTGGATGCTTATGTACAGCGGATCGACCGCGAATTCGTCCTGGTCCTTCAACTGTACTCGCAGGAGCGCGCGCGCTTTGCAGGTTGAGCGTCGTTGACGTTGCTGGTTCCTCGCTGGCCCGATACTTGCTTTCTCCATGGCAATCAGCGTTAACGCCACCGTATCGGGGAGATCTTCATGGCTGTCGCTTCAAACCCTTTGTTGCTGCAACTGGGCGCCGCTGCTCGCGCCACATCGGTCACCGGCGCGGCCAGGCCCAGTGCAGCGGACAACGATTCGGCGCCTCGTTTCGCCGATCTCTATGCCCGTCAAAACCACGAAGTCGCGGTCAAGCCGCGGACCGAGCCTGCGCCGAGTGCCCCACGGGAAACCGCCACGCCGCCGGCCTCGAAGGCGGCTGGCGCCAACCCGACGGTTGCCGATAGCGGCAAGAAGTTGCCAGTTGCCAAGGCCGACAAGCCTGAGAAGCTCGACAAGACCGACAAAACCGACAAGCCCGCCGCCAAGGACGACGACAAGGTCAGCGATACCGCCGACAAGGACGATCCCAGCGTTGGCGCTGCTGCGGCACCGGTCGATCCTGCCGCGGTACCCATCCCGGCCGATCCCGCTGCCAATCCGGCACTGGCCCAGGTGCCGCCACCGGCAGTGGCCGCTCTCAGCCCGGCGGACAGCGATAGCGTCGGCGCTGGCGAGGATTTCGATCCAGCTCAAGACGTGCTTGCCGATTTGCCGGCGCTGCGCCTGGCCCTGGAGCAGACGGCCAAAAATAATGGCACTACCTCTGCACATGCCAGCCAAACGTCATCGGGCGATCCCTCGAAGGCAGGCGAGCAGGGTATAGAAGGCAATTTCGTCAATGGTCTGGCGGCCATGGTGAGCAAGGAGTCGGCAGGCGAAGCGGGTGAGGGCGGCGATGACGGTTTTGCTGGTTTGATCGGCGGGGGCTTGAAGGATGCCGACGCAACGGCCAGCGACAGCCGCCTCGATAACTTCGCCGACCGCCTGCAGGCCTTGACCCAGTCGACCACGGCCAAGACCGGCACTGCGGCGCCGCTGGCCAGCCCGCTGGGCCAGCCGTTGGCCATGCAGCAGTCAGGATGGACCGAAGGCCTGGTCAACCGGGTCATGTACCTGTCCAGCCAGAACTTGAAATCAGCCGACATCCAACTGACACCGGCGGAACTGGGGCGCCTGGACATTCGCGTCGACATCACCCCGGACCAGCAGACCCAAGTGACCTTCACCAGCGCCCATATCGGCGTGCGTGAGGCATTGGAGAGCCAGCAGCATCGGCTCAAGGACATGTTCAACCAGCAGGGCATGGGGCAGCTGGACGTCAACGTTTCCGACCAGTCCCGTCAGTCCCAAGGCGAGCAGCAGGCGCAACAGAGCCGCCGCACGGGTGGCGCACGCTCTGGTGCGGACGCGCTCGATTCCGCCGAGCCCGCCGTCGCGGCTGCGCAGCCCCTGACCTCCGGCACGGTGCTGGGGACTAGCGCTGTGGATTACTACGCCTGACAGTGCCTGAAGGGGTCGGTTGCCAGGCTCGAAATCGAGCCCACAGGATTGTTGGCATAACCCTTGCTCCATCGTCGCCATGGGTACGCTTACCCCTCAATGGTGACGGATTATTGGCATGGCAAAGACCGAAGAAGCAAAGGAACCCGCAGCCAAGGAAGGCAAGGGCAAACTCAAGCTGATCATCCTGCTGGTCGTGGGCCTGCTGCTGGCCGTCGGCCTGTCGGTCGGGGCCACCTGGTTCCTCATGCACAAACCCGCCGAAGCGCCCGCGGACAAGGCCACGGCAGATGCTGCCCACACCAAACCTGCGGCGATCTACGAGCCCCTCACACCCGCCTTCGTGGTCAACTTCAAGCAGAACGGTCGTGATCGCTACATGCAGGTCAGCATCGTCCTGCAGGCGCGGGACAAGGCCGACATGGACGCCCTGAAGGTGCACACGCCGGTCATTCGCAATAACCTGGTCATGCTTTTTTCCGGGCAACCGTTCGAAACTTTGACCACGCCCATCGGCCAGGAAATGCTGCGCCAGAAAGCTACCGCGAGCGTTCAGGAAGTGGCGCAGAAAGAAGTGGGCAAGCCCGTGATCGACCAGGTGCTCTTCACTAACTTCGTATTGCAGTAGGAACAACTCATGGCCGTACAGGACCTGCTGTCCCAGGACGAGATCGATGCGCTGCTGCATGGCGTCGACGATGGCCTGGTGCAAACCGAAGGCAATGGCGAGCCCGGGGGGATCAGAAGCTACGACCTGACCACTCAGGATCGCATCGTGCGTGGGCGCATGCCGACGCTGGAAATGATCAACGAGCGCTTCGCCCGCTACACCCGCATCAGCATGTTCAATCTGTTGCGTCGTTCTGCCGATGTGGCGGTAGGCGGCGTGCAGGTGATGAAGTTCGGCGAGTACGTGCATTCGCTGTACGTACCGACCAGTCTCAACCTGGTGAAGATCAAGCCGCTGCGCGGCACTGGCCTGTTCATTCTGGATGCCAAGCTGGTGTTCAAGCTGGTCGACAATTTCTTCGGCGGTGACGGCCGCCACGCCAAGATCGAGGGCCGCGAGTTCACCCCTACCGAGCTGCGCGTGGTACGCATGGTGCTGGACCAGGCTTTTCTCGACATGAAGGAAGCCTGGCAGGCCATCATGGAAGTCAACTTCGAGTACATCAACTCGGAGGTCAACCCGGCCATGGCCAACATCGTCGGTCCCAGCGAGGCGGTCGTGGTCTCCACCTTCCACATCGAACTCGATGGCGGCGGTGGCGACCTGCACGTGACCATGCCGTACTCGATGATCGAGCCCGTGCGCGAGATGCTCGATGCCGGCTTCCAGTCCGACCTGGACGACCAGGACGAGCGCTGGAGCAAGGCCCTGCGCGAAGATGTCCTGGATGTCAGCGTTCCCCTGAGCGCCACCGTGGCGCGGCGTCAGCTCAAGCTGCGCGATATTCTCCACATGCAGCCCGGTGACGTGATCCCGGTGGAACTGCCGGAAGAGCTGATCCTGCGTGCCAATGGCGTGCCTTCGTTCAAAGCCAAGCTTGGCTCGCACAAAGGCAACCTGGCTTTACAAGTTATCGAACCGATCGAGCGTCGCTGATCGGTTTGACCTGATGATTTAGATGCCCGTCGAGGACCACTGATGGCTGATCAAGATGAGACAATTTCTGCCGAAGACCAGGCGCTCGCCGATGAATGGGCGGCGGCTCTGGATGAGTCCGGGGATGCCGGGCAGGACGATATCGACGCGCTGTTGGCCGCCGATACGCGCGGCAGTTCGAGTTCCTCCCGCCTGCCGATGGAAGAGTTCGGCAGTTCGCCCAAGTCGGGTAACGGCCCGGTCACGCTCGAGGGCCCGAACCTCGACGTGATCCTGGATATCCCGGTGACCATTTCCATGGAGGTTGGGGCGACCGATATCAGCATCCGCAATTTGCTGCAGCTCAACCAGGGCTCGGTGATCGAGCTCGACCGTCTGGCCGGCGAGGCGTTGGACGTGCTGGTCAACGGCACCTTGATCGCCCACGGCGAAGTGGTGGTGGTCAACGAGAAGTTCGGCATTCGCCTGACCGACGTGATCAGCCCCAGCGAACGCATCAAGAAGCTGCGGTGATGGGCCGGTTCCTGTGGGCCTTGCTGCTCTTGCCCGTGGTCGCCCTGGCAGCGCCGGAAGTGGCCCCTGCTGCGGCGCCGGTGGTGGCGTCGGGAGGCACTGGCCTGGCCGGTCAGTTGACCCAGACCGTGCTGGGGCTGCTGGCAGTGGTGGCCTTGATCTTCGCGCTGGCGTGGCTGATGCGGCGCGTGCAGCAGGCGGCGCCGCGCCAGGGCCAGGTCATCGACGTGATTGGCGCCAAGGCGCTGGGGCCACGTGATCGGCTGGTGCTGGTGCAGGTGGGCGAGGAGCAGATCCTGCTGGGTGTCAGCCCGGGGCGCATCAGCGCGCTGCACGTGATGAGCACGCCGGTGCAGCCACCCGACCGAACCACCCAGGCCACACCCGAATTCGCCCAGCGCCTGATGGAACTGCTGGGCAAGGACCAGAAGGATAAGAACTGATGGGTGTGTTTCGCACTGTCCTGCCACTGGGCCTGCTGTTGGTGGCGCCCCTGGCCATGGCCGCCGATCCGCTGCAGATTCCGGCATTGACCATGACCAGCGGTGCCAACGGCCAGCAGGAGTATTCGGTCAATCTGCAGATCCTGTTGATCATGACGGCGCTGAGTTTCATTCCGGCGTTCGTCATGTTGATGACCAGCTTCACACGTATCATCATCGTGTTTTCCATCCTGCGCCAGGCACTGGGCCTGCAACAGACGCCGTCCAACCAGCTGTTGACCGGCATGGCGCTGTTCCTGACCATGTTCATCATGGCGCCGGTGTTCGACAAGGTGAACCAGCAGGCCCTGCAACCCTATCTGAGTGAACAGCTCAGCGCCCAGGATGCCGTGGCACGTGCCGAGGGCCCGATCAAGGACTTCATGCTGGCTCAGACCCGGCAGAGCGACCTGGAGCTGTTCATGCGGCTGTCCAAGCGCACCGACATCGCCAGCGCCGACCAGGCGCCGCTGACCATCCTGGTGCCGGCGTTCGTCACCTCCGAGCTGAAAACGGCGTTCCAGATCGGCTTCATGATCTTCATTCCGTTCCTGATCATCGACCTGGTGGTCGCCAGTGTGCTGATGGCCATGGGTATGATGATGCTGTCGCCGCTGATCATCTCGCTGCCGTTCAAGATCATGCTGTTCGTGCTGGTCGATGGCTGGGCGCTGATCATCGGGACCCTGGCCGGGAGTTTCGGTGGTGTATGACTTTGCCTTTCACAGGAGCGTGAATCCATGACCCCGGAAGTCGCCGTCGACCTGTTTCGCGAAGCGCTGTGGCTGACCACCGTGATGGTCGCGATCCTGGTTTTGCCGAGCCTGATCGTCGGCCTGATCATCGCCATGTTCCAGGCCGCCACGCAGATCAACGAACAGACCCTGAGCTTCCTTCCGCGCCTGCTGGTCATGCTGGTGACGCTGATCGTCATCGGGCCATGGATGGTGCGCACCTTCATGGAGTACATCACTACCCTGTACTCCAATATTCCGCAGGTGATCGGCTGATGCAGCCGCTGCTGCAGTTGACCGATGCGCAGATCGGCGGCTGGGTGGCCAGCTTCATCCTGCCGCTGTTCCGCGTGGCCTCGATGCTGATGACCATGCCGATCTTCGGCACCCAGGTACTGCCGCAGCGCGTGCGCCTGTACGTGGCCGTGGCCATTACCGTGGTCATCGTGCCGGGATTGCCGCCAGCGCCCACGGTGGATGCGATCAGCGGCCAGGCGCTGCTGCTGGTGGCCGAACAGATCATCATCGGCGCGCTGTTCGGTTTCTCGCTGCAGTTCCTGTTCCAGGCCTTTACCGTTGCCGGGCAGATTCTCGCGATCCAGATGGGCATGGCCTTCGCGTCCATGGTCGACCCCACCAACGGCGTGTCCGTGGCCGTGATCGGCCAGTTCTTCAGCATGCTGGTGACCCTGGTGTTCCTGTCCATGAACGGCCATCTGGTGGTGTTCGAGGTGCTCACCGAGAGCTTCACCACGCTGCCCATCGGCGGCGGCCTGCTGACCGCGCACTACTGGGACGTGGTGCTGCGCATGGGCTGGGTGCTGGGCGCCGGGGTGTTGCTGGTGCTGCCTGCCATCACAGCCTTGCTGGTGGTCAACATTGCCTTCGGCGTGATGACCCGCGCGGCGCCTCAACTGAACATCTTTTCCATCGGTTTCCCGCTGACCCTGGTGCTGGGGATGTTCATCCTGTGGGTCAGCCTGGGCGACATTCTCAACCAGTATCAGCCGCTGGCGGCCAACGCCCTGCAGTGGCTGCGCGAATTGGCGCGAGCGGAGTAGGCAATGGCCGAAAGCGAAAGCGGTGCGGACAAGACAGAAGACCCCACGGACAAGCGCAAGAAGGATTCGCGCGAGAAGGGCGAGATCGCCCGTTCCAAGGAGCTCAACACGCTGGCAGTGATGGTCGCCGGGTGCGGCGCGCTGCTGGCGTTCGGCGGCCATCTGGCGCAAAGCCTGCTGGAACTGATGCGCAGCAACTTCACCTTGAGCCGCGAGGTGTTGCTCGATGAGCGCTACATGGGCATTTTTCTGCTGCAGTCGGGCAAGGTGGCGATTCTGGCGACCCAGCCGATTCTGCTGACCTTGCTGCTGGCGGCGCTGATCGGCCCGGTCGCGCTGGGCGGCTGGTTGTTCGCCGCCAGCTCCATGGCTCCCAAGTTCAGCCGCATGAACCCGGCCGCCGGCCTCAAGCGCATGTTCTCCATGCATGCATTGACCGAATTGCTGAAGGCGCTGGCCAAGTTCGCCATCACCCTGATCGTTGCCATGATGGTGCTGGCCAAAGACCGTACCGACCTGCTTGCGATTGCCAACGAGCCGCTGGAAATGGCGATCATCCACAGCGTGCAGCTGGTCGGCTGGAGCGCCTTGTGGATGTCCTGTGGGCTGGCGTTGATTGCCGCCGTGGACGTGCCGTTCCAGCTCTACAGCAGCAAACAGAAGCTGATGATGACCAAACAGGAGGTCAAGGACGAGCACAAGGACTCCGAAGGCCGCCCCGAGGTAAAGGGGCGGGTACGCCAGTTGCAGCGCGAAATGTCGCAGCGCCGGATGATGACGGCGATTCCCGAAGCGGACGTGATCATCACCAACCCGACTCACTACGCGGTGGCGTTGAAATACGATCCGGAGAAGGGCAATGCGCCGGTATTGCTGGCCAAGGGCTCGGACTTCATTGCCTTGAAGATTCGCGAGATCGGCAACGAGCATCGCATCCAGGTGCTGGAGTCACCGGCCCTGGCGCGTTCGATCTTCTATTCCACCGAGATCGAACAGCAGATTCCTGCGGGGTTGTACCTGGCGGTGGCGCAGGTGCTTGCCTATGTCTACCAGATCCGCCAGTACCAGGCCGGGCGAGGCAAGCGTCCCGACCCGTTGCAGGACCTGCCGATCCCGCCGGATCTACAGCGGGACAGTTAGGCCGCGGCGAGCCCCCTGTGGGAGCGGGCTCTGCCCGCGAAGGCCGCGCCCCCGATAGATCGATTTCACTCCATCTCGGCAGCCCTTCAATAATCTTTAACCCCCTCCGGCAAAAGTTGGACCCCTTCTTGCACTACCCCTTGGCAAGACGCCTGGCGCGTCAAAAGTTCGCTTGGGGAAGTGGGGAATGTCGGTGGATCGCTCTCAATTAATCAACACCGCTCGCAGCAACATCGTCGGCCTTGGCCGCGGCAACCTTGGCGTGCCGCTGCTGTTGCTGGTGATGCTGGCGATGATGATGCTGCCGATCCCGGCACTGCTGCTGGACGTGTTCTTCACCTTCAACATCGCCTTGTCCATCGTCGTGCTGCTGGTGTGCGTGTACGCGCTGCGTCCGCTGGACTTCGCCGTGTTCCCGACCATCCTGCTGGTGGCCACGCTGCTGCGCCTTGCGCTCAACGTGGCGTCGACGCGGGTGATCATGCTGCACGGCCAGGAAGGCCATGCCGCCGCAGGTAAAGTGGTTCAGGCATTCGGTGAGGTGGTGATCGGCGGTAACTACATCGTCGGTATCGTGGTGTTCGCCATCCTCATGATCATCAACTTCGTGGTGGTCACCAAGGGCGCCGGGCGCATCTCCGAAGTGAGCGCGCGGTTCACCCTGGATGCCATGCCCGGCAAGCAGATGGCCATCGACGCCGACCTCAACGCCGGCCTCATCGATCAGAACCAGGCCAAGGCGCGTCGTACCGAAGTGGCCGCCGAAGCCGAGTTCTACGGCTCGATGGACGGTGCCAGCAAATTCGTCCGTGGCGACGCCATCGCCGGTCTGCTGATCCTGTTCATCAACCTGATCGGCGGCATGCTGGTGGGCATGCTGCAACACAACATGCCATTCGCCGAGGCAGGCAAGGTGTACGCCCTGTTGACCATCGGTGACGGCCTGGTCGCTCAGTTGCCATCGCTGTTGCTGTCCACCGCGGCAGCCATCATGGTGACCCGTGCTTCAGGCTCCGAAGAGATGGGCAAGCAGATCCAGCGGCAGATGTTCGCCTCGCCCAAGGCGCTGGCCGTCTCCGGCGCGCTGATGGTGATCATGGGCATGGTGCCTGGAATGCCGCACATGGCCTTTATCACCTTGGGTGCCATCGCCGGTGGTGGTGCCTACCTTTTGTGGAAAAAGCAGAACGACGTCAAGGTCCAGGCCCAGGCCGAAGTGCAGCGCCAACAAGAGCTGCTGCCTTCACCGACGCGCACCCAGGAAACCAAGGAACTGGGCTGGGATGACGTGACGCCCATCGACATGATCGGCCTGGAAGTTGGCTATCGTTTGATCCCGCTGGTGGACCGCAATCAAGGCGGCCAATTGCTGGCGCGGATCAAGGGCGTACGCAAGAAGCTGTCCCAGGACCTGGGCTTCCTGATGCCTACCGTGCATATTCGCGACAACCTCGACCTGGCGCCCAGCGCCTATCGTTTGACGCTCATGGGGGTGATCCTCGCCGAAGCCGAGATTTACCCGGATCGCGAGCTGGCAATCAACCCCGGGCAGGTGTTCGGCTCGTTGAACGGCATCACCGCCAAGGATCCGGCGTTTGGTCTGGACGCGGTCTGGATCGACGTCAACCTGCGCAGCCAGGCCCAGTCGCTGGGCTACACGGTGGTCGATGCCAGTACGGTAGTGGCCACGCACTTGAACCAGATTCTGCAGAAGCATGCCCATGAGCTGATCGGCCACGAAGAAGTGCAACAATTGCTGCAAGTTCTGGCAAAAGGCTCGCCCAAGCTGGCCGAAGAGCTGGTTCCGGGCATCCTTTCGCTGTCTTCGCTGCTCAAGGTCCTGCAGGCCCTGCTGGCTGAGCAGGTACCCGTACGCGACATCCGCAGCATCGCAGAAGCGATCGCCAACAACGGGCATCGGAGTCAAGATACCGCCGCGCTGGTTCAGGCCGTCAGGGTCGGTTTGTCCCGCGCAATCGTGCAAAGCATTGTAGGCATTGAGTCGGAGCTGCCTGTCATCACGCTGGAACCAAGGTTGGAACAGATATTGCTAAATAGTCTTCAGAAGGCTGGTCAGGGTCAGGAAGAAGGCGTTTTGCTGGAACCGAGCATGGCGGAAAAACTGCAGAGATCCCTGATCGATGCGGCGCAGCGGCAGGAGATGCAGGGCCAACCGGTGATACTGCTGGTAGCCGGTCCGGTCCGCGCGATGCTGTCACGCTTCGGTCGCCTGGCGATCCCCAACCTTCATGTGCTGGCCTATCAGGAAATTCCTGATAACAAGCAAGTCACCATCGTTGCGACAGTAGGGCCCAACGGCTGAGGTAGTGGGTTATGCAAGTGAAGCGATTTTTCGCCGCCGACATGCGTCAGGCCATGAAATTGGTCCGCGATGAGCTGGGCGCCGACGCTGCCATCATTGGCAACCGTCGCATCGCCGGCGGCGTCGAGCTGACCGCAGCGCTGGACTACAAGCTGTCGGCCCTGGCGCCGCGCGTGCCCAACCTGGAGTTGGAAGAAGAGCTGCGCAAGACCCAATCGCGCATCGTTTCGGCCCAGGCCGAGCTGAGCACCCGTGGCGAGAGCGATGCGGCCACCAACCGCCAGCTGGTTGCCGGCCTGCCGTTGACCGCCGCCGAGCCGCTGGTCGAGCCGCGTCGCGAAGAGCCACCGCGTGTGCAGGCGGCCCCGGCGCCACAGCCTGCCGTCGACCAACGTCTTTTCGATTCCATGCGCTCCGAACTCAACGGTTTGCGCCAACTGCTGGAAGTGCAACTGGGCTCCCTGGCCTGGACCCAGCTGCAAGGCAGCAAGCCGGCGCAGGCGAATCTGTGGCGTCGTTTGCAGCGCATCGGCTTGTCCGGCCCGATCGCTCGCGAGCTGCTCAGCCTGACCAGCGAAATCAACGAACCTCGGCAGGCATGGCGGATGCTGCTGGCGCACTTGGCGCGTATGATCCGTACACCGGAAGTGGAACCGCTCGAAGAAGGTGGCGTGATCGCCATGGTCGGCCCGGCTGGCATGGGCAAGACCACCACTCTGGCCAAGCTGGCGGCCCGCTATGTGCTCAAGTACGGTTCCCAGAGCGTGGCGCTGGTGAGCATGGACAGCTTTCGCATCGGTGCCCAGGAACAACTCAAGACTCTGGGCCGCATTCTCAATGTATCGGTGACTCAGGTCGATCCGGGCCAGTCATTGGTACAGGCCCTGGAACCCCTGCTGCGCAAGCGCGTGGTATTGATCGACACCGCTGGCCTGCAAGCCAGCGATCCGGCCCTGCGCATGCAGCTCGAAAGCCTGGCCGGACGCGGGATCAATGCGCGCAATTACCTCGTGCTGGCTACTACCAGCCAGAAGCAGGTGCTCAGCGCGGCGTACCATAGCTACAAGCGTTGCGGTCTGGCCGGGTGCATCCTGACCAAACTGGATGAAACGGCCTGTCTCGGCGAAGTGCTGAGCCTGGCCATCACTCAGGAACTGCCGATTGCCTATCTTACCGATGGGCCGCGCATTCCCGATGACTTGCATTTGCCGCGCCGGCACCAGTTGGTCAGCCGCGCAGTGAGCGTGCAAATGCAAGAAGAGCCCAGCGAAGAGGCCATGGCCGATATGTTCGCGGGTCTCTACCACAGCCCCGACAAGCGAGTTGGCTGAGGTGAAGAACGTTATGCAAACACACTCTTCCTGCATCGTAGGGTTGCCAGGAAACACTCGAGCAATCGAACTGGCAGCCACTCGTGTGGCCTCGGTCTAGACAAGGTAAAGAACGAACATGGGCAGCATGCATCCCGTACAGGTGATCGCGGTGACCGGCGGCAAAGGTGGCGTCGGCAAGACTAATGTGTCAGTGAACTTGTCCCTGGCGTTGGCCGAGCTCGGCCGCCGGGTCATGTTGCTGGACGCCGACCTTGGCCTGGCCAACGTCGACGTGTTGCTGGGCCTGACCCCCAAGCGCACCCTGGCCGATGTGATCGAAGGTCGCTGCGAACTGCGCGACGTGATGTTGCAGGGCCCCGGCGGCATCCGTGTCGTGCCGGCAGCCTCGGGTACCCAGAGCATGGTGCAGTTGAGCCCGGCCCAGCATGCCGGCCTGATCCAGGCCTTCAGCGATGTGGGCGACAACCTCGACGTACTGATCATCGACACCGCCGCCGGTATCGGCGAATCGGTAGTGAGCTTTGTACGCGCCGCCCAGGAAGTCCTGCTGGTGGTATGCGATGAGCCCACCTCGATCACCGATGCCTACGCCTTGATCAAGCTGCTCAACCGCGATTACGGCATGAACCGCTTCCGGGTCCTGGCCAACATGGCGCAGAGCCCCCAGGAAGGGCGCAATCTGTTCGCCAAGCTGACCAAGGTGACCGATCGCTTCCTCGACGTTGCCCTGCAGTACGTCGGCGCCGTGCCCTACGATGAGTCGGTGCGCAAGGCCGTGCAGAAGCAGCGCGCCGTGTACGAGGCGTTCCCCCGTTCCAAATGCTCGCTGGCCTTCAAGGCGATCGCGCAGAAAGTAGACACCTGGCCTTTGCCGGCCAACCCCCGTGGCCACCTGGAGTTCTTCGTCGAACGCCTGGTCCAGCAAACCAGCGCAGGGCCCGTATCATGAGTGCCAGCGGATACCGTATGTACAGCAAGGCGTCGCGCGACTCGCAGCAGCATCAGCTGATCGAGCAATACGCGCCGCTGGTCAAGCGTATCGCCTATCACCTGCTGGCGCGTCTGCCAGCCAGCGTGCAGGTGGAAGACCTGATCCAGGCCGGCATGATCGGTCTGCTGGAGGTCTCGACCAAGTACGACTCGAGCAAGGGGGCCAGTTTCGAGACCTACGCCGGTATTCGTATCCGCGGCGCCATGCTCGACGAAGTGCGCAAGGGCGACTGGGCGCCGCGTTCGGTGCACCGCAATACCCGCATGGTCAGTGATGCCATTCGCCGAATCGAGTCGAAAACCGGTCGCGACGCTAAAGATCACGAGATCGCTGCCGAACTTAGTCTGAGTCTGGATGATTACTACGGGATCCTGAACGATACCCTGGGCAGCCGCTTGTTCAGTTTCGACGATCTGCTGCAGGACGGTGAGCACGAGGGCCTGCACGAAGACGGCGCCAGCGGCTCGCTGGAGCCCTCGCGGGATCTCGAGGACGAACGCTTTCAAGGCGCGCTGGCCGAGGCCATCGCCAACCTGCCCGAGCGCGAGAAGCTGGTCTTGTCGTTGTATTACGACGAAGAGCTGAACCTCAAGGAAATCGGCGAGGTACTGGGTGTCAGCGAATCGCGGGTAAGCCAGTTGCACAGCCAGTGCGCGGCGCGACTTCGCGGGCGCCTGGGGGAATGGCGGGCACGCTGAAGGAACGGCAAGACCGGTGCGGGCTTTGTCGCGGGCAGAGCCCGCTCCCACACAGGTCGAGACCGTGGAAGCGGGCTCTGTCCGTGAAGAGGCCCGCTGGCGTAGCGCGGGTAGGCGATCTGCAGCGGCAAGTGGCTCAGGCGAATTCGATTGTTATGCACGTCCAGGGGCTGGGCGTGTTCAAGACTGCTGGAGGTCTAATTGGACAAGAACATGAAAATCCTCATCGTCGACGATTTCTCGACGATGCGGCGCATCATCAAGAACCTGCTGCGTGACCTGGGCTTCACCAACACCGCCGAGGCCGACGATGGCAACACCGCCTTGCCGATGTTGCACAGCGGCAACTTCGATTTTCTCGTCACCGACTGGAACATGCCTGGCATGTCCGGCATCGACCTGCTGCGCCAGGTGCGCGCCGACGATCGCCTCAAGCACCTGCCGGTGCTGATGGTCACCGCCGAGGCCAAGCGCGAGCAGATCATCGAGGCCGCCCAGGCCGGGGTCAACGGGTATGTGGTCAAGCCTTTCACTGCGCAAGTGCTGAAAGAAAAAATCGAAAAGATTTTCGAGCGCGTCAATAGCTGAAGTCTGCAATGGGGGCGCAATGGACCACAAACAAAGCACGTTGGGGGACTTCGAGTCGACCCTGAAAAAACACGCAGTGGAGCTGGTCGACAGCCTTGAAAAAGGCCGTTTCGGCGACGCGGTGCAATTGATCCACGAACTGAACCAGACCCGCGATCGCGGCCTGTATCAGGAAGTGGGCAAGCTTACGCGCGAGCTGCACAGCGCAATCGTCAGTTTCCAGATCGATCCGAACATCCCCCAGGCCGAAGAGGTTTCGCAGATCACCGACGCGACCGAACGTCTGTCGTATGTGGTACGCCTGACCGAAAACGCGGCCAACCGCACCATGGATCTGGTCGAGCAGAGCACCCCGGTGCTCAATACGCTGAGTGCCGAAGCCAATGCCTTGAGCGCCGACTGGCAGCGCTTCATGCGCCGCGAAGTGGCCGCCGACGAGTTCCGCGAACTGGCGCGCCGGGTCGACAGCTTCCTGACCCGCAGCGAGCAGGGCAATCGCGAAGTCGCCAGCCACCTCAACGACATCGTGCTGGCCCAGGATTATCAGGACCTCACCGGCCAGGTCATCAAGCGTGTCACCGCGCTGGTCACCGAAGTGGAGAGCAACCTGCTCAAACTGGTCCTGATGGCCAGCCAGGTCGATCGCTTCGCCGGCATCCAGCATGATCACGAACAGCTCCGCGCCGAAAAAGATCAAGAAAAACATCCCGCCAAGGGTGAAGGTCCGCAGATCCATGCCGATAAACGTGAAGACGTCGTATCCGGTCAGGACGATGTCGACGATCTGCTGTCCAGTCTGGGCTTCTAGGCCATCGCCTGCGCCTGACTGTGTTGACCGTTAATCACGTATTCCAGGGAGCATCCACATGAGCTTCGGCGCCGACGAAGAAATCCTTCAGGATTTCCTGGTAGAGGCCGGCGAAATTCTCGAGCAACTGTCCGAACAACTGGTCGAGCTGGAAAGCCGTCCCGATGATGCCGACTTGCTCAATGCAATTTTTCGCGGTTTTCACACTGTAAAAGGCGGCGCCGGCTTCCTCCAGCTCAACGAGCTGGTGGAGTGCTGCCATATCGCCGAGAACGTCTTCGACATCTTGCGCAAAGGTGAGCGCCGGGTCGACGCCGAACTCATGGATGTCGTTCTCGAAGCGCTGGACGCGGTCAACGGCATGTTCACCGAGGTGCGTGAACGCGCCCCGGTCACGCCGGCCAGCCCCCAGTTGCTCGATGCCCTGGCGCGCCTGGCCGAACCGGCTGCGGCGGTCGTTGCGCCGTCCGTGGCGGTGCCCGTTGCGGCGCCAGCCTCGACGCCGGGCGAAGACATAACCGACAGCGAGTTCGAGCAATTGCTCGATTCCTTGAGCGCGGCCAAAGCGCAGGCCGCCGCGCCCACCGCGTCCGCTGCTGCACAGCACGGTGCGGCCAGCGACGATATCACCGACGACGAATTCGAGTCGCTGCTCGACCAGCTGCACGGCAAGGGTCAGTTCGCGGTCGATGCGCTGGCGCCGGCTGCGGCATCGCCAGCCGCTTCGGCGCAGGCTGCCGTGGGTGCGTCTGGCGACGAGATCACCGACGACGAGTTCGAGGCGCTGCTCGACCAGTTGCATGGCAAGGGTACGTTCACTGCCGATGCGGTCACGCCACCGCCTGCCCAGGCGCAGGCGCAGGCTCCCACGAGCGACCAGATCACCGACGACGAGTTCGAATCACTGCTCGACCAACTGCATGGCAAGGGCAAGTTCAGCGATGTCGCCAGCCTGCCCGAGACGCAGCCGGCTCCGGCCGCGCCCGCGCCGGTGGCGGCACCGCGCAAGGTCGAGGCAGCCCCTGCACGTGCACTGGTGGCCGAGAAGCCGGTTGCCAGCGAAGCCGAGACGACCGTACGCGTCGATACCGCGCGCCTGGACGAAATCATGAACATGGTCGGCGAGCTGGTGCTGGTGCGTAACCGCCTGGTGCGCCTGGGCGCCAACAGCAGCGACGAAGCCATGTCCAAGGCAGTCTCGAACCTCGACGTGGTGACGGCCGACCTGCAGACGGCCGTCATGAAGACGCGCATGCAGCCGATCAAGAAGGTCTTCGGGCGTTTCCCGCGGCTGGTCCGCGACTTGGCCCGGCAGTTGAAGAAGGAAATCAACCTGGAACTGGTCGGTGAAGAAACCGACCTGGACAAGAATCTGGTCGAGGCCCTGGCCGACCCGTTGGTGCACTTGGTGCGCAACGCCGTCGACCACGGCATCGAGACGCCGGAAGAGCGCGAACGCAACGGCAAGGCGCGCGGTGGGCGCGTGGTGTTGTCGGCGGAGCAGGAAGGCGACCATATCCTGTTGTCGATCAGCGATGACGGCAAGGGCATGGACCCTGCGGTCCTGCGCGCCAAGGCCGTGGAAAAGGGCCTGATGGACCGCGACGCCGCCGACCGCCTCAGCGAGTCCGACTGCTACAACCTGATTTTCGCACCGGGTTTTTCCACCAAGACGGAAATCTCCGACGTGTCGGGCCGCGGCGTCGGCATGGACGTGGTCAAGACCAAGATCAGCCAGCTGAACGGCTCGATCAACATCTACTCGGCCAAGGACCAGGGCTCGAAGATCGTCATCAAGGTGCCGCTGACCCTGGCAATCATGCCGACGCTGATGGTGATGCTGGGCAACCAGGCGTTCGCCTTCCCGCTGGTCAACGTCAACGAGATCTTCCACCTGGACCTCTCGCGTACCAACGTTGTCGACGGCCAGGAAGTGGTCATCGTGCGCGACAAGGCGCTGCCGTTGTTCTACCTCAAGCGCTGGCTGGTCAAGTCGGCGGCCCACGAGGAGCAGGGCGAGGGCCACGTGGTCATCCTGTCGGTCGGCACTCAACGCATCGGTTTCGTGGTCGACCAGTTGGTCGGGCAGGAAGAAGTGGTGATCAAGCCGCTGGGCAAGATGCTGCAGGGCACGCCCGGCATGTCCGGCGCGACCATCACCGGTGACGGCCGAATCGCCTTGATCCTCGATGTACCGAGCATGCTCAAGCGCTACGCCGCACGGCGTATCTGATCGTAGTGGAGTGTTTATGGCAGTCAAGGTCCTGGTGGTGGATGATTCCGGTTTTTTCCGCCGCCGCGTCTCGGAAATTCTTTCGTCGGACCCCACCATCCAGGTGGTCGGGACCGCTACCAATGGCCGCGAAGCGATCGATCAGGCCCTGGCGCTCAAACCCGATGTGATCACCATGGACTACGAGATGCCGATGATGGACGGCATCACTGCCGTGCGTCATATCATGCAGCGCTGTCCCACCCCGGTCCTGATGTTTTCCTCCCTCACCCACGAGGGCGCGCGGGTAACCCTCGACGCCCTCGACGCGGGGGCGGTGGATTACCTGCCGAAGAATTTCGAAGACATTTCTCGCAACCCCGAGAAGGTCAAGCAGATGCTCTGCGAGAAGATCCACACACTCTCGCGCAGCAACCGCCGGCTGGGTGCGCACATGGCCACGCCCGCTCCGGCGCTCGCGGCCGCGGCCTCTCCAGCCGCCTTGACACCGTCGCGGCCCGTGCCGACGCGTACGCCCGCACCGGTGACGCCGGTACGGGCGCCGGCGCCGACCGCCAGCAGTGCGACGCCGCGGCGCAAGCCTTACAAACTGGTGGCCATCGGCACTTCCACCGGAGGGCCGGTGGCGCTTCAGCGCGTGCTGACCCAGCTGCCGGCACATTTTCCAACGCCGATCGTGCTCGTCCAGCACATGCCGGCCGCCTTCACTCGCGCGTTCGCCGAGCGCCTCGACAAGCTGTGCCGGATCAGCGTCAAGGAAGCCGAGGACGGCGACGTGCTGCGTCCCGGGCTGGCATTGCTGGCGCCCGGCGGCAAGCAGATGATGATCGACGGCCGCGGCGCGGTGAAGATTCTGCCCGGTGACGAGCGCCTGAACTACAAACCTTGCGTGGACATCACGTTTGGTTCGGCGGCCAAGTCCTACGGCGACAAGGTCCTGGCGGTGGTGCTTACCGGCATGGGCGCCGACGGTCGAGAGGGCGCGCGCCTGCTCAAGCAGGGCGGCAGTCACATCTGGGCCCAGGACGAAGCAAGCTGCGTGATCTACGGCATGCCCATGGCCATCGTCAAGGCTGGCCTGGCCGACGCCATCTACAGCCTCGACGACATTGGCCGGCACCTGGTCGAGGCGTGCGGCTGATGGATGTACTCAGCCTGATCGGGATCATCCTCGCGTTCGTTGCCATCATCGGTGGCAATTTTCTCGAGGGTGGCCACCTGTCGGCGCTGCTCAATGGTCCTGCTGCGCTGATCGTGGTTGGCGGCACGCTGGCAGCGGCGCTGATCCAGTCGCCCATGAGTGCGTTCAAGCGCGCGCTGCACAATGTGCGCTGGATTCTTTTCCCGCCCAGGATCGACATGGCCGGCGGTATCGATCGTGTGGTGAACTGGAGCCTGGTCTCGCGCAAGGAAGGCTTGCTGGGGCTGGAAGCCAGTGCCGAAGCCGAGCCCGACGACTATGCGCGAAAGGGGCTGCAGTTGCTGGTCGATGGCGCCGAGGCAGCGGCCATCCGCAGCGTGCTAGAAGTCGATCTGTACAACCGCGAAACCCGTGATTTGCAGGCGGCCAAGGTGTTCGAAAGCATGGGTGGCTATGCGCCCACCATCGGCATCATCGGTGCGGTGATGGGCTTGATCCACGTCATGGGCAACCTGGCCGACCCCAGCCAGCTGGGCAACGGCATCGCGGTGGCGTTCGTGGCGACCATCTACGGTGTAGCCAGCGCCAACCTGCTTTTGCTGCCGGTGGCGCACAAGCTCAAGGCGCTCGCCCAGCGTCAGGCGGCCTATCGGGAAATGCTGCTCGAAGGGCTGCTGTCCATCGCCGAAGGCGAGAACCCACGCTCGATCGAAATGAAGCTGCAAGGCTACCTCGACTAGGAGAGCATGGCATGGCCCGTCGTCGTCGCCTCGAAGAGCCGGAAAACCACGAACGCTGGCTGGTGTCCTACGCCGATTTCATCACCCTGCTGTTCGCTTTCTTCGTGGTGATGTATTCGATCTCGTCGGTCAACGAAGGCAAGTACAAGGTCTTGTCGCAGGCGCTGGTCGGGGTGTTCAGCGACCCGGACCGTAGCGTCAGGCCCATCCCGATCGGCGAGGAGCGACCCTTGACCACACGTCCTGTGCAGCCGCTGGTCACCGACAGCGAGCAATCGGAAGCGGCCATCGGCGAGGCGGTCGACCCATTGCAGACCATTGCCGACAATGTCCGTCAGGCGTTCGGCGACCTGATTGCCTCGGATCAACTGACCGTGCGCGGCAACGAGCTGTGGATCGAGATCGAACTCAAGTCCAGCCTGCTGTTCGGCAGTGGCGATGCCATGCCCAGCGACATGGCGTTCGCCATCGTCGACAAGGTGGCGGGCATTCTCAAGCCTTTCGACAATCCGGTTCATGTCGAGGGTTTCACCGACAACCTGCCCATCAGCACTGCGCAGTTCCCGACCAACTGGGAGCTGTCGACCGCTCGGGCAGCGAGCATTGTGCGCATGATGGCCATGGAAGGCATCGACCCGCGGCGCATGGCGGCCGTCGGTTATGGTGAGTTCCAGCCAGTGGCCGACAACGCCAGCGCCGATGGACGAGGGCGCAACCGTCGGGTGGTGCTGGTCATTTCGCGCAACCTTGACGTGCGTCGCAGCATCACCAGTTCTGGCAGCGCCAACGCCCAGCCGGATGCAGCATTGCGCCGGGCTGGCACACAAACTGCAAAGACGCCCTTAACCGTGCCGTCCGCGCCTGGGTCTGTCAAAAGTCCGCCGCCCGGCCCATAACCCGAAAGCTTCACTATCTCGGTAGTGCGCCGTTTACCGAGGGGAAACCATCACCATGAGAGTCTGGGCAGTAGCCAATCAGAAAGGCGGGGTAGGCAAGACCACGACTTCGATCGCCTTGGCCGGTTTGCTCGCCGAGGCGGGCAAGCGCGTGGTCATGGTCGATCTTGATCCGCATGGCTCGATGACCAGTTATTTCGGGCACAACCCCGATGAACTGGCGCACAGCTGTTACGACCTGTTCCTGCACAAGGGCGCCGTGCCGCCAGGCCTGGCTCACCAACTGCTGCTGCCGACCGGCGAGGCCAACGTCTCGTTGCTGCCTTCGAGCACCGCACTGGCGACGCTGGAGCGCCAGCAACCGGGGCAGAGTGGCCTGGGCCTGGTGATTGCCAAGACCCTGGCGCAACTGTGGCAGGATTTCGACTACGCCGTGATCGACAGCCCGCCGCTGCTGGGCGTGCTCATGGTCAATGCATTGGCGGCGAGCCAGCAACTGGTGATCCCGGTACAGACCGAGCACCTGGCAGTCAAAGGCCTGGAGCGCATGGTCAGCACCCTGACCATGATCAACCGTTCGCGCCGTCAGGCCCTGCCATACAGCATCGTTCCGACGTTGTTCGACCGTCGTACCCAGGCGTCGCTGAGCACCCTGCGCACCTTGCGCGACGATTACCCGCAGCACATATGGCCGGGTTACATCCCGGTCGACACGCGTCTGCGCGACGCCAGCCGGGCCGGACAGACACCCTCGCGCTTCGACGGCAAAAGCCGCGCCGTGGTCGCCTACCGGGCCTTGCTCAAGCATTTGCTGGCCCAACAACTCGTCGCGCAGGTAGCCTGATGAACCGTCCCGTCGATATTGCCCAACGGCCCCAGGTGGCCTTGCAGTCCTACCTGGACGGCCTGTTGCATGAAGCCACCGAGGCGTTCGAAGCGCTCGATCTCGACGCCGGCCTGGACAGACTCGACGAGTTCCAGGCAGCCGTGCTCGAGGAACAGGTGCGCGATGCTGCAAGCCTGCAGCCGGTACCAGTGCCAGTGCCGGTGCCAGTGCTTTCGCCGCCGGTGCAGGGGCAGGTGCCCACGCCCATTATCGATTCAATCCCGTCGGCCGAGTCAGCGCTGGTCGCACCAGTGGTCGATGTCCATCTGCCGTCGGCAAGTCTGCAGCCGCTCTCGGCAACCGTAGATGGCCGCCCCAGCTGGGCCGCCGAGCCGTTCGAGTGCCTGCTGTTCGACGTTGCCGGGCTGACCCTGGCCGTGCCGCTGGTGTGCCTGGGTTCGATCTATGCATTGGTTGGCCAGACCCTGACGCCGCTGTTCGGCCAGCCCGACTGGTTTCTCGGCATCCTGCCCAGCAACAGTGGCAACCTGAAAGTGCTCGACACCGCGCGTTGGGTGATGCCCGATCGCTACCGCGATGATTTCCGCCAGGGGTTGCAGTACGTGATTTCGGTGCAGGGCTACGAGTGGGGTCTGGCCGTGCACCAGGTCAGCCGCTCGCTGCGCCTGGACCCAAACGAGATCAAGTGGCGCAGTCAGCGCGGTCAGCGGCCATGGCTGGCGGGAACCGTCATCGAACACATGTGCGCGCTGCTGGACGTCGCCGAACTGGCCGAGCTGATCGCCAGTGGCGGCGCACGCCATCTGCGTCCAGTCGCCTCGGCGCCAGGCAAGCCTGCCGCCACCACCGCTATCGTCAAGAATTGAATGAACACGCCGCCGTCATGGCATTTGAGGGGTTAGTAGCATGAAGAAGTCGTCCGCCCAAGGTTCCGAAGATCCGATCCTGCAGTGGGTCACCTTCCGTCTGGACAATGAAACCTACGGCATCAATGTGATGCAGGTGCAGGAAGTGTTGCGCTACACCGAAATCGCACCGGTGCCGGGTGCGCCCAGCTACGTGCTGGGTATCATCAACCTGCGCGGTAACGTGGTCACGGTGATCGATACGCGTCAGCGCTTCGGTCTGGATTCCAGCGATGTCAGCGACAATACGCGCATCGTCATCATCGAGGCCGACAAGCAGGTAGTAGGGATTCTGGTCGACAGCGTCGCCGAGGTGGTCTACCTGCGCCAGTCCGAAGTCGAAACGGCGCCCAACGTCGGTAACGACGAGTCGGCCAAGTTCATTCAGGGCGTGTGCAACAAGAATGGCGAACTGCTGATTCTTGTCGAGCTGGACAAGATGATGTCCGAAGAAGAGTGGTCCGAGCTGGAGAATATCTGATTGATCTTCGAGGTTGCAGTCGTCCTGCTGGCGGTGCTGTGGGTTGGAACGGTTTCGCTGTTCCTGTCCTACCAGAAAAGCCAGCGCCTGCTGGCTGCTGAACAGGCGGCAGGCGATGCGCTGCGCGATCAGCGGCTGCGCGAGCTGACCAAGCGCCTGGACGATTACCAGAATCTCAACGTGCGCCTGGGCGAAGCACTGCACGAGTTGCGCGCGGTGGTTGGGCCATTGCCGGAGAAGCTGGCCCAGCTCGAGCAACGCGACCCCGGCAGCCTGTCGTTTGCCCAGGCGGGCAAGCTGGTGGCCATGGGCGCGTCGGTGGATGAGCTGACCCAGGCCTGCGGCCTCACCCAGGCCGAGGCCGAGCTGATGAGCAAACTGCACCGCGGCTGATCGCCTAGTGTCTGTTGCTCGTCAGCATCCGGCGGTGTCACTCAGGTGTGGGTCCAGCTCAGGCTGCTGCCTACCCGCGAAAAGCGGTTGAGTGGCGTGAGTGTCTGATACGCATCGTTGAACCCCGACCAGTCGAGGACGCCGTTGATGTCGCGGATCGGCAACGCCGCCAGGTTCCACGCTTCGCGGTACTGCGCCAGCTCAAGCAACCGCTGGCTGATGGTGTGGTTGAGTGCACCGGGCCCGCTGATGTGGTTCAAGGTAATGGCATAACGCTGGAAGCCTTCGGGATCGGTTGCCCGATCCGGACGGCTATCGTAGAACCGTGGCTGCGCCTCGAAGCGCTCCAGCATCGTTTGCGACACTGCATCCAGGGTCGGATTGCCCGCGTGGCTGCCGATCATGCTGTTGCCGAACTGGATGTTCATGCCCAGGGTTTCATTGGACAGGGGCACCGAAAGGATCAGGCCTCGGTCCGACGTGCGCAGCGGTACGCTATCGATGGGTTCGGCCAGCTGCCCCATGGGGGTTTTCTCTCCGGGTGCGAGGATGCTGTCGTCCATATCCATGTACAGGCCGCCTTCGCTTTTCAGAATTCGATAGCGCAGCACGTCGGATGCCGAAGCGTAGTTGGTGGCGATGCCGCCGTTGCCTTCGATGGCCGCCTGGTATTGCCGAAAATAGCGACTGCGTTTGAACGCCGTGTACAGCGGATGCGGTTCGAGCGGGATGACCCGCAGCGAGGGCGCATGCTGGGCCAACAGCTCGACATTGCGCGCATAGGCTTGCGGTGAGGTCGTGGAAAGGAACAGGCGGTATTGGTAACTGCTGTCGCGCAGCAGGGCGGCATTGCGTCCTCCGTTTTCCAGCAAGGCAGCGCTGATGACCTTGTCGCCGACCCACAGGCAGGAGATTTTCTTCGCGATGGCTTTCATGACCGGTGGGCGCAGTTCGCCAAGGCTCAGCGGCAGTGTCAGATCGACCCCCAGCGCCCGTAGGGTCTGCGCGCGCTGGGCGTCGGTGACGGGCCGCGCGACGTTCGGCAACCGCGACAGCGAGCGCCCGCCAGGCTGCGGCGCCACGTAGCACGGCGGATCGATCTCGTTGAGGTCGGTGCTCTGGACGAAGGCGTCACGCTCCACATCGTAGTGAACGGCAGCGACGTATCCGTCTATTTCACATTCCAAAAGGTCGTGCCTGCCACTGTAGCTGGGCACGCGAATGATGGCATCGCCAAGCGCCTGGTCCGCCCCGGCCACGGGTTGTACCGATTGCGGCAGGCTGAAGGCGGTCTCCAGAACCGGCTCCAGGGCCGCAAGGTGCGGAGCCTGCACCGGGCTCAGCGGATAGCCGAGCTGGCCGTTGATGCGTGCCGGGATGACGAACTCGGCACGCTTGAAGCGGAAGATTGCCGGTCTTTGGGGAATCTGCAGGTGCAGCAGTGGGGTTGCATTGAGCATCCCCCAGACCGCATCGCCGGCGCCGGCGGCGCGCTGCTCCAGGTTTTTGCCGTTGATTGCCCGATCCAGCCCAAGGCCTAGTTGAGCAAGGCCGCCCAAGGCAAAGATTGGCGCCAGTTCCGGCACCACCATCGCGATCGGGGCCAGGGTGTTGATGGCCGAAGTGAAGTAGCCGCGCCACTTTTCCTGGGTTACCGAGCTGTCGGTGTCGATGATGAACGCGGCGTCCTGCTCGCTGCGTTTCTTCTGTTGGCGGGCCATGGCCATGAACAGGTCGCCTTCGATGGGCGGGCTGTAGTAGCTCGTCCGGTAGTTGACCGTATCCTCGGGTACCCACAAACCGCTGGTGGCGAAACCGGGATGTCTGTCGGGATCGAAATGGTGGTAGGCGGGGTACAGGCCCAGACCCGTAAGCGCGGTGGCGAGGCCACTGAAACCCAGCGTGTCGGCTTCGTCGCCGGGTGGAAAGTGTGCTTCGAGCGCTCGACGCGTGTGTGGATGCTTGCAGTGCTTGGCCACCCACCGCTTCATCGACGATTCGTCGGTGAATTCGTGGAACGGCGAGCTGTTGCCGGGTATGTACAGCACCGTCAGCCCGGTCGCAGTGTTTTTCAGGCACAGCAGATTGGTCGCTGCATAGCCGTAGATATTCAGGCAGGCGACGTGTACGGCATGGGGCCGCGGCAGCAGGCCTGCAATCTGCCAGGCCAGAACCCGACCGGCATCGCTCAGGCTCGCGTGGCTCGTCTGCCTGTTGCAGGCCGCGATGAAATTGACTTTGGCCGCGTCGCGGTAGGCTTGCAGTCCGTTTTTCCAGTAGCCCTTGAGCATGTGCTTGTAGGGCGTCTGGAAGTCCATGTGCCAGATGAAGCGTTGAAACTCTTCGGCAGGAAGGCGTACGTGGTTGGCCGGGTCGTAGCCCGCCGACGATGTCTGCCGGTACAGGCCGTTGTACACCAGGTACTCGCTGCCATAGTCGAACAAACCTTTTTCATCCAGATGGTCGACCAGGGTGATCGGGTAGGGCGGCGGGGTGCCGGCCCAGGCAGCATGCAGGGCGGCGCCGATCAGATCATTGTTCGATTCGCCCTGCCAGTTCGACAGCAGCGCCTGGGTCATGGTCAGCTTGCGCACGACCTTGGCGATGCAGCGCTGGCCTTTGAATTGATAGTGCAGGGTAACGGCGTCGACCTTGTCCGGATTCAGCTCCAGGCCCTGTTTCGACGCCCACTTGCGTACCGCATCGGCAGCGGCGCGATCGGGCCTGGGGTAATCCTGGAGGGCGTCGCGGACGGCTTGCACACCCTGCGGGCTGATGAATCGGGAAGTCATGGCGGTATTCCTTTCAGAGCACGGAAAGTCGTGCCAGGCCATGATTCGTTCGGCGCATCGGGTGGACGTGGTAACTATTTAGGGCGGTTTAGGGCGGCCGCCGCCGGTGCCGATAGCAAACCGGCCCGGTAAAGTCTATCGACGCGATCGCCGTAGACTCGATTCGAGGGGTGGGAAATAGCCTTCTGGTCCAGGAGCTACAAGGCTTTGGGCGTGATGTCTCGCTCGGCCGGCGCAGGCGCCAGTTCGAAGCCGGAAGGGGTCTTGCCTTGCAGGTGCCAGGCAAAGGCGATGATCTCTGCGATGGTCAGGTACAACTCGTGGGGGATGCTGTCGCCCAGTTCCATGCGTGCCAGCATCTTCACCAGCTCGGCATTTTCATACACCGGTACTTCGTATTCGCGCGCCATGGCCAGGATCGCTTCAGCCAGCTCATCGTCGCCCTTGGCAGTGAGGATAGGTGCCTTCTGGCCGTCGTAGCGCAGGGCGATGGCTTGGCGCGGGGCTCGTTCGTTCATGCGGTTTCATCCACCCAGCGTTGTTCCAGTCGCGTACGAGCGCCTTGGGGGGCGGTGCCTTGATGGCACTGCAGATCGGCCACGTTCAAACCGCTGGCCTGCAGGCGCTGCCGCAGATTGTCCAGTTGGTTTTCGATGAGCAGGGCGGTGGCTGGTCGTTGCGCCCATAACTGGCTGGAGAGGCTGCCGTGGGCCAGTTGCGCCTGCACCTGCAGCGGGCCCAGTGCATCCAGATCGAAAGCCAGGTCCAGGCGCCAGATCTTTTCCTGGGCGGGCCTGGGCTCGTTCTTGTCGTGGGGCTGTTGGTCCGGTGGTGGGTCTTCGCGTTGCACCTTGACCTGCAGCGGGATGAAATCGTGCAGGTGGCGCATGGGGATCTCCAGTTGCCAGGTGGTCTGCGTGGCGCCATCTGGGGTACGCCCGGTCTGTTCCAGTCCCGCGAGCTGATGACTCTGCAGGCGCGCCACCGCCGCACCGGCCAGGCGCAGCAGGTGTTCGAGATCGTCTTCGCCTTCGCTTTTCTGCGCCGTGCGGGCGGGCAGGGGAAAGCTTGCCGGGACGATTTTTTCGCTGACCTGCCCCCAGGCATTCAGGGCATTGCGCACGCGCCCCGGCAGCACCTGAGCGAGCACATTGGCCGCCACCGCCGGTTGCGCCGCCGGATTGGGCACCGCAGCAGGCGCGATCTGCGCCATCAGGCGCAGCAGCGCCGACTTGAGATCGGGTGCCGGTTGGCCGTTGAGCAGATTGGCTTCCAGGAATGCGCCGCTGGCGACCACGGCCTGTGCAACGGTTTTCGGGTCGGCCATTTGCTGCATGTCCGGCAAGCTGGCCAACAGACGCTCCAGGCCCGCCCGCGTCGGCGGCGCGAGTTCCGGGTTCTGCCGCAGGCTCTGCACCGCGCTCAGGAGGCTGTCCAAGGAACCCTGCCGAGCTTGCTGGGCGCCCAATTGCTGGGCCACGGCCAGTTGGTCCATGCGCCCGCTCAAGGGCACGAAATTCAGGCTGCGGTCGCTCATCACCTGGGCGCTGAGCAGGCTGCCCAGGCGCAGCGGCTGAGGGCTCTCGATGGCCAGGATATTGCCCGCCTGAGCGGTGTTGAGCAGGGTCACCATGGCCCGATACACCGCCGGCTGCCCGGCGATCTGCGGCAGCATCTGGCTGCTGCTGACCTTGCCCTGCAACAGCGTGCCCACCGGCAATGCCTGGGTGTCGATTCGGGTCAGGGTCAGCGGGGCGCCGTTGCCGCGCTCCTGGGTGGCGACCAGGGCCGCGCCGCCGGCCAGGTGCGAAACCAGCAATGCAGTGCCCTGGGGCAGCGGTTGCAGGCTGCTGGCGGTGATCGTCGCCACCCCGCCACCGGCCAGGCTCAGGCGCAGCAGCAGTTGAAAGTCCTGGGCGCCGGCCTTGACCGACACCACCTCGGCGTCGACTGTCTCGCCCAGGGCCAACAGGTTGTCCAGTGGCTGGGTGATCTTCACCATCTCGGTGTTCGAGGCACTGGCGCGCGCGGCTCCGCTGGCAGACGGCAGCGCGGCTAGGTTGCTGATCAGGTCAGGCATGGATGAAACCTGTGTCGGTTGCGCCCTTGGGCGTGAGCTGCGCATGTATAATGCGCGGCCACTGCGGCCGGCTCTGCTATACAGTGCCATGGAAGTATAGCGGCCATGCCCTGCAGAACTTGAACACGGCTCGACGCCGTGACGTGCGATCCGATTTCATAAGGCCGAGTCTTGACCCCATACCTGGATGCCACCGATCTATCCTGCGAGCGCGATGGGCGGCTGCTGTTCGAGCGTCTGCAGGTGCAGGTGGCAGCCGGCGACATGCTTCAGGTGTGCGGCCCCAACGGCTGTGGCAAGACCAGCCTGCTGCGCCTGCTGGCCGGGTTGATGCAGCCCGCTGAAGGGCAGGTCGCGCTGACGGCGCAGACGCAGACCGCACACCGGCGCGAACGTGGCTGCCCGCTGGTATGGATCGGCCACGCGCCCGGCATCAACGAGACACTCAGCGCCGAGGAAAACCTGGCCTGGCTCTGCGCGCTGCACACCCCGGCCAGTCGCGAGCGCATCCGGGCGGCATTGGCGGCGATCGGCCTGCGCGGTTTCGAAGACGTGCCGTGTCACCGGCTTTCAGCCGGCCAGCGGCGCCGCGTGGCGCTTGCTCGCCTCCATCTGCCCGGCCCGCCGCTGTGGATTCTCGACGAGCCGTTCACTGCACTCGATGCACAGGCAGTGGAGCAGTTGGAACGGCACCTGGTCGGACACTGCGAGCGAGGCGGCATGGTCGTGCTGACCACCCACCATCTGCTGGCGCAGACCCCCGGCAGCTACCGGCGGCTGGAACTGGACGCGCAGGCGGCATGAGTGTTTTCGTCCTGTTGCTCAAGCGCGAAGCACGGCTGCTGTGTCGACGGCCCGCCGAGCTGGCCAACCCGCTGGTGTTTTTCGCCCTCGTCATTGCGCTATTCCCGCTGGCCGTGGGTCCGCAGATGCAAGTGCTGCAAGGTCTTTCCCCCGGCCTGGTATGGGTAGCGGCACTGCTGGCCGTGCTGCTGTCACTCGACGGCCTGTTTCGCAGCGATCTGGAGGACGGTTCGCTGGAACAATGGATATTGTCCGAACATCCACTGCCCTTGCTGGTGCTGGCCAAGGTGCTGGTGCACTGGCTGTTTTCCGGGCTGGCGCTGGTGCTCGTCTCCCCGCTGCTGGCGCTGATGCTCGGGCTGCCCGAGCGCTGCCTGCCGGTGCTGTTGCTGTCGTTGCTGCTCGGCACCCCGGTGCTCAGCCTGCTCGGCGCAGTGGGGGCGGCGTTGACGGTCGGGCTCAAGCGCGGCGGCCTGCTGTTGGCGCTGCTGACGCTGCCGTTGTACATCCCGGTGCTGATTCTGGGCAGTGGCGCCCTGCAGGCGTCGTTGCAGCAGCTGCCAGCCACGGGTTACCTGTTATGGCTGGGCAGCCTGACAGCGTTGTCGGTGACCTTGGCGCCTTTCGCCATCGCGGCGGGGCTGAAGATCAGTGTCGGCGAATGAACGGGCCAGGCCGCGTGTGCGTCTGGCTCATGCTTTTGGATACGGGGTCATGAAGAACAAGGTGATGAACTGGACGTGGTTTCACAAGCTCGGCTCGCCCAAGGCTTTCCATGCCCTCAGCGGACGCCTGCTGCCGTGGTTGAGCGCGGCGGCGGCACTGTTGATCGGCACGGGCGTTGTCTGGGGGCTGGCTTTCGCGCCGCCGGATTACCAGCAGGGCAACAGTTTTCGCATCATCTACATTCACGTGCCAGCAGCCATGCTTGCCCAGTCCTGCTACGTGATGATGGCGCTGGCCGGCGTGGTCGGGCTGGTGTGGAAGATGAAGATCGCCGACATCGCGCTGCAATGCGCCGCACCGGTGGGCGCCTGGATGACCGTGTTGGCGCTGGCCACGGGCGCCATCTGGGGCAAACCGACGTGGGGCAGTTGGTGGGTCTGGGATGCGCGCCTGACCTCCATGCTCATCCTGCTGTTTCTCTACCTGGGGCTGCTTGCCCTGGGGCAGGCCATCGGCAACCGCGAGAACGCGGCCAAGGCTTGTGCGGTACTGGCCATCGTCGGCGTGGTCAACATTCCGATCATCAAGTATTCGGTGCAGTGGTGGAACACCCTGCATCAGGGCGCCACGTTCAGCCTGACCGAAAAACCGGCGATGCCCGCGCAGATGTGGTTGCCGCTGCTGCTCACGGTGCTCGGCTTCTACTGTTTCTTCGGCGCCGTGCTGTTGTTGCGCATGCGCCTGGAGGTGCTCAGACGCGAAGCTCGCAGCCGCTGGGTCCGGGAGTACCTGGCCGGTGCCTTGAAAACGAAGGCCGCGCCATGAGCTTCGATTCGTTCGGCGAGTTTCTGAGCATGGGGCGCCACGGCGTCTACGTCTGGTCGGCCTATGGCCTGTGCGTGCTGGTGCTGCTGGTCAACGTGGCCGGACCGCTGCTGGCCCGGCGACGTCACCTGCAACAGGAAGCGCGACGTCTGCGCCGGGAGGGTCGACCGTGAATCCGCTACGCAAAAAACGCCTGACGCTCATCCTCGCCCTGGTGGCAGGTGTCGCGCTTGCCGTAGGCCTGGCCCTGGGTGCATTGCAGCAGAACATCAACCTGTTCTACACGCCGACCCAGATCGCCAATGGCGAGGCGCCGGTGGGCACGCGCATTCGCGCCGGCGGCATGGTCGAGCGGGGCTCGCTGCAGCGTTCCGGCGACTCGCTGGATGTCCGCTTCGTGGTTACCGACTTCCAGCGCAGCGTCACCATCACCTACCGCGGCATCCTCCCCGACCTGTTTCGCGAGGGGCAGGGCATCGTCGCCCTCGGCACCCTGAACGCTGCCGGTGTGGTGCAGGCGGACGAGGTGCTGGCCAAGCACGACGAGAAATACATGCCCCCGGAAGTCACCAAAGCCTTGAAAGACTCCGGCCGAACGGAAGCTTCGCCATGATCGCTGCACTGCTGGTGCCCGAACTGGGCCAATTGTCGATGATCCTGGCGCTGTGTCTGGCCTTGGTGCAGGCCAGTGTGCCGTTGGTTGGTGCCTGGCGCGGCGACCGGCTGTGGATGGGCCTGGCGCGGCCAGCTGCGTGGGGCCAGTTCACGTTCTTGGTGCTGGCGTTCGCCTGCCTGGCCGCAAGTTTCCTCAACGACGACTTTTCCGTGCGCTACGTGGCCGAAAACTCCAACAGCGCCTTGCCCTGGTACTACAAGTTCAGCGCGGTATGGGGTGCCCACGAGGGCTCGTTGCTGCTGTGGGCGCTGATTCTGGGCGGCTGGACCTTCGCCGTGTCGATCGGCTCGCGGCAGTTGCCGCAGGTGATGCTGGCGCGGGTGCTGGCAGTGATGGGCATGATCAGCGTCGGCTTCCTGCTGTTCCTGATCCTGACGTCCAATCCCTTCGCTCGGGTGCTGCCGCAGATTCCCGCCAACGGCCGCGACCTCAACCCCTTGCTGCAGGACATCGGCCTGATCGTTCACCCGCCCATGCTGTACATGGGCTACGTCGGTTTTTCGGTGGCCTTTGCCTTCGCCATTGCCGCGCTGCTGGGCGGCAAGCTGGACGCGGCCTGGGCACGCTGGTCACGTCCATGGACGATGGTGGCGTGGAGCTTTCTGGGTATCGGCATCACCCTGGGCTCATGGTGGGCGTACTACGAACTGGGCTGGGGCGGGTGGTGGTTCTGGGACCCGGTGGAGAACGCCTCGTTCATGCCCTGGCTGGTGGGTACCGCGCTGATCCATTCGCTGGCGGTCACCGAGAAGCGCGGCGTGTTCAAGAGCTGGACGGTGCTGCTGGCCATCGCCGCGTTTTCCCTGAGCCTGCTGGGAACGTTCCTGGTGCGCTCGGGCGTGCTGACCTCGGTGCACGCGTTCGCGTCCGACCCAACGCGCGGGGTGTTCATCCTGATCTTCCTGTTGTTCGTGGTGGGTGGTTCGCTGACCCTGTTCGCGCTGCGCGCGCCGGTGGTCAAGAGTCACGTGGGCTTCGGCCTGTGGTCGCGCGAAACCCTGCTGCTGGGCAATAACCTGATTCTGCTGGTAGCCGCCTCCATGATTCTGCTGGGTACGTTGTATCCGCTGGCCCTGGATGCCCTGACCGGCGCCAAGCTGTCGGTCGGCCCACCCTATTTCAATGCGCTGTTCGTGCCCTTGATGGCGCTGCTGATGCTGACCATGGCGGTCGGTGTGCTGGTGCGCTGGAAACACACGCCAACGGCCTGGTTGCGGGGCATGCTGGTGCCTGTGTTGATCGGCAGTGCCTTGCTGGCGCCGCTGGCAGCGTGGTGCCTGGGGGATTTTGCCTGGCCGGTATTGACCATCTTTGCGCTGGCTGCCTGGGTGCTGCTGGCCGGTGCCCGCGACCTGCACGACAAGACCCGTCACACGGGCTTTCGCCGAGGCCTGGCTGGCTTGCCGCGCAGCTACTGGGGCATGCAACTGGCCCACTTGGGCATCGCCGTCTGTGCCTTGGGCGTGGTGCTGTCTAGCCACGACAGTGCCCAGCGCGACCTGCGCATGGCACCGGGCGATGCAGTGGAACTGGGTGGCTATCAATTCATCTTCAACGGTGCCGAGTCTCATCGCGGGCCGAATTTCACCGCTCAGCGTGGCAGCATCCAGGTCCTGCGCGAGGGTATACAGGTCAGCTTGCTGCATCCCGAAAAGCGTTTGTACACCGTTCAGCAATCGGTGATGACCGAGGCAGGCATCGACGCCGGTTTTACCCGCGACCTCTACGTTGCCCTGGGCGAACCGTTGGAAAACGGTGCGTGGGCCGTACGCATCCACGTCAAGCCGTTCGTACGCTGGATCTGGCTGGGCGGGTTGCTGACGGGGCTGGGGGGATTGCTCGCTGCGCTGGACAAGCGCTATCGGCTCAAGGTCAAAGCGCGCGTGCGTGACGTACTCGGCAAAGGAGCCCCGGTATGAAGCGTTGGCTGCTGGCGCTGCCCTTGGGCGCATTCCTGATAGTGGCGGTGCTGCTTTACCGCGGCCTCCACCTGGACCCGGCACAGCTGCCGTCGGCGCTGATCGGCAAGCCGTTTCCCGTGTTCAGCCTGGCCGATACCCCGGGCGAACGGATATTGACCCGCGCCGACCTGCTGGGCAAGCCCGCACTGGTCAATGTCTGGGGCACCTGGTGCGTGGCCTGTCGGGTCGAGCACCCGCTGCTCAACACGCTGGCCCGGCAGGGCGTGCTGATCTACGGCATCAACTACAAGGATGACAACGCAGCCGCGCGCCGCTGGTTGGCGGACTATCACAACCCCTACGCGCTGGACATCAATGACAAGGACGGCACTCTGGGCCTTGATCTGGGCGTTTACGGCGCGCCGGAGACCTTTCTCATCGACGCCCGCGGGGTGATTCGCCACAAGTGGGTGGGTGTCATCGACCAGACCGTATGGCGCGAGCAGTTGGCGCCGCTGTACCAGGCGCTGCTCGACGAGGCCCGACCATGAACCTGAAACGCTGGCTGCTGACCTGCATGCTGCTGTCGAGCCTGGCCGGAGCGGCGCACGCCGCCATCGACACCTATAGGTTCGCCAATGACGACTTGCGCGAGCGCTTTCACCAGTTGACTCAGCAGTTGCGTTGTCCGAAGTGCCAGAACCAGGACATCGCCGATTCCAATGCGCCCATTGCCGGCGACCTGCGCCGCGAGATCCATCGGCTGTTGACCGAAGGCAAGAGCGACGAGCAGATCATCGAGTTCATGGTCGACCGCTATGGCGAATTCGTCCGCTACAGACCGGCGCTGACCGCGCGCACCGGTCTGCTCTGGTTCGGCCCGGCGGCCTTGCTCGTGGCCGGCGTGGGGGTGATCGCGGTGACGGTGCGCCGCCGACGTCGGCAACCGGCCACCAGCCCGCGCGATCTCGACCCGGGCGAGCGGGCTCGCCTGGCTGACTTGCTTGCCCAAAAACCGCTGGATGAAGACCGCCCATGATCGATTTCTGGCTCGCTGCCGGGCTGTTGCTGCTGGTTGCACTGAGTTTCGTGCTGGTGCCGTTGCTGCGGGCTCGTCGCGAGCAGCCCGAGCAAGACCGTACGGCACTCAACGTGGCGCTGTACCAAGAGCGACTGGCCGAGCTGAACACCCAGCAAAGGGCGGGTGTACTGACTCCCGCACAGCTGGAAAGCGGCCAGGCGGAAGCGGCCCGTGAGCTGCTCACCGATACCGACGGCAGCCAGACGGCGTCGGATGTTCGCCTGGGCCGCGCGGTTCCGCTGGCTGCGGCGCTGCTGGTGCCGGTCGTGGGGCTGGTGCTGTACCTGCATTACGGCGCCAGCGACCAGGTCGAGTTGAGCCGCGAGTTCGCCGTGCCGCCCACGTCCGTGGCGCAGATGACGGCGCGCCTGGAGCAGGCGGTGCAGATGCAGCCAGAGGCCGTAGAAGGCATTTATATCTTGGGACGAACCTACATGGCGCAGAATCGCCCAGCGCAAGCAGCGGCGCTGTTCGAGCGTGCGGCGTCTCTGACCGGGCGGCAGCCCGAGGTACTGGGGCAGTGGGCGCAGGCGCTGTATTTTGCTGCGGGCAGGCAGTGGTCCGAACCCATCCAGGCGTTGACCGACGAAGCCCTGCTGGGCGATCCGAAGGAGCCAACCAGCCTTGGCTTGCTCGGCATCGCCGCCTTCGAGAGCCAGCGCTTCGAACAAGCCATCGGCTACTGGGAGCGGCTGCTGGCAACGTTGCCGGATGCGGACCCGGCACGCACGGCATTGCAGGCTGGAATCGCGCGCGCTCGTAGCCAACTGGCGTCCGCCGACACACCGCCAGCCTCCCGGCCCACGCCCGCGCGCGCCGGGTTGAAGGTGCGGGTGACGCTGGCGCCCGCGCTGGTCGCCAAGGTGCAGCCGGGTGACAGCGTGTTCGTCTTTGCTCGCGCGGTGTCCGGGCCACCGATGCCGCTGGCGGTCAAGCGCCTGACGGTCGCTGACCTCCCGGCGCAGGTCGAGCTGGCGGATAGCGACGCGATGATGCCACAGCTGAAACTGTCGAACTTTGCCGAAGTCCAACTCATCGCCCGGATATCCAGGGCCGGCCAGCCCACTCAGGGCGAATGGCTGGCACGCGGTGCGCCGATTGCCAGTGACAGCGCCGCCGTGCAGCAATTGCTGATCGACAGTCCCGACCTTTAGAGAGATGCCATGAACCGTTTAGCTCGAATGGCCGTGATCGGCCTGGCCCTGGGCATGAGTGCCTGCGCCGTGCAGCGCCCGTCCGAACCGGAGCCACGGCCGCCGGTGCAGACCCTGCCACCAGCCGGACCGAGCACGGCGCCGACCCCGCCTGCGCCGCCCGCACCGCCTGCACCCAAGCCCCTGCCGCGCACCTCGGCCAGCTTCGCGCCGCCGCCCGGTGGTGCCAGTCACTGGGACCCGAGCCTGGGCGTCTACGTGCTTGAGGACCAACCCGACACCTACTACCGGCAGCGTACCTACTACCGGTGGAATGATGGCTGGAGCTGGGCCACCAGTCCCAAGGGGCCTTGGGAAGCCACCGACACCACCGGCGTGCCGGCCGGATTGGGCCGCAAGCATCCCTGAACCCTGGCCGCCGTGAAGCAGGCCAGCCAGCGTTGACCGCCGTTACTGGCCGGTATAGATCTGGTCGAACACGCCGCCGTCGTTGAAGTGGGTCTTCTGCACGCTGCGCCAGTCGCCGAAGGTCTTCTCCACCGAGAGGAATTCAACCTTTGGAAAGCGGTCGGTGTACTTGGCCAATACCGCAGGGTCGCGGGGGCGCAGGTAGTTGTTGGCGGCGATCTCCTGGCCTTCGGGCGACCACAGGTACTTCAGGTATTCATCGGCTGCGGCGCGCGTGCCTTTGCGGTCGACCACCTTGTCGACCACGCTGACCGGCGGCTCGGCTTCGGCGGACACGCTGGGGTAGACCACTTCGAACTGATCGCGGCCGAACTCGCGGGCGATCATTTCCGCTTCGTTCTCGAAGGTGATCAGCACATCGCCGATCTGGTTGGTCATGAACGTGGTGGTTGCACCGCGGCCGCCGGTGTCGAGTACCGGCGCCTGCTTGAACAGCTTGCCGACGAAGTCGCGGGCCTTGTTTTCGTCGCCGCCGTTCTTCAGCACATAGCCCCACGCCGACAGGTAGGTGTAGCGGCCGTTGCCGGACGTCTTGGGGTTGGGGACGATGACCTGCACGCCGTCCTTGAGCAGGTCGGGCCAGTCCTTGAGCGCCTTGGGGTTGCCCTTGCGGACGATGAACACGGTCGCCGAGGTGAATGGTGCACTGTTGTTCGGCAGGCGCGTGACCCAGTTGTCAGGCACCAGCTTGCCATTGTCGGCCAAGGCATTGATGTCGGTGGCCATGTTCATGGTGATGACATCGGCCGGCAGGCCGTCGATCACCGAGCGCGCCTGCTTGCTCGAACCGCCGAAGGACATCTGCACGGTGATCGCTTCGTTGTGTTCAGCCTGCCAGTGTTTCTGGAAGGCGCTGTTGTAGTCCTTGTAGAAGTCGCGCATCACGTCGTACGAGACGTTGAGCAGGCTGGGCGCGGCCTGGGCCAGGCCGGTCAGGGTCAAGCCTGCCGCCAACAGCGAGGCACCGATCAATTTCTTCACTGCAGTTCCCTCTTCGAGCGTTCTTGGAAATAGGCGGCATTATGCCTGCGCGGCTACCTCGACATGATGGGCACGGTTAGATCAAAAACTGCTGTGCTTATAGCGCTTTTTTGAACAAGGCATTGCCGCATTGCGAGCAGAAGGACGCTGCCTGCTCATGGCTGCCTTTGTGACACACCGCGCACTCGTGCTGCAGGCCTTCGCCACGCATGGCGTTGGCCAGTTCGGCGGTAAAGATGCCGGTGGGCACCGCGATGATCGAATAACCGGTGATCATCACCATGGCCGAGAGCACCTGGCCGATCGGCGTGGTGGGCACGATATCGCCGTAGCCGACGGTGGTCAGGGTGACGATGGCCCAGTAGATGCCGGTGGGAATGTTGGCGAAGCCGTTCTGCGGCCCTTCGACCACATACATCAAAGTGCCGAATACCGTGACCAGGGTGCTGACGCTGACCAGAAACACGATGATCTTCTGCTTGCTGCCGCGCAGGGCTGCCAGCAGGTAGTTGGCCTGCTTCAGATAAGGGCTGAGCTTGAGTACGCGAAAGATCCGCAGCATGCGCACCACGCGCACGATCATCAGGTACTGGGCGTCGCTGTAGTAGATGGCCAGAATGCCGGGCACGATCGCCAGCAGGTCGATCAGGCCGTAGAAACTGAACGCGTAGCGCAGAGGCTTGGGCGAACAGTACAGGCGCAGCAGGTATTCGACGGCGAAGATGAAAGTGAAGCCCCATTCGATCCAGGCAAACAGGTCGGCATACTGGCTGTGGACGGTCTCGACGCTGTCGATGATCACCACCAGCAGGCTGGCGAGGATGATCAGCAACAAGGTCTTGTCGAAGCGCCGTCCGGCAGGGGTGTCGCTTTGAAAAACGACGACGTACAGGCGATCACGCAGAGTGGTCATAGAAAGGTGCTTCCCGAAGAGGCGCACAGCGTAGGAGCTTTGCCGCGCGGGTGCAAGGCCGTGCGCCAAGCCTTGCCCAGCCTGGGCTAATCCGGCGTACAGCCTTTGAGCACCAGGCGCGTGATGGTGTCGATGGCGGCTTCGTAATCGGCGTCGTCCAGTTTCGCCTTGCCGGTGATCGAAGCGATCTGCCAATCGAAGTCGGCGTAGGTCTGCGTTGCGGCCCAGATGCTGAACATCAGGTGATGGGGGTCGACCGGGGCGATCTGGCCGCGATCGATCCAGGTCTGCAGGCACTGGATGTTGTGCCGAGCCTGGGCATTGAGCAGCTCCACCTGATCGGCGCTCAGGTGCGGCGCGCCGTGCATGATTTCACTGGCGAACACTTTCGAGGCGAAGGGCAGGGCGCGGGAGATATGGATCTTGGAGCGGATATAGGCACGCAGCACCTCCTGCGGCTCGCCTGCCGTATCGAACGGCGTGGACGCCTGCAGGATCGGCTCGATGATGCTTTCCAGCACCTCGCGGTAGAGGTTTTCCTTGGACTTGAAGTAGTAGTAGACGTTGGGCTTGGGCACGCCGGCCTTGCTGGCGATGTCGTGGGTCTTGGCGGCGGCGAAACCCTTGTCGGCGAATTCCTCACTGGCCGCGCGCAGAATCAGTGCCTTGTTGCGCTCGCGAATACTGCTCATGGTGGGCAAAAGTCCTTGTTTCTGCGCAGTGGACCCCGGCTGTGTTGCAGGGTCCGCGATGGTAGCACCGGCGTTGCCGGGCCCTCAACAATGGCCCGGCAGGGAACTTAGCCGACCCCCGTGCGTCAGCCACCTAACTTACTCATGAGGATGCTCCCCGTGGCCGCAGGCAATTTGCTGACGCTTCTCGACGATATCGCGACTCTGCTCGACGACGTTTCCCTGGCCGCGAAGAAAACCGCCGGGGTGCTGGGCGACGATCTGGCGCTCAATGCCCAACAGGTCACCGGGGTCAAGGCGGATCGTGAACTGCCGGTGGTCTGGGCGGTGGCCAAGGGTTCCCTGCTGAACAAGGCGATCCTTGTACCTGCAGCGCTGTTGATCAGCGCATTCGCGCCCTGGCTGATCACGCCGCTGTTGATGATCGGCGGCGCGTACCTGTGCTTCGAAGGCTTCGAGAAGGTCGTGCACAAGTTCCTGCACAAGGATTCGGCCGCCGACCTCGAGCAGCGCAAGGCCGCCATGGCCGATGCCAAGGTCGACATGGTGGCGTTCGAGAAGGACAAGATCAAAGGTGCGGTGCGCACCGACTTCATTCTCTCGGCGGAGATCATCGTGCTGGCATTGGGCGTGGTGTCCACGAGGCCCTTCCTGGACCAGGTCGGCGTGCTGGTGATCACTGCTGTGCTGATCACCGTAGGTGTCTATGGGCTGGTGGCCGGCATCGTCAAGCTCGACGACGTTGGCCTCTACCTCAAGCAGAAGACCGGCGCGGCCAGTCAGGCGCTGGGCAACGGGCTACTGTGGTTGGCGCCCGTGCTGATGAAGGTACTGTCGATACTGGGCACCATTGCCATGTTTCTGGTGGGCGGCGGAATCATCGCGCATGGCCTGCCGTTCGTGCATCACCTTAGTGAGGCGGCGGTGGCGCTGGCTGGCGGTGGTCTGATGGGCACGCTGGCGAGCACTCTGGTCGACGCGTTGACCGGCATTCTTACCGGCGCCGCGGTATTGGCAGTGGTCAGCCTGGGCAAGAAACTTTTTGTTAAATCCCGCTGACTGATCGAGTGTAATCGTGGCAGCGGGGCACGCTGAGTCTGGGCGCGACAGTGTGCTCCCGGCTCACCGTGTGGGCCGCCGACGCGGCTTGCGCCGCTGCTACAGGGTTGCGATTACTGCCTGGTAATAGAGGTTTTTGCGTAAAGTTTTAAACTATCCAATATATCGTACGCAAACTACGAGTGCTGTGGGTCAAATCAATAGGCCAGTAGTTATTCTCTGCAAGTACAACCATTGATCCGGTTGCGATAATTAAATGGGATTAACGGGGTGTTGTTGTTTCCTACCTATGACGGTGCTGTTCCGAAGTCTCCTCCCCATCGGAAGCGAGCGTGTGCCGATTCATAATTAGATCAGCCTGAGGAAACCACAATGTTCTTGCACAACAAGCGTTTGCAATACACCGTGCGTGTCGCGGCACCCAATCCAGGTTTGGCCAACCTGTTGCTGGAGCAATTCGGCGGTGCCCAGGGCGAACTGGCCGCGGCGGCACGTTACTTTACCCAGGCCCTGGCCGAGGATGATCCGGGCCGCAAGGATCTGCTGATGTCCATCGCCACTGAGGAACTCAGCCATCTGGAGATCGTCGGTTCGATCATCGTCATGCTCAACAAGGGCGCAAAAGGCCAGTTGGCAGAAGGTGTTCAGGAAGAAGGCGAGTTGTACCGTGCAATCAATGGTGCGGGCAATGATTCCCATATCACCAGCCTGCTGTATGGCGCCGGTGCTCCCCTGACGAACTCCGCAGGCGTTCCTTGGACCGCTGCTTATATAGATACCATCGGCGAACCGACTGCCGATATGCGCTCCAATATTGCCGCTGAATCACGGGCAAAGATTGTTTACGAGCGCTTGATGAATGTCACCGACGATCCAGGCGTGAAAGAAGCATTGGGATTCTTGATGACTCGGGAAATCGCCCACCAGTTGTCATTCGAAAACGCGTTGCATGCCATTCAACCCAACTTTCCCCAAGGCAAGTTGCCAGGCATGCCGGAGTTCACCAACAAGTACTTCAATATGTCCGGCGAACCCAATGTACGCGGCCCGTGGAACCAGGGTGAAGAGTGGGAGTTCGTGGCCGAGCCGGAACCGGCCGTGGACGGCGGTGACGGCAGTGCTTCGGTGGTATTGAGCGCCAAGGATGCCAAGGTGCTGGAAGCGTTGAAGTTGCGTACCGAGTCCGATCCGGACGCCAACCCGGTTACCGGCGCAGACCTGGGTTCTGGCAAGGCGCAGAACGATTTGGCCTGATTGCCACTCGGCTATCGCGCTGCAAGAAAAAACCTCCCTGCAGTACGCCTGCCGGGAGGTTTTTTCATCACAGGTTTCAGTTCTGCACGGCTGTCACCGAGCCACCGTCGACGCGCACATTGCTGCCATTGACGAATGACGCTCGCTCCGACACCAGCAGCGCGATCACCGCAGCGACTTCCTCGGCCTTGCCCCGACGTTTTTGCACGATGCCAGGGCGTTCCTCTTCGAGAAAACTCTCGATCGCCTCCTCGAATGAGGTGCCCATCTGCTGCGCGCGCTGTTCCATCATGCCATCGGTCATGGGCGTCTCGATGAAAGCAGGCGCGACGGTGTTGCACAGCACGCCGAATCCGGCTTCCTTGTAGGACAGGTTCTTGACGAACGCCGCCAGCGCAGCCTTGGCCACGTTGTACACCGCTTCCTCCCAGTACGGTTGCACCGCATTCTCCGAGGTAATGCAGACAAAACGTCCCCACTCTCGCTCACGCATTTTCGGAATGGTGGCCCGCGCCACGCGGACGGCGGAAAAGAAGTCAGTGCTCCAGGCTTCCTGGTAATCGGCGTCGGACAAAGCCAGTGGGTCGCCCTTGGCCCCGGTGACGCCAGCGGTGTGGACGACAATGTCGATCTGGCCAAAGCGTGCTTCGGCTTGAGCCACGAGATGGTCGACCTGCTGCTGGTCGGTCACATCGGCTACCACGCTCAGCACTGTCTCGGGCAACAGGGCGGCTACTCGCTCGAGCTTGTCTGCATCGTTGTCGCTCAACACGACAAAAACGCCTTCCTCGCCCAGCAGCCTCGCAGTTGCCAGGCCCAGGCCGCCGCTGCCGCCAGTGATGAGCGCCACACGCCCCTTGATTCCCAGGTCCATACCGGCCTCTCGTTCGCGCAATGAATGTGCAGTTGAGACAGGCACGTCACAGCCGGGATTCAATCATTCTTCATGGATGAGGGCCGGCAGCCGCCGCAGGTCAGAGCGTTTCGATGCGCCATGTTGCGCTGTGCAGCTTGATCCTGCGCGGCTTCAGGCTGGCTGGAGGCGTGTCGGCCAGCGTCTCGAGCAGCGCCTGGGGCTGTTCCATGGGCAGTTCCGCCAATGCCTCAGGCGGCAGCTCCCACCATTGGCTGGCGAGCAGTCGTTCGATGGTCTCGTGGTCGAAGCGGTAGCGAATAACCCGTGCCGGCGTGCCGGCGACGATGGCGTAAGGCGGTACGTCCTTGTTCACAAGCGACTGAGCCCCAACCACGGCACCCGTGCCGATGCTGATGCCGTCCATGAGCATGGCGTCGCGCCCGATCCACACGTCATGGCCCAAGGTGGTCGGGGTACTGACGTAGTAGCCGGCCACTTCGGGAGTACGGGCCGCCCGCAGGGCAAAGAGTTTGCTATGGGTAGACAGCCAGCCCAGCGGGTGGGACTGGCGGCTGTGACCGATGACCGTGCCGGCCGCAATCGAGCAGAAGCGTCCGATCTCGGACACCTCGTGCAACTCGGCACCGCTCATGATGGCGGTGTGTGCACCAATGCTCAGGCGCTGCCCGAAAAGCTTGACGTCATGCAGCTTGACGCCTTCTTCCAGGGTCAGCTCAATACCATTGCGCAGGCCCCGGCTGCCGCAGTCAAGGCGACACTTGCGTGCCGCCAGGGCCTTCTTCAGCTTGCGGTCGAGCAGGGCGCGTTTGAGAACGTTCATTGCGTGGGTCCGGATCAGTGAGGCAGACCGCCAGCATATCCCATACGCCGCCTCAGGGAATCAGACGCTCGCTGCGCAGCTTCTCGAACACATCGAAGAACGCCTGGTCACTGGCCTGGAACTCCTTGAAGCCCAAGCGGCGGCTCTTGGAAACGTCGGTCACCACTTCGATGGGCCGGCCCAGGTCGGCGTCGGTGTGCCATGGTGAAACCAGGCGGTCGATATCGGCTTCCAGCAGGCCATGCTCCTGAGCCAGCTGCTGCCACACCGCCGCATCGTCGGCCATCTGCTCGGCCAGGGGCGTGACCTGCTGCGGAAAGGGCGAAGCCTGCACACCGAACCAGTCGGCGATCTGGTGCCACATCCAGCTCCAGCGAAACACGTCGCCGTTGGTCACGTTGAACGCCTGATTGGCCGCGGCAGGCGTCGTGCTGGCCCACAGCAGTTGTTTGGCCAGTAGGCGAGCATCGGTCATGTCCGTCAGGCTGTCCCACTGCACGCGCGAACCGGGGAACACGAACGGCCGCCCGGTGGCCTTGCAGATCGACGCGTATACCGCCAGGGTGGTTGCCATGTTCATGGCGTTGCCCACCGCGACACCGGTGATGGTGTGGGGGCGATGCACGCTCCAGGTGAAGCCATCGCGCTCGGCGGCGGCGAACACTTCGTCTTCCTGGGCGTAATAGAAGTTCTCGACGTCCAGGCGGCCTTGTTCTTCACGGAAGGGCGTCTGTGGCAGGCTGCCCTTGCCGTAGTTTTCGAACGGGCCCAGGTAGTGCTTGAGGCCGGTCACCAAGGCCACATGCTTGACGCTGCCCGCCGCGCGCAGCGCATCGAGCACGTTGCGCACCATGGCGGCGTTGACACGGATATTCTCCGCTTCGGTATCCTGGCGAGCCCAAGTGGTCAAGAACACGTGGCTGGGCTTCAGCTCGGCCAGTGCCGTGGCCAGGGAGGCTGGGTCCATCAGGTCGGCCTGCACAGGGGTAACCCCTTCGGCCACGTTGGGCTTGCGCGCCAGTCCGGCAACCTGCCAACCCTGATCCAGCAGCAGTCGCGAAGTCGCGCTGCCGACGATACCGCTTGCGCCTACTACCAATGCAGAATGAGTCATGTCGTCTCCAGGTGTGAGTGGATGCTGTGGATGTGGACCGCAACATTCCGTCGGGGACTGCATCGGATGGCCTGTGGTGCGACGTCGCAGTGGTGCTGCAACGAGCGCTAGCGCTCGTCGAGTGCGAAGCGGGTCAGGCAGAAGGTGCCGACGCCGGCGTCCTGCAGACGCTGCGAGCCTTGCAACTCGGGCAGGTCGATGATCGCGGCGGCCTCGAACACCTCGGCCCCCATGCGCCGAACCAGATTGGCCGCGGCGATCAGGGTGCCGCCGGTGGCGATCAAGTCGTCGAACAGCACCAGCGAGTCGCCTTCGCACAGGCTGTCGGCATGCACCTCCAGGAACGCTTCGCCGTATTCGGTCTGGTAACCCTCGCTCAGCACATGGGCGGGCAGCTTGCCTTGCTTGCGGAACAGGATCAGCGGCTTGTTCAGCTGGTGGGCAACGATGGAACCGATCAGAAAACCGCGCGCATCCATGGCACCGATATGGCTGAACGGGGCGTCGATGTAGCGGTGCACGAAACTGTCGATCACCAGGCGCAGAGCCTTGGGCGACTGGAACAGCGGGGTGATGTCACGAAACACCACGCCGGGCTTGGGGAAATCCGGCACAGGGCGGATCAGGGATTTGAAGCTGTGTTCGTCGAAAACCATCAGTCGTAGCTCTGGCAGGGCAGGGGTCGTGCAGTATAACCCTCAGTGGTGGCCAGTACTGCCCCACCTGCCGTGCTCATTCGAGCACCGTGCCACCGGCCACGGCGCACAGGCGTTGCGCATCGAGGATGCGTACTTCCTTGCCGTGCGCTTCGAGCAGCCCACCGTGCTGGAACCGAGTGAACACCCGCGACACCGTTTCCATCGCCATGCCCAGGAAGTTGCCGATCTCGTTGCGCGACATGCTCAGACGAAACTGCACCGCCGAGTAGCCGCGTGCAGTGTGCCGGGCCGACAGATTGGCCAGAAAGGTCGCGATACGCTCCTCGGCGGTCTTTTTCGACAGCAGCAGCATCATTTGTTGATCGTCGCGGATCTCGCGACTCATCACCCGCATCAGCTGGCGACGCAGCTGCGGCAGTTGCACCGACAGCTCGTCGAGGCGTTCGAAAGGAATCTCGCACACCGACGTGGTTTCCTGTGCCTGCGCGGTCACCGGATACACCAGGCGGTCCATCCCGGACAACCCCAGCAGTTCGCTGGGTAAATGAAATCCGGTGATCTGCTCTTCACCCCTGTCGCTCAGGCTGAAAGTCTTCAAGGCACCGGAACGCACGGCATATACGGCTGCGAAGGCTTCCCCCTGGCGAAACAGGAACTCACCCTTCTTCAGCGGGCGGCCGCGCTTGATGATGTCGTCCAGCGCATCCATGTCGGCCAGTTCCAGTGACAGCGGCAGGCACAGCGGCGCCAGTCTGCAGTCCTTGCAGTGGGCCTGATGAGGGGCGCGGTTTTTCGCCGGCTCGGACATTGCTTCGATCCTTGTTGAAACGTATTGATAAGTGCAAGTTCATCCCTGCAAGGGTAACCCAGCCGCGCGCCTGCAAGCCAACAACCGCCCCCACGCTCGGCGCACCCAGGGAACTACAGGTGGCCAACGGGCTCAGCTACAACAGGAAACCCATCACGTCATTGCCCGAGGTAGACATCCATGAAAGCGCTCTTGCATGCCCTGAAGTACACCGGCCTGGTTGGAATGCTCTTCGCTGCCTCGTGCGGTGTGGGGGCTGCGCCGGGCGTCAGTGCCTCGAGCCCGGCGCCGGGTTCCGCTGCCAGCCCCGCAAGTACCACGGCCCCGGCACCTGGCACCGCCTCGACACCCGGCACTGCGCAGCCCCAGGCCAACACCACGCGCAACCCCTCCAGCGGCATGAATCGCGCGCCGGCCACTCGAAGTTCGAGTACGATCCCAAGGCCTGCGCCCTCGGCATCGCCTGAAGGCGGCGATATGCTCCAGCAGCAGCGCCAGCAAAGCGGTGAGCAGATGATCCAGGAACGCAAGGGGCGCGCAGCGGACAGTAATTGATCCCGAAACCGGAGAGACAAGTATGTCGAAGAAGATAGCGTTGGTGACAGGTGCCGGCAGCGGCATTGGCCAGGCAACGGCCCTCGGTTTGGCAGCCGACGGCTTCTGCGTGGTGCTGGCAGGCAGACGCCTGGAGACCGTGCAGGCCGTGGCTCAGAAGATCGCCGAGCAAGGCGGTGAAGCCCTGGCCGTGGCGGCCGATGTGCGTGACAGTGCCAGCGTGGATGCGTTGTTCGCCAGGGTCGAAGAGACTTACGGGCGCCTCGACGTCATCTTCAACAATGCCGGTATCGGCGCGCCCGCAGTGCCCATCGACGAGCTGGACGTGGCCAAATGGGCCGACGTACTGCAGACCAACGTCACCGGGGTTTTTCTGTGTTGTCGCGCGGCGTTCGGGTTGATGCGCCGACAGCAGCCGCAAGGTGGCCGGATCATCAACAACGGGTCGATCTCGGCGCACACGCCACGCAGTTTCAGCATGCCCTATACCGCCAGCAAGCACGCCGTGCTGGGCATTACCAAAAGCCTTGCGCTCGATGGTCGCGAGTTCAACATCGCCTGCAGCCAGATCGATATTGGCAATGCCCTCACCGATTTGTCGGCGCGCATGACCAAAGGTGTTCGCCAGGCCAATGGCGACATCGCCGTCGAACCCATGGTCGATATGGTTCACGTTGTCGACGCGGTTCGCTATATCGCCAAGCTGCCTCTATCGGCCAACGTACTCAACATGACCGTCATGGCGACCAACATGCCGTTCGTTGGCCGCGGCTGAAGTGCGCTCTGCCAGCCCGTCGCCTGGCTGGCGGGCACGTTCCACTGTCGATCCAGGCAAGGTACGGTTTATCATTCGTGCTCTTTCACCTGTGTGCGTCCTGCCGGAGCCTTGCTACCGATGTCACTGATCCATCACTCCACCTGCGCGCCGTCCGAAGACGTCAAGAGCCAATTGCTGCAGATGGTGGTCGACTACCTTACCGACATCAGCAGCCTGGGCATTACCCCGAGCAACCCTTTGTACCAGCTGTACCAATACGGCGTCGGCTATGAAGTGCATCTGTACCTGGAAGCGATGGCCGGAGGGCGTGAGGTAAAACCGGAGCTGGTGCTGGCGTTCGACCCTGCCCGACCGGAAACGCTCGACGGCTTCGCCCTGTTCCTGCGAGCCGCCCATGACCCCGCAGTGTGCACGGTGGCCTACATGGCAGTGCGCATGGCGCGGCGCAGGCAAGGAGTGGCGCGGGCGTTACTCGAGGCCATCCGGGTGCGTCATGCCCACGTCGAACTGGCGTGCGTACTGGGCAAGGTGCCCTGGTTCGAGAATCTGGGCTTTCAGGTGATCGGCGCGCAGGGGCCGCAGGTCAAGCTGAGCAGCGATGGCGGGGCAACCGACCAGCCCATTGCCGTGCTGGATGTCGCACCTGTCTACGCTTCGCTGGAGGTCCGACAGATTCATGCCTATCTGCTCAATCAGCATGGGCGCAAAGCCATGCTCGAGGCCGAAAGAAAACGCGACCGCCAGCTCGACCAGATGACGCGCCAGGCCGCGACATTCGCCAGGGATGCCTTGCAAGGCAAGCCACGCTGACGCGCTTTACCCATCAATGCATGTGCAGTGAGGTCGTCACCTTGCTCAACAGCCGTTCGTTGGTCCACGGCTTTGGCAGAAACTGAACATTCGGCCCCAGATCCAGGTCGCGACCCGAGTAACCCGAGGTCAACAGAATCGGCAGGGTAGGCCAGCGCTCGGCGGCCATCTTGCTCAAGTCGTAGCCGTCCATATGCCCCGGCATACGGATATCGCTGACGACCATGTTGACTTCTCCCGGATGCGTCTCGAGAAAGTCGTAGCCTTGGTCGGCGGTTGCGAATGCCGTCACCTCGAAACCTGCATCTTCGAGCACCGTCGTCAGCAGGAGGCGGATAAGGTCCTCATCTTCAAGGACTAGAATGGAGGCGGTAGTCATGGGGGCGTCCCTTCAATGATGCGTAAGCGTCTGAACAGTCGACTGACGCAACGCCCAAGGGTTCTGTGCCTTAAAAAAAAGACTGACGGAAGGGCATAAACTGTTGCGCACAAGTTACGGATATGCAAAGAAAACGGCGCGTTTCCGCGGCCGCGACCAAAGTCATCATCGGTAGCAATTTGCCGTCGGACGAGCCACTGCCTGGCTGGCCGGTAACTAAGCGCAGGTGCTAACCTGCGGCCCGGCGCTGCGCCGTGGCCGTTTTGCTCGCGCCCTGGGCGGCAGTGCTCCGGGTGCAGCGGTATTCTTTCGAATGAGTCCGATCATGAACAAAGCAACAGGCATCATTGCCGGCATCGTCGTCATGGCTGCGGCCGCCACCCTGGGTGGCGCTTGGTATACTGGCACCCAGTTGGAGCCGGTCCTCGGCAATGCCATCGAGCAGGCCAATCGCGAATTGGCTGCCTCCTTCAGCGTCGACGGCCAGCCGGGCATGCAGATCGAATTGCTGTCCCTGGAGCGGCATTTCTTCACCAGCACCGCGCACTACCGAATCAGACTTCACGGCATGCAGGCCGAGGGCAGGCCCGAAAACCGCGAGTTGTTGCTGATCGATCATATCGAGCACGGGCCGCTGCCCTGGTCACACCTGAAAACATTCAGGTTGATGCCAGTGATGGCCGCGAGCAACTTCGCCCTCGAGCGCAACGCCGACACCCAAGCCTGGTTTGCCATGAGTCAGGAGCAGCCGCCGTTGCGCGGTCAGGCCAGCATCGGTTACGACGGTGCCAGTGACACGCGCCTGCAACTGTTGCCGCTCGACGCCCGCGAGGGCAACGACACCGTGAAATTTTCCGGCTTGAACGCCCGCCTGGTGTTGAGCGCCGACGCCAGCCATTACAGCCTGACCGGCCGCAGCGAAGAACTGCTGGCCGACATCGAAGGCCAGGCAGGTCGCCTGCAGGCGCAATTCAAAGGCTTGAGCTTCGATACCGGCGGCACCTTGGGTACCTCTGGCCTGTACCTGGGGCACTCGGAACTCAAACTTGCCCAGGCCAGTCTGCAGGGCGCCGAGATCGCCCCCGTCCAGGTGGAAAACCTTGCCGCTTCCGGCCTGATGCAGGAAGTGGAGGGCAAGCTTGACGTCCAGGCCAGCTACAGTATCGGCGCCGTGAACTATGCCAGCCGACCGGTCGGCGCGCTGCAGATGAGCATCAAGCTGGCCAACCTCGATATCGTTGCCAGTCGGGAATTCGGTGATTTCTATCGAACGGTCATCGCGCCGCAGTGGCAGACACCTTTGCCAGACGGAACATTGCCACCCTTGCGCTTGAGCATTGCCCAGCGGCAACAATTGGAAACGCTCATCGGCAGGCTGCTGGATGCCAAGCCCCAGTTGCAATTGGAACGCTTGAGCCTGGCCACCGACCACGGCGAAAGTCATTTGAGCATGACGGCTCGCCTGGCCAATCCCGCGCCGGCCAAACCCGGCTCGCCAGCCTATTGGCCCGCACTCATCGCCAATGTGCAGGCGGATCTGCAACTGTCCAAGCCGATGCTGGCAGACGTCGGCAGCCTGCAGGCCAGGCTCCAGGGGCAGACGGACCCGGCCCGTGTGGAACAGGCCGGACGGGATCTGAGCGCTACCGTCGCCGGGCTGGGGCAGATGCTCGGGCTGGTCAAGGACGAAGGCGAGCATTTACGTGCCAGCCTGCGCTACAGCGATGCCGTGGTGGATTTCAACGGCCAGAAGATGCCCCTGTCGCAGTTCGCGCAGATGCTCGGACAGTTCAGCAGCATCGGCCAGCGCTGACGGCAGGCGGCCGCCGTACGCGTCAGTCGCGTTGCGGCGGCAGCATCCGCTCGAGCATGCCGTCCCGGCGCACCGCCACGTGCCATACCGTGGCGGCGACATGCATGATGATCAATCCGTACAGCGCGAATTGCCCCCACACATGTACGGTGTTGGCGAATTTACCCAGCGCCTCGTTCTGGACGAACCCAGGCAGCGACACCAGCCCGAAAAACGGCACGTCCTGGCCATTGCCGGCCATCAGGTAGCCGGTCACTGGCATGGTCAGTAACACGGTGTACAGCAAGCCATGATTCAGATGGGCCAATACCCGCGTACCGGCACCGATCTCCGCTCGATAGGCTGGCGCCCGGTGGCGCCAGCGCCAGGTCAGCCGGATCAGCACCAGAAGGGCGACACTGATGCCCATGGATTCATGTGCCAGGTACCAGAGCACCCGAACCGGACCGGGCGGAAAATTCTCCGCTACCCATACGCACGGCAGCACCAGGCACAGCGCGGCGACCGTCAGCCAATGCAGGGCCTGGGCAAAGCCGTTATAGCGTTCGATAGCCATGCACTTACTCCTCAATACGTGACAGTCACATGCGGTGCCCGGTTGGACCGATCGACCCGAGCGGTGTCACTGTTTGTAAGCCCAACCGTCAGTCAAATCCGACACATGGTGTTATGGAAATAACTACCGACAGTCGGAAATGACTAGTGGCATCAGGCTATTATTGGATCCACGCTAAATACTGTCACACATTTGCCGATAGCCCGTGCAACATCACAGCGGACCTACCGGCCATGCAAAAAACCCTGAAATTCAGCCACAAGATTCTCCTGGCCGCTTCGCTCATCGTGACCGCAGCCTTCGCGTTGTTCACGTTCTATAACGATTACCTGCAGCGCAATGCCATTCGTGCCGACCTTGAAAGCTATCTGCACGAAATGGGCAGTGGCACTGCCACGAACATCCAGCACTGGCTCTCGGGACGCATCCTGCTGGCCGAAACCCTGGCCGAGAGCGTTGCCCTCAACCCCAGTCCAGAGGCCATAGGCGCGTTGCTCAAGCAGAAGACCTTGCTGGCCAACTTCGAGTTTGCCTATCTGGGCAATGTCTCGGGAGGTTATTTCCTCGAACCGCCCGATACCATGCCCGAAGGCTACGATGCGCGCACCCGTCCCTGGTACACCGACGCCATGAACGCGCGCCGGACCATCCTCACCGAACCTTACGTCGATGCCGCGAACGGCAAGACCATCCTCACTATCGCCACCCCATCGCTGAGCGCCAATGGTCAGCCGGTCGGTGTAGTGGGCGGGGATCTGAGCCTTGAGACGCTGGTCAAGACCATCAACTCGCTGGACTTCGACGGCAGTGGCTACGCCTTTCTGGTCAGCGCAGACGGCAAGATCCTGGTCCACCCCGACAACCAGTTGGTGATGAAGTCACTCAAGGACGTGTACCCTCAGCACACACCGCGCATCGGCAGCGACGTCACCGAGGTCGAACGCGATGGCCGTCCGTCCATCGTGACCTTCGCCAAGGTCGAGGGGCTGCCTTCGGTCGACTGGTACATCGGTCTGAGCATGGACAAGGCCAAGGCCTACTCGATGCTCAGCCAGTTTCGCAGCTCGGCGGTGATCGCTACGGTCATTGCCGTGGTCCTTACCATCGCCTTGCTTGGCATGCTCATTCGCCTGCTGATGCAGCCTTTGCACGCAATGGGCCGGGCCATGCACGACATCGCCGAAGGCGAGGGCGACCTGACCCGTCGGCTCACCCTGCACAGCGCCGATGAGTTCGGCGCCCTGGCGCTTTCGTTCAACCGTTTCGTCGAACGCATCCATGACTCGATCCGCGAGGTAGCCTCGGCCACTGGCCAGGTCAACGAAGTGGCGTTGCGCGTGGTCAGTGCCTCGAACTCCTCGATGCTCAACTCCGATCAGCAGGTCAACCGCACCAGCAGCGTGGCCGCCGCCATCAACGAACTGGGCGCCGCCGCGCAGGAAATTGCCCAGAACGCCGCCCTGGCTTCGCAGCACTCCAGTGCCGCGCGCAACCTGGCCGCCGATGGCCAGGCGGTGGTCGGCCAGACCATCAGCGCCATGAACGTACTGTCGCAAAAGATCAGCGGCTCGTGCAGCAATATCGAAAGCCTGAACGCCAGCACCGTCAACATCGGTCAGATCCTGGAAGTGATCACCAGCATTTCACAGCAGACCAACCTGCTTGCGCTCAATGCGGCGATCGAAGCGGCGCGCGCCGGCGAAGCCGGGCGGGGCTTTGCCGTGGTCGCCGACGAAGTCCGTAACCTCGCGCACCGCACCCAGGAGTCGGCCCAGCAGGTTCAGGGCATGATCGAGCAGTTGCAGGTGGGCGCTCGCCAGGCGGTCATCCTGATGAACGAAAGCCAGGGCCAGAGCGAGTCCAGCGTCACCATCGCCAATCAGGCCGGTGAGCGTCTGGTCAGCGTGACCCAGCGCATCGGCGAAATCGATGGCATGAACCAGTCGGTGGCCACCGCTACCGAGGAGCAGACTGCGGTGGTGGAATCGATCAACGTCGATATCACCGAGATCAACACCCTCAACCAGGAAGGTGTGGAAAACTTGCAGTCCACCCTGCGTGCGTGCGCCGACCTCGAACAGCAGGCCCTGCGGCTCAAGCAACTGGTCGGTAGTTTCCGCATCTGACGCCTGGGTGTGCGCCGGTAGGGCGGCCTTCAGGGATGAGGCCGTCGTACGGGCAACCGCCCTCTACATATCCACGGCAACGCTCAAGGTCAGGTTGCGCGGCTCGCCGGGCATCGCCCAGTAGTTGCTGTAGGATCGCTCGAAGTACTTTTCGTCGAACAGGTTGTTCAGGTTGACCCCCAGGGTGACCTTGTCGCTGGCCTTGTAATGCGCGAGCAAATCGACTGTGTGATAGGCGGGCAACTCGAAACGGCCCCCGGACTCGCCGGACCGATCCCCTACATAGGTGAACGCGGCGCCGATATCGGAACCGCGCAACGGCCCGTCCTGAAACTCATGGACGCCCAGCAGGCTGGCGCTGTTGCGTGCCACGCCAAGCAGGCGGCTGCCCTTGGGCACGCTGGCGTCGCCCTCGGTGACCTCGGCGTCGATCCAGGCGTAGGCGCCGATCACGCGTAGTGAGTCGGTCAGCTGGCCACTGAACTGCAAGTCGACGCCCTGGCTGCGTGCCTTGCCGATGGCGCGATTGAGGTTGCTCGCCGGGTCCAGCGCCAGCACGTTCTCTTTGTCGATGTGAAACGCCGCCAGGGTCGCGCTCAGGCGCTCGTCGAACAACTCGGCCTTGAGCCCCGCCTCGTAGCCCATGCCTTCTTCAGGGTCGAACGACTTGCCGCCGGCATCCAGCCCGCTGTTGGGCTTGAACGACGTCGAGGCATTGGCGAACAGCCCCCATTGCGGCGTGAGTTGGTAGAGCAGCCCGGCGCGCTGGGTGAAAGCATCCTGGCGCTGCAGGTTGCGATTGCCGGTAGTGTAGTCGGCGATGCGCTGTTCGAAATGTTCATAGCGCACGCCCAGCATGCCGCGCAGTTTGTCGCTGAACACCAGTTGATCCTGCAGGTTCAGCGCGTGGCTGCGCACATGCTCGCGAAAATCCGAGCCCGACCGCGCGCCTGTGGGTTTGGGCTGGCCGTACACCGGGTCGAAGATGTCGATTCGGTAGGCACCTGCGGTGGCGGTCACCCGTTCGTTCTTGCGGTAATCCTCATATTCGCTGCCAATCAACAGTTCATGCTGCACGCTGGCCGTGTCGAGGAAACCGCGCAGCTCGACCTGGCTGATGCTGTCGTGCCAATCCATGTCGCGCTCTCGAAAGCGCCGATTGACCGTATGGCCGTCAGCGTTGAGCGCGCGTGCCTCACTGGCATCGCCGCTCAGCTCGCCCTGTTTGTAGTGGCTGGCCACGCGCAGTTGCCAGTCGTCGTTGAGCCGGTGTTCCAGCGCGGCCTGGATGCGGTTGTTGTCGTTGTCGATGAAGCCGTCGTTGGGCTCGCCGAGAAAGGTCCGGCGCGAGCCTCCACCCCAGCCATTGCCCGGCGCTACCACCCCGCGGTCGAACACCGATTGGTGGCGCACCAGCTCGGCCTCCACCAGCAAGGAGGTGTCCGGATCCAGCTGCCAGCTCAGCGATGGTGCCACGTACACCCGCTCGTTCTGCACATGGTCACGGAAGCTGTGGTTGTCTTCCACCGCCAGGTTGACCCGGCTCAGCACCTGGCCCTCGGCATCGAGCGGGGTGTTCAGGTCCAGGCTGGTGCGATAGCGGTCCCAGGAGCCGGCGCTGCCGTACAGGCGCGCGAAGGATTCGGCCTGGGGTTTCTTGCTGACGATGTTGACCGTGCCGCCGGGATCGCCACGTCCGTACAGGCTGGCAGCCGGGCCCTTGAGCACCTCGATGCGTTCGATGCTGGAAACGTCCGGGGTCGCAGGGTAGCCGCGGTTGGCGCTGAAGCCGTCGCGGTAGAATTCCGAGGTGCTGAAGCCGCGCACGCTGTATTCGTAAAGCGTCAGGCCGCCGAAGTTGTTCTGCTGGGACACACCCCCGGCGTATTGCAGGGCACGTTCCACATTGCTGCTGCCCAGGTCCTGAAGCACCTGGACCGGGATCACGCTGACCGCTTGGGGAACGTCCTTGATCGCGGTATCGGTCTTGGTCGCGCTGCCCGAACGGGTCGCGCGGTAGCCGGTGACCGGACCGGTCGCGGTTTCCATATCGCCACCCGCCGTGACGCTGATGGCTTCCAGTTCGAGGGTTTCGGGCGAGGTTTCGGCGTAGGCGGGCATCCCCAGTACGCTGAAGGCGAGGCCGGCCATGGGGGCAAAACGAGGTGAGCGCATGTGCAACGATCCATTATGTTATAGTTATAATATAACGTAATGATTCGTGACGTGCATCTCCCATCTGCGCGTTTGCGCTGCTCAGGCCACCCGGCGCAGCGAAATGAACATGGCGTCGTCGGCCAGGATGGCTGCGATCATCGCGCCGGTTTCGGCCAGGCGCCGTGCCAGGTCCTCATCCGGGACGTGCAGGTCCCAGCGCGTCAACAAGTTATTCGTCAGCATCGGCATGGTGTCGACCTCGCGCAGCGCCGCGAGGAAAGCGGCAGGCGGCGGCAGGTAAGTGGTGAAGCCATCGCCCTTGAGCGCAGCAGTGTGGATGCCCAGCTGCGCGCACACTTGCGCCTTGGCAGCGATGTCGTCACGGTCGGCCTGACGCGACTGCTCGATCAACGCCGCCAGCGGCGCGTCGACCAAATGCCCACCGGCAATCAACGCCGGTCCAGTGGCCCAGGCTTCGGTCGGGCAATCCTTCATGTCCGGACGCAGTGGAATGTGCGGGTTGATCTCCATCGGATAGATCCGGCACACCAGCGGCCGCTTGGCATAGATGCCGCAGCGATTGTCGGCATCCAGGTTGCGGCAAGGTCCGACGTTGTAGGCGGCGAAGGTGATCGAGACGTAGGCGGGCGCGCTGCCGCACAGCACGGGCAGCGAACGCCGTCTGGCATGTTCCTGTTGCGCGTGGCTGAGGTTCAGGCTGTGCAGCCCGGGGCCGTTTTCCAGGAAGGCTTCGAGCAACACGATCAACTGGCCGCCGTCTTCCGCCCAATGGCGCGCCTCGGACAGCGTCAGCGGTACGTGATGGTCGCTGCAGCATTTGCCACAACCGGTGCAAGAAAAACGTGTGTCCATGCCAACCCCGTCTGTTCGGAAAGAGTGACGAAAACATGGCGTTTCGACACTGATGAACTGGACCAGAGCAGATTCCGTGCCAGCTCCCTTCAGCCGCCCAGCAGGTCGTGGGCGTCGAGCAGCCGGTAGGCCACCTCGGGGTTCTTTTCCAGGCCGCGACGGATGGCAGCCGGAATCGCTTGCCGCGTCTTGCGGCACAGTCCCGGCAGTGCGTCGATATGGATAGCGATGCCACGCATGCTGCGCACCGTGCTCGAGCCAGGCGTGACTTCGACACGCAGGCCGAGCTGGTCGAAGATACGCTGCTGCAAGCGCCGCAGGTCATCCAGGCTGTCCACGTTCTCCAGCCGTTCGAGCAGGCGCTTTTCTTCATCGCGGGTCAGGCGCAGGATGCGCAGGTCGGCATCGGGAACCGCGTGCAGGCGTTCGCGCTCGCAGATGCAAGCGCCGGGTGGGCAGGGTTGGCGAGTGGCAGGGGCCATGGTCATGAGCGCAAGCATAGCCAGACTGCGGGGTATTTGCACTGGGGCTGTCGACATGCCGGGGCCTCGTCCATACTGGCGCAAATCCATCCGTTCCCAAGGCCTTACATGTCCAGAAGCCGGCTCGCCGTGCGCCATGGCGCACTGAGCATCCTCCTTGTATTGCTCGCCGCCTGTTCCAGTCAACGCAGCAACCAACCCCCGGCACCTTCGCCCGAACAGGTGCGTGCCAAGCTCGTGCAGCTGCTGCCCGCCAAGGTCACCGACCGCGAGGGCTGGGCTGCCGATATCGAAACGGCCCTGAACGTGCAGGGCATCCCGGGCAGCGATGAAAACCTGTGCGCGGTGCTGGCCGTGGCCGAGCAGGAGTCCACCTTCCAGGTCGACCCCAGCGTGCCGGGGCTGGGCAAGATCGCCCGCCAGGAAATCGACCGCCGCGCCGGTCGGGTGCATGTACCGGGCTTTCTCGTCGACGCTGCGCTGGGCATTCGCTCGGTCGACGGCAAGTCCTATGCGCAACGGCTGGAGGCTGCGCGCTCGGAGAAACAGCTCAGCGAAATCTTCGACGACTTCACCGGCATGGTGCCCTTGGGCAGGCAGCTGTTCGGCACGTTCAACCCAGTCCGCACCGGCGGGCCGATGCAGGTCAGCATCGACTTCGCCGAGAAGCACCGCGCGCGCTACCCCTACACCGTGGACGGTTCGATTCGCCGCGAAGTGTTCACCCGGCGCGGCGGCATGTATTTCGGCATTGCCCATCTGCTTGGCTATCCGGCCAGCTACGAACGTCCGTTGTACCGCTTCGCCGATTTCAACGCCGGCTGGTACGCAAGCCGCAATGCGGCGTTCCAGAATGCCGTGAACCAGTTGTCCGGCGGCCGTCTGGCGCTCGACGGCGACCTGATTCGCTACGACTCCAGCGCCGCCAGCAACACCGAGCTGGCGGTACGCAATCTTGGCAACCGCTTGAACATGAACGACCGCGACATTCGCCGTGCCCTCGAGGAAGGTGAAACCCTGGATTTCGAAAAGACCACGCTCTTCGAGCGTACCTTCGCCCTGGCCGACAAGGCTGCCGGCAAGCCGGTTCCGCGGGCGATCCTTCCGGGCATCAAACTGCAGAGCCCGAAGATCACCCGCAACCTGACCACGGCCTGGTTTGCCCAACGGGTGGACGAGCGCTACGCCCGCTGCATGCTGCGCGCCCGCTGAGGGCCCCGGGTTCGCTTAGTCGGCGCGCAGCAGCAGCGGCTCGGCCAGGCTGTAGCCAAAGCCGCGCAGGGTCTGCAGGGCTTCGGGGCAATCGAGCTGGGCCAGCTTGCGACGAAGGTTGCACACGTGTCGCTCGATCAGCGCCGTCTTCGGCGCCTGGCCTGCGCCCCACAATTGCTGCTCGATGGACTGCCGGCTGACCGCGCCAGGGTTGCTTGCCAGCATCGCCAGCAAGCGATGCTCGCTGACGGTCAGGCTCTGCTGGCGCTTGCCGCGTCCGACCATCAGCCGCGATGGCGACAACCACAGGCGTGAAGGCGGCAGGGCAGGGGCGCGCGGCCGCGCACGGGACAGTGCCTGCAGACGCGCCAGCACCTCGGCCGAGGCGACCGGCTGCGCCAGGCACGCATCGGCCCCGGCGCGCAGGGCGGCGATACGGGCCTGACGGTCGTCGCCGGCCAGCAGCACCATCAGCGCAGCGCTGCCCCGGTGCGCCAGGCAGTGCTCCAGCGCGCCCTGGCCAGAGCGTTCCAGTGCCAGCACGATGAACCCATATTGGCCTGGCACAAGCGCCTGCGCTGCTGTGGCCGTATCGACCGTGTGCAGCGTTGTGGCGTGTTCCGCCAATGCGCGTTGCAGGGCGTTGTCGGGCGTGTCGCTGATATAGAGCAGGTTCATGTTCACACCAATGCCTTGCTTTGTCGGCACCACAGGGTCATCCGCGTGCCACCTTGTTCGCTGCTGCCCACTTCGAGGGTAAACCCATGCAGCTTGACCACCGCAGCAACGATCGACAGCCCCAGGCCGAAGCCGCTGTGCTGGCCGTCGGCTTCGCAACGATAGAAGCGTTGAAAGATCGCTTCGCGCTCCTCTGGTGCGATACCCGGTCCGCTGTCGCTGATTTCCAAACGTGTGGCGCCGTTTTCCGCCGTGGCGCCAAGCACCACCAGACCGTGCGCCGGAGTGAACTTGATGGCATTGCTGAGCAGGTTGCCCACGGCTTCGAACAGCAGCGCGCGATCGCCATGCAGCATCGGCAGCGTGTCGGGCACGTCCAGACGCAGATTGATGCCCTCGTCCTCGGCCAAAGGCAGATAGAAGTCGTGCAGTTCGTGCAGCAGCGGTTGCGGGTCGAAGGAAATGAAGCCGGAACGTCGACGGTGGTCTTCGATTTCCGAGATGCGCAACAGCCCACGAAAACGCGCCATCAGCGTGTCGGCTTCAGCGATCACATCGTCCAGTTGCAACGCTTGGCGCGAATCCGCCGGCGCCTCCTGCTGGATGCGATACAACTGGGCGCGCAGGCGGGTCAGGGGGGTACGCAAGTCATGGGCAATGTTGTCGCAGACGCCCTTGACCTCGATCATCAGTTGCTCGATGCGTTCGAGCATCGCATTGACGATCGCCGCCAGCATGTCCAATTCGTCGCGGCGGTCCGAGAGCGGCAGGCGGGTGGTCAGGTCACCGGCGACGATGGCATCGGCACGGGCCTCAATGGCGCGGATGCGTCGCAATGGCCTGCGTCGCAGCAGGTGCCAGCCGGCGATCCCGGGAATGATCGTCAGCGAAATCCCCCACAACAATGCGCGCAGGATGATGTGGGTCACCGCGAACAACGAGCCGTTGTCACGTACCAGCACCAGCCAGCGACCGTCCAGGGTACGCATGGCCACCGCGTCGCAGCTGTTCTGCGGCATCTGCGGATTGGCGCTGTCCACGCAGCTGTCCAGGTCGTGGATGCGACCGTCCAGCGGCAGGCCCCGCGGCACTTGCAGCAGCTGGCCGGACAACGGCCGCAGTTGCAGGTCGAACAGGCCATAGGCATCGAAGGTGCGATCATCGAATGCTTCGCTGGCAGCCAGCGCCTCGTTCAGCGCTTCACCGTGGAACCGCGAGAACAGATGTTGACGCTGCATCAGGGAGTGCCGCGCCAAGTCGGCGAGGTAGGTCGAGACCTCGTAGTACAACACCCCCATGAGGATGCTGCTCCAGGCCACGAACAGAAAGCTGTAGAGCGCCAGCAGCCGACTGCTGGAAGAACGCCAGCCTTTAGACAGGTTCGGCAATGACATAGCCGGAGCCTCGCACGGTCTTGATCAACGGTGCGGTGCCCGGTGGGTCGATCTTCTTGCGCAAGCGGCCAATGTGCACGTCGATCAGGTTGGTGCCCGGATCGAAGTGATAACCCCAGACTTCTTCGAAGATCATCATGCGCGTCAGGATCTGCCCGGCATTGCGCATCAGAAATTCCAGCAACTTGTATTCGGTGGGCAGCAGGTTCAGCGCCTGTTCGCCACGGCGTGCTTCGCGGGTCATCAGGTCCAGGGTCAGGTCGGCGACGCGCAGCGTGTTGTCGGCGGCGGCCACGGGGTTGTTGCGGCGCAGCAGCACCTCGACCCGAGCCGCCATCTCGTCCGAGGCGAACGGCTTGGTCAGGTAGTCATCGCCACCGGCACGCAGTCCGCGTACGCGCTCGTCGACATCCGACAACGCGCTGATCATCAGAATGGGCGTGCTCACGCCGATGGTGCGCAGGGTCGTCACGATGGCCAGGCCGTCCAGCTCGGGCAGCATGCGATCCAGGGTGATCACGTCGTAGTTGCCGCTCACCGCCTTGACCAGCCCTTCGCGGCCGTTGTCCACCCAGTCGACCTGCAGGCCATGGCTGCTCAGTTCCGCCACGATCTCCCTGGCGGTCACGGCATCGTCTTCGATGGTCAGTACGCGCGTCATGTTGGTCTCTACCCGATGATGTCTGCTGAGGATGGCGGCATTGTGACAACAATCCGCGCACGGCTCGTTGAAGTTTTTTTCATCTTGCGCCACCTCCTCCTTTCTGGGTAACCCCAAGGCAGTTCCGAGGCCGCAGGCCGACGGATAGCACGTTCGCTATGCAGGTTGCTAAAGCCTGGTTGTTTCCGGCCGATGCAACGGTCACAGCCTATAGGGACGCACTCGTCATGAACGCCTTGAACAACATCGCCAGCACCTTGAGCATTCGCCCGTCTGCCCCGAGCAACACTGCCGCGCCGGCGCCCACGGCGGTCGCCGACAGCGAGGCGACGCAGACCGCTGCCGCGCCTGCCGATACCGAGAAAGGCGCGCCGGCCGGTGGCGCTGGCGGCGCGGGCGCAGCCCAGGGCAGCAGTGGTACATCGGACACGATCAAGGCGCTGCAAAAGCAGATTGCCGAGTTGCAGAAGCAGCTTCAGGAACAGCAGCAGGAGATGGCGCGCATCCAGGCCAGCCAGCAAAGCGAAGAAAGCAAAGCGGCCTCCGTGGCCGCCATCCAGGCGCAGGTGGTCGCCACCTCTGCGGCGCTGCAGACCGCCACCGCTGGGCTGCTCCAGGCCATGCAGGAATCCGGCAGCAGCACCGCCGGTTCCATGGTCAGTACCACGGCTTGACGTCCACCCCAGGCTACTTATAAACCCTTGGTCCATGAGCTAGGCTAGGGGCAGACATCACCGAGGAGCTCCCCAATGCTGGCGCCTGCCAAGCCTGTGCATGAAGAAGAGCGCGTACACGCCCTGCATGCGCTGAACATTCTCGACACTCGGCCCGAGGAGCGTTTCGACCGTCTTACCCGCCTGGCCAGGCGGCTGTTCGACGTGCCCATTGCCTTGGTCAGCCTGGTGGACAGCGACCGCCAGTGGTTCAAGTCGTGCCAGGGCATGGCCGCCACTGAAACGCCGCGAGATGTCTCGTTCTGCGCCCATGCCATCCTCAGCGACCAGATCCTCATGATCCCCGATGCCGGCAGCGACGAGCGTTTCCACGACAACCCGTTGGTGACCGGTGAACCCAGGATCCGCTTCTATGCCGGCTGCCCGCTGAAAGTGGGCAATGGCAGCAACGTCGGGACGTTGTGTCTGCTCGATACCCGGCCACGAGTCCTCGACGCCGAGGAACGCGGCCTGCTGCTGGACCTGGCGAGCATGGCCGAGCGCGAGATTGCCGCCTTGCAGTTGGCCAGCATCGACGACCTGACCCAGCTGTCCAACCGGCGCGGGTTCGAAGCCCTCGCCGAGCATGCCCTGAGCATGTGCAGGCGCATGGGCACGCCGGCGTCGCTGCTGTTCTTCGACCTCGATCGCTTCAAGGTCATCAACGACACCTTTGGCCACGCCGAAGGCGACCGCGCCCTGGTCACGTTCGCCCAGGTATTGCGCAGAGTGCTCAGAGAAATGGACATCGTCGGAAGAATGGGCGGGGACGAATTCGTCGCGCTGCTGCTGGGCTCCAATGCCGCCGCAGGCGATGCGGTCATCGAGCGCCTGGGCCGAGCCCTGGCAGACGCCAACGCCGAGCTGCAAGGCCGCTACTCGATCACCTACAGCGTAGGTCGCATCGAGTACGACCCCGGGCGTCACGACAGCGTAAAGCGTCTGCTGGCCGATGCCGACGGCGCCATGTATGCCCGCAAGCAGGCCGCCAGGCGTTCGTGATCGGCGCGGTCAGTCCGCGGCCTGACGCATTTGCTTCTTCTGCGCCTTGTAGTCCATCGCCACCGCCGGCGGTGCACTGCTCTTGCCGGTTTCCACCCATTTGCGCAGGCGGCTGGCGTCGGCAAAGTGGGTGTACTTGCCGAAGGCATCGAGGATCACCATGGCCACCGGTCGACCTCCCATTCGCGTCACCAGCACCAGGCAGTGGCCGGCCATGTTGGTGAAGCCGGTCTTGGTGATCTTGATGTCCCAGTCGTCCTTGTTGATCAAGTGGTCGGTGTTGTGAAAGCCCAATGTATAGCTGGGTTTCTTGAACGCCACGGTCTTTTCCCGCGTGGTGCTCAGCTCGCTCAGCAGCGGATACTGCTGCGCCGCCACCAGCAGCTTGGTCAGGTCGCGTGCGGTCGAGACGTTGCTGGTCGACAGCCCGGTGGGCTCGACATAGCGGGTGTGGGTCATGCCCAACGAGCGAGCCTTGGCATTCATCGCCGCAATGAACGCACCGTAGCCACCCGGATAGTGATGCGCGAGGCTCGACGCCGCACGGTTCTCGGAAGACATCAAAGTAATGAGCAGCATGTCCCGGCGATTCAGCTCGCTGCCGAGCTTGACCCGCGAAAACACACCCTTCATTTCCTTGTTCTGGCTGATGTCCACCGAAATCACTTCGCTCATGGACTGTTTGGCATCCAGCACCACCATGCCCGTCATCAATTTGGTCACCGACGCGATGGGCACCACATGGTCGGCGTTGTTCTCGTAGACCACTTTGTTGGTCTGCAGATCGATCAGCAGGGCACTGCCCGAGGCCAGATGCAACTGCGATGGGTCACGCGGGATGGCGGCTTTTTCCGCCGCTTGCAGGTTCGGGGCGACGACAAAGGTGGTCAAGGCCAGCCACAGGCTGAAAAAAGATAGCGGGGTCTTCACGCGGAGCGCTCACTGAAAAAGAGGTAGATCGGGCTGATGATCGAGGCGGGGTCGAGAGTGTCGAATGTCACACGTCGGAAGTATGGCAAAGCGCCTGCCGATTGTCGCGCTTGTCGGGATGCACCGCGTGAAGAAAAGCTCATCCAGCTCGATGTCCAATGAAAAGCCCCGCAAGGCGGGGCTTTGTCGCAAGCGCAATGAATCAGGCCAACTGAGGGTGCTGCGCCGCAGTGAGTGTGGCGTACGCTTGCTTGGCATGGGGCAGGGAGGGCAGGGGGCCGCTGATAGCCTCGCCGTCGCGCACTACGTACCAGCACGCCAGAAGGCCCAGATCGCGCAACTTTTCCGGGACTGCACTGCCGACTACCGACATGATTCTTAATACAGGCATGAGAGACCTCCGTGGTTCCTGCCGACCACCTTACGAAATCGACCCGCACCTTAGAAATCACCTTGCTCGATAGTCACCATCGACAATCCCTATCGCGCTCACACCGCGCGACTCACCAGCGCGGCGGGCCGTAGTAGACCGGCGGAGGCCCATAGTAGCCGCGCGGTGGCCCGTAGTAACCACGCGGCGGCGGTGGTGCCGCATACACGGGGTAGGGCTGCGCATACACCGGCTGCGACTGGACATACACTGGCTGCTGTACATAGACAGGCTGTTGCACATACACCGGTGGCGGGCTTTGCACATACACCGGTTGCTGTTCCACATAGACCCGCTGCGGTGCATTGGAGGTGACCACCGCGCCGACCACGGCCGCACCCAGTACCGCGCCCAATATACCCGGCCCGGCACCCTGCCAGCCGCCGCCATGCGCCGAGGCCTGGCTGGCCATCGCCAATGTGCCGACCAACAGAGCGATCTTGGGAAGTTGACGCATCATGATAGATTCCTCGTGTTTCGCACCCCTGGCGTTCGAACCTGCGATAGGTCCAAAGCATTTCGCCGGGAACACGACTATGACAAAAAATCAGTCGAAAGCGTCCCTGTCCATGGGTAAATTTTGTGTAAGGGCATGGCGTCGTCAGCCCGCTTTCATACGTCACACGCTGCCCGGAGGCCACCGATGTCCATTTCTCCCAACCGCGATACCACCCTGTGCATGTCCCTCGCCGCGCGTCCCGGAACGTTCGGGGTGCGCTTCCACAATCACCTGTACGACCAGTTGGGTCTCGACTACTACTACAAGGCCATGACCACACGCGACCTGCCAGCCGCCATCGGCGGCATGCGCGCCCTGGGCATCCGTGGCTGCGGCGTGTCGATGCCATTCAAGGAAGCCTGCATACCCCTGGTGGACGAGCTGGATGCGTCGGCAGCGGCCATCGAGTCGATCAATACCATCGTCAATGACAACGGTCACCTGAAGGCCTACAACACCGACTATCTGGCCATCCGCCAACTGCTCGACACGCACGGCGTCGATCCCGAAACCACCTTTGCCCTGCGTGGCAGCGGCGGGATGGCCAAGGCCGTGGCTTCCGCATTTCGCGACGCTGGTCTGCGCAATGGCTTGATCATCGCTCGCAACTACGAAACCGGCCGCGCGTTGGCCGACGCCTGCGGTTATCCCTGGCAGGCCGAGCTGGGCGATTCGCGCCCGCAACTGCTGGTCAATGTCACACCGATCGGCATGGCCGGCGGCGAGCAGGCCGACGAGCTGTCGTTTGAAACCGCCGCCATAGAAGCGGCGCAGCGGGTATTCGATGTGGTCGCGATGCCTTGGCAGACACCATTGATCAAGGCCGCGGGCGAACTGGGCAAACCGGTGATCACAGGCTTGGAAGTCATTGCCATCCAAGCCCTTGAACAGTTCGTGCTCTACACCGGCGTGCGTCCAACGGCCGAGCAACTGCGTCTGGCCACCGAGTACGCCCGCAACTGATCAGCGCGTCATTCCAGCCGCGACAAGCGCTCTTCGAGTACGGCGATGCGTGCCTCCAGCTCGTCGAGGCGGGTATCGTCAGGCCGCGAACCGCCGCGTTCGGGTGTCGCAGCACGGGCGTTCATGATTGCGTCAATGGCAGCCGGATCGCCCAGGGCGTGGGAGTAACGATCTTCGCGCTGGCCTGCCTGGCGCGGCACATGCACCGCGAAACCGCGGCTGATCAATCGCTCGAGTTGATGCAAGATCTGCTCGCTGTCCTCGAAGTCGTGCAGGCGAGCACTGCGCGACAGCAGCTCGCCAACGGTCTGCGGTCCCCGCAGGAACATCAGGCCCATCAGGATGACCTGGGCGGGCACCAGCTCGAGTGCCTTGTCCAGCCGGTGTTCCCAGCGATCGGCACGGCTACCCATCACCAGTCGGGTCATCTGCCGGCCTTCCAGAGCGCGCAGGCTCTGCCCGATCTGCCCCTGGGTGTACTGGCTCACTGGCTCGCGACTGGTCTTCTGGTTGCAGGCCAGTACCAGCGCATTGAGCGTCAGCGGATAGGTTTCCGGATTGCTGGCCTGCTTCTCGATCAGCGCGCCCAGCACGCGGATCTCGATGGCATCGAGCTGCAGTGGTTCGGAAGCGTTTGTTTCAACGTCGGTCATGGCGAAACCCCAAGCAATCATCGCAGGCAATCATAGACGGCCAGTATGCTATAAAAGCCGCGCGAAAAGACGTCTGCCCGGCTGCCCGCCGCCGCCCGTGGCGCGGCTATGCGCGCGACGGCACGTCATCACCCGGGCGGGCGCCAAATTTGGGGTTGCTGCGCGTCAAAACCGGCCTTAGACTGCCGCCCCTCTTGACCATGTGCCCTGTGGTGCTTGAAGAATTCTGCCTGCGTCGCTTCCGGCGTCGCGAGCTTCCTGTTTTGCCCTAGCGCATTATTCGTTTGCAGAGAAATCAATGACAAAGGAAAAGTTGCTGGCCATGCCGGCTGATGACTACATGAACGCCGAGCAACTGGCCTACTTCACCGAGCTGTTGCAGGCCATGAAGATCGAGACCCAAGAGCGTATCGAGCAAAGCCGTGTAGCCATTGAAAGCCTGGATACGCCGGCCGATCCCGCCGATGCCGCTTCCGTGGAAGAGGAGCGCCACTGGCTGGTCAATGTCATCGATCGCGACCAGCGCCTGCTGCCGCAATTGGAAATGGCCCTGGGCCGGATCAACGACGACAGCTTCGGCTGGTGCGACGACAGTGGCGAGCCGATCGGTCTCAAGCGTCTGCTGATCAGCCCCACCACTAAATACTGCATCGAGGCGCAAGAGCGCCACGAGCAGATCGACAAGCATCAGCGTCAGGCATGATCACGCCCGCGCAGGCACCTCTTACGCCTGCGGATGCAATGCCACGTTGAGCTCATCGACGATGGGCGCCCATTCTGCGTCGCTGTGCAGCTCTTCTTTCAAGAAGTTGCGTTGCTGTTCACTCCAGAAGGGCGCATCTATCAGCTTGGTGTCTTGATCCAGCTGATGCTCGGCAATGAATTTCTGAATATCGGCCTCGTCGCTGGCCAGGCCTAGTTGATCGAAAAGGCCAGTAAGGCTTGGGTTCGGCAGATCCATGATGACTCCTCTGCGGCCGTTTCCAGCCATGATTGAAAGGTTACCCAGTATCTGAGGCGAGGCCCTCGCCAGAGTTCGCTTGCGATGCCGGATTTGTCTGCAGTACTGACGGACAGAAGCACTGGCCTGTGCACCGTTTTCCGTCCAGGCCGCAGCCATGCAACAAACTTCTTGACCGCGGCGGGGTTCGATTCGGTACTATTCGCGGCAGATCACCGTCATGCGCATCATCGCTCGGATCATGTTGGTCGCCGGCTGCTCGATGCAGCTCCGGCGCCGCTCAGCCACACATGGCCAGGCCTGCCTTTTTCCTTCGCGGTCATCGGCAATTTTCCCTGCAGCAGGGTCGACGCTGCGCATCCCGGATCAAGGTTCGATCCTTTAGTCTTTCGTTAGCAGGTCGGTGGCAGTCATTGCACGTGCCGCCGACCGTTCGGCGCTCCCCGCGTCTTCAGGTTATTACCACGCGAACAGCGTTCGGTAGTCTGTGTTTCGATTTGAGGATTCTTCATTGGCAGTAAGTAATCTGGATATGCACGCACTGTTTGTGCTCGGCGACTTGCGTGCGAAGTTGGTCAAACTCTTTCAGTCGCGTTTCGTCTATGTCACCGAACAAAGCGCTGAAGGCATCTATATGGCCGAACTCGATACCGAGTCCGCACTGGTGGTCGATGACAAGCCCAGGCTCGAACTCAAAGTAGGCGACCATTTTCGCGCCGCGGTCTTGCCCAGTCGCGAAGGTGGCAAGTTCGAACTCAAGTTTCGCGACATCAAGCTTACCGTTTACGGGCTCGGCGAGTATGCCTTCGTCAGCATGGCGCAGGGCGAGGGCATCGTGTTCAAGGAAGGCCAGACGGTGATGCTGGTATTCGCCGCCCACGAGCGCATCGAGGAAAACCTCGGCAAGACCTTGAAGGCGGCAACCGCCAAGGCGGCTAAGTGGCGCAAGGGTGAGTTGGCCTTCAAGGCCAGCGAGTAACGCCTCGGGGAACCTGCGCTACAGTAAGTTGACTTACCCAAGTCATCGACTGTTTACCGAGGAACCCCGCATGAAAGGACTACGTGCCTGGCTGGCCGCTTGTGGCGCCGGCTTCTGGCTATCGACTGCAGCCATCCCGGCTCACGCGCAGCCGGCGCCCATACACTTCGCCGATCTGAACTGGGAAAGCGGCAGCTTCATCACCGAACTGCTGCGCTACATCGTCGAGAAGGGCTACGAGCTGCCCACCGACACCCAGCCCGGCACGACCATCACCCTGGAAACGGCCCTGGCCAAGAACGACATCCAGGTCATTGCCGAAGAGTGGGCGGGGCGCAGCCCGGTATGGGTCAAGGCCGAAGCCGAGGGCAAGGTCATCGGTGTGGGCGATACCGTCAAGGGTGCCACCGAGGGCTGGTTCGTTCCCGAATACGTGGTCAAGGGTGACGCCGCCAAGGGCATCAAACCGCTCGCGCCAGAGCTGCGCAGCGTCGCCGACCTGGCGCGCTACAAGGACGTCTTCAAGGACCCGGAAAGTCCCGACAAGGGCCGCTTTCTCAATAGCCCGATCGGCTGGACGTCCGAAGTCGTCAACGCGCAGAAACTCAAGGCTTACAAGCTGACTGACGATTATGTCAATTTCCGTTCTGGCTCCGGCGCTGCGTTGGATGCCGAAATCGCGTCGTCGATCCGCCGCGGCAAACCGGTGCTCTTCTACTACTGGTCGCCGACGCCGCTGCTGGGGCGTTACAAGCTTATCCAGCTCGAAGAACCGCCTTTCGATGCCAAGGCCTGGGGCACTCTTACCGATGCCGACAACCCTGCGCCGCTGCCGAGCCGCTCTCTACCTTCCAAGCTGTCCATAGGGGTGTCGAAGGCGTTCCAGCAGGAGTATCCGCAGCTGGTCGATTTCTTCGCCAAGGTCGATCTTCCCATCGATCCCCTGAACAAGGCCCTGGCCGACATGAGCGAAGCCCGCACATCGCCTCGCCAGGCCAGCGAGGCGTTCATGAAAGATCATCCAGACGTGTGGAAGGCATGGCTACCTGAAGAGGTCGCCAGCAAGGTCAGCTCCAGCCTCAAGTAGTCAGTGACCACTGTCGCTGCGGTGGCTGCTGACTTCGGCAGGCACCGCTTCCCCCGCGGTACGCTTGCGGAACAGCGCGGCCCGAGCCAGCAGCAGCGTGGTCACTGGCACGGTGATCGACAGTAGAATCGGGATGAGCCAGGCATGCACCACTGGCCCGTGCTTGAGCCAGGAAAAGTACAGGATCGAAGCCAGCGCCACGCACCAGGCGCCCAATGTCGACGCCAGCGCGGGCGGGTGCATGCGTTGGAAGTAGTCCTTGAAGCGCAGCAGCCCCAAGGCGCCGGTGAAGGCGAACACGCTGCTGGCCAGCAGCAATACCGCTGTGGCCACCTCCACCCAGAACGGCAGTATCTGTACCGAATTCATTCGATGACTTCTCCGCGCAGCAGGAATTTGGCCAGCGCAAACGAGCCCACGAAACCGAACAGGGCGATCAGCAGCGCTGCCTCGAAATAGGTGTCACTGGCGTAGCGTATACCCAGCACCAGCATGACTAGCATGGCCAGGATATACAGGTAATCCAGGGCCAGTACCCGATCCTGGGCCGACGGCCCCCGGAACAGTCTCACCAGGGTCAGCAACATGGCCAGGGCAAAGATGAACAGGCTCGCGACAATGGCATTGGACAGCAATGCGCTCATTGGAAAATCTCCATCAGCGGGCGTTCGTAGGTGTCTTTGAATTCCTTGATGAACTGCGCCTCGTCATCCAGATCCAGCACATGCATCAGCAGCACGCTGCGATCCAGCGCCAGCTCGGACCACACGGTGCCGGGAATGACGGTGGCGACGGCCGCCAGGGCGGCAAGGCCGTTGGCATTGTGCAACTGCAGCGGAATCTCGATGAAGGCCGAGCGGGGCGCGCGAACGTCCATTGTCCATACCCGCCAGAATACCTGCATGTTGGAAACCAGCACGCCGCCACCTACGCGCAGCAGCAGTCGCAGCATCACCATGGGCCGACGGATCCGTACCGCCTGAGGCCGCAAGGGCGACATCAGCAACGGCGCCAGCCACCCAAGCAGCGCGGCCAGCAACAGGTTCCCGGCGCTCAGGGACACATTGAGCAGCAGCCATAGTACGGCAAGGGCCATAGACAAAAGGGGGGCGGGGAACAGGCGGCTCATGGTTCACCCTCCAGGCTGGCAGCAGTCGGGCTGGGTATTGGCTGAGCGCCCAGCACGGTCATCACGTATTGCTTGGGATCGTCGAGCATCGCCGCCGTGTCCGCCGTGTACCGCAACAGTGGCTCGGCGCGCATCGCCAACACGACGCAAAGCCCCAGCAAGACCATGATCGGCACGCATTCGTTGAGCCGCAGCAACGGTGAAGGCCGCTCGTGGGGCGTCCAGAAGCGCTGCATGCCGACCCGTGCCAGCGCGATCAATGACGCCAGCCCGGAGAGAATCAGCAACGCCAGGTAGGCCCATGCGGTTGCACTCAGGGTCTGCTCGCTGGCAACACCCAGACCCTGCGGGTTGAACAGTGCGGAAATCAGGTTCAGCTTGCCAATGAATCCGGAGAGCGGCGGCATGCCGATGATCAGCAGTGCGCAGGCAATGAAGCTCAAACCCAGGAAGGCCATGGTCCATGGGATCACCTGACCCACCACGGCTTTCTGCTCGTCATCCAGGTTGATGCCCTTGGGTGGATGCAAGGCCTCGACTGCTGCTGGCAGCGGGTCGGCATCGTACTCTAGCGGGATTTCGTTGGCCGAGCGCGAGCGCTCGATCAACTCGGCCAGCAGGAACAGGGCGCTGAGCGCCAATGTCGAGCTGACCAGATAGAACAGCGCAGCGCCGATCAGTCCACTCTGCCCGAAACCGATGGCCGCCAGCAGGATACCGGCCGACACCATGATGCTCAGGCTGGCCATGCGCTCCAGGCGCTGCGCGGCAACGATGCACACTGCGGCCACGGCGATGGTCGCCAGCCCACCGTAGATCAACCACTGGCCACCGAAGTGCGCCGAGGCCCCGGCCTGTCCGGAGAACAACAGTGTCCACAGCCGCAGCAGGGTGTAGAAACCCACTTTGGTCATGATCGCAAAGAGGGCCGCAACCGGGGCACTGGCGGCGGAATAGGCCGGCACCAGCCAGAAATTCAACGGCCACATGCCGGCCTTGGCCAGGAAGGCCGTCGCCAGAATGGCCGCACCGGCATGCAGCAAGCCGCGATCCGCCTCGGGCACCAGCGGAATCTTCAACGCCAGGTCAGCCATGTTCAGGGTGCCGGTGACGCCGTAGATCATCGCCGCGCCGATCAGGAACAGCGACGAGGCAAGCAGGTTGATGGCGATGTAGTGCAGCCCTGCCGATACTCGGGCTCTGCCGGAGCCGTGCAGCATCAGGCCGTAGGACGCGGCCAGGAGCACTTCGAAGAACACGAACAGATTGAACAGGTCAGCCGTCAGGAACGCTCCGTAGAGCCCCATCAGCTGAATCTGGAACAACGCATGGAAGCTGGCGCCGGCCCGATCCCAGCGCGCCATGGCGAACAGCAGGGCGCAGACCCCGACGATGCCCGTCAGCACCAGCATCAATGCCGAGAGCCTGTCCACCACCAGCACGATACCGAATGGCACCTGCCAGTTGCCGGGCAGGTACACGCCAATCGAGCTGGCCTGGCCTTGGTCCTGCACCCACCACATCAGGTAACAGGCGATTGCCAGTCCCAGCATGCTGGAAATGACGTTGATCCGCGCTTTCAGCGGACGGTGTTTTTCTCCGAGCAGCATCATCACTGCTGCCGTGAACAACGGCAGCACGATGGGCGCGACGATCAGATGGGGCATCCAGCTCATTCCTTGGGCTCCCGGCCGTCTACGTGGTCAGTGCCGGTGAGGCCCCGCGATGCCAGCAACACCACCAGGAACAACGCAGTCATCGCAAAACTGATGACGATCGCCGTCAGCACCAGTGCCTGGGGCAGGGGGTCGGTGTAGTTGAGCAGGTCCTGCGGCACACCTTCCTTGATGATCGGCTCCTTGCCGATGAACAGGCTGCCCATGCTGAAGATGAACAGGTTCACCCCGTAGGACAGCAGGCAAAGGCCCATGACCACCTGGAACGTCCGCGGACGCAGGATCAACCAGACACCTGACGCAGCCAGGACGCCGATCGCGATTGCAATCACTTCTTCCATCAGACGGCTCCTTTGGGGGCGATGCCCTTGGGCAGGCTCGACGGGCGATGACCACGCACCGACTGGTGGCCCAGGGCGGTCAGGATCAGCAGGGTCGAACCCACTACCACGGTGAATACACCAATGTCGAAAAACAGCGCGCTGGCCACGTGCAAGTCACCCAGCAGCGGCAAGTGCAGGTGCGCGGTGTGCGTCGTCAGGAATGGATAGCCCAGTGCAATCGCACCCAATCCGGTGACGGTCGCGAACAGCAGCCCGGTACCCATCCAGCGCAAGGGACGCAGTCGCATCTGGGCCTCGACCCACTGCGTGCCTGCCACCATGTACTGCAGGATGAACGCCACCGACAGGACCAGGCCGGCGACGAAGCCCCCGCCCGGTTGATTGTGTCCGCGCATGAACAGGTACATCGACACGATCACGGCCACCGGCAGCAACAGGCGGACCAGAACCGCTGGAACCATCATGAAACCCAGCGCCGTATCGTCCGCGCCACGTGGGTTGATGAGGTCGGTAACCACGTCGGGTGCCAGCGAGCGCTGCTGAGCAGGCAACTGCATGCTTTCCTTGGGTGGGCGGAAGCGTCGCAGCAGGGCGAACACGGTCAGTGCCACGGCGGCAAGGACCGTGATCTCGCCCAGGGTGTCGAAACCGCGGAAATCCACCAGCATGACGTTGACCACGTTGGTCCCGCCGCCCTGGGGCAGGGCACGGCTCAGGTAGAACTCGGAAATGAAGTTGGGTGTTGCACGGGTGAGCATTGAATAGGACAACATCGCCATGCCGCCGCCCACAACCAGGGCCAGCACCAGATCGCGCAGACGCCGCAGCTTGGCGCGGTCGAGAGTGGCTCGTGACGGTGCGACTTCCTCGATCCGCCGAGGCAGCCAGCGCAGGCCCAGCAATATCAATACCGTGGTGACCACTTCCACCACCAACTGAGTGAGCGCCAGATCAGGCGCCGAGAACCAGACGAAGGTGACGCAGGTCATCAGCCCGCACACGCTGACCATGGTCAGCGCAGCCAACCGGTGGTATTTCGCCTGCCAGGCGGCGCCCAGCGCACAGGCAATGGCAATCATCCAGAGAATCACGAACACGCCCGAACCTGGAATTTTCGGTCGATCACCCCAGCTCAGGCCGCTGTACAGCATCGGCGCCATGCCCGCCAGTACGGCGACCAGCACCAGCATGAACAGTTGCGCCTGCAGGCGTCGGGTAGTCAACAGCAGCTCCGCCCTTCGCGCCAGCCGCATCATCACCACCTGGGAACGCTCGAAAAGGCGCTTGCCATTGAAGCGTTCGATCACTGGTGGATAACGCAGGCGACCATGACGGAACTGATTGCGCAACAGTACGTAGAGCAGCACCCCCGCGCCCATTGCGATCAGGCTCATGACCATCGGGGCGTTCCAGCCATGCCAGATAGCCAGGCTGTATTCGGGCAGCTCGCCGCCCACTACCGGCAATGCTGCGGCAGCAAGGAACGGCGCCACCGATTGCGCGGGAAAGATGCCGACCACCAGGCAGGTCAGCACAAGCAACTCCACCGGCGCACGCATCCAGCGCGGTGGTTCGTGGGGCACATGGGGTAGATCGGTCGCTTTCGGACCGAAGAATACGTCCACCGTGAAGCGCAATGAATAGGCGACGCTGAAGATGCCGGCCAGCGTTGCCACCACGGGCAGAGCGATCTCGACCCAGGCGGTGGAGCTTATGAACACCGTTTCGGCGAAGAACATTTCCTTGGACAGGAAGCCGTTCATCAACGGCACACCGGCCATGGATGCGCTTGCGACCATGGCCAGCGTGGCCGTGAACGGAATCAGACGGAAAAGCCCGCTCAGGCGACGTATGTCCCGGGTGCCGCTCTCATGGTCGATGATGCCCGCAGCCATGAACAGCGAAGCCTTGAACGTCGCATGATTGAGAATGTGGAACACCGCCGCCACGGCTGCCAGCGGGCTGTTGAGCCCCAGCAGCAGGGTGATCAGGCCCAGGTGGCTGATCGTCGAGTAGGCAAGCAGGCCTTTAAGGTCGTTCTGGAACATCGCCGCATAGGCACCAAGCACGAGGGTACATGCTCCCGCCCCACTCACTATCCAGAACCATTGCTCGCTGCCCGAAAGCGATGGCCACAACCGCGCCAGCAGAAACACCCCGGCCTTGACCATGGTTGCCGAGTGCAGATAAGCGGAAACCGGTGTAGGTGCGGCCATCGCATGGGGTAGCCAGAAATGGAACGGAAACTGTGCGCTCTTGGTAAGCGCACCCAGCAGGACCAGAGTCAGCATGACCGGATACAGGCCGTGCGCGCGGATGACGTCGCCCGCCACGAGCACCTTGTCCAGGTCGTAGCTGCCCACGATATGACCCAGCAGCAGCACCCCGGCCAGCAGGCACAGGCCACCTGCGCCGGTCACCATGAGCGCCATGTAGGCGCCGCGGCGTGCATCGGCGCGATGATGCCAGTAACCGATCAGAAGAAAGGAGAACAGGCTGGTCAATTCCCAGAAGAACACCATCTGGATCAGGTTGCCGGAGATCACCAGGCCGAGCATGGCGCCCATGAAGGCCAGGAAGAAGGCGAAGAAACGTGGTACTGGATCTTGCGGCGACATGTAGTAGCGCGCATAGAGCGCGACCAGCGTGCCGATGCCCAGCACCAGCAGGGAAAAGAGCCAGGCAAACCCGTCCAGGCGCAGCACCAGGTTGAGCCCGAGACTGGGCAGCCAGAGGAATTCCTCGCGTATCACACCGCCGTTGGCGATTTGCGGATACAGCATGGCTACCTGTACCGTGCCGGCCAAGGCTACCAGTCCAGCCAGAAGCGATTCGGCGTTGCGCGCGTTGTGCGGCAGAATGGCTGCCACGCAACTGCCTACGAAGGGCAGAAGCAATAGTACTATCAAGGACATAGGCTTCTAATCTGCAGGAATATTGAAAACGATCATACGGGCTCGCAGGGTGATCACCAACCCGCAAGCTGTGGCAGAATCGTACAGGCATGCTGTAACGACTTGTTTTTTTATGACAAATTTTTACCACCGTTAGCTCCGCCACAATTGCGTCGATCAGCGGGACTACTCACAGCGAGCGCGAAACCCTTTGGTCAAAGACCCCAGTTCCAAAGCTTCGGTGCTTCAGCATGTCAGCCATAACGTGCGGCGCTTGCGTCAGGCCGCTGGACTTTCCCAAGCGGCTCTCGCGGAACAGTCCGGTGTCAGTCGCCGCATGCTGGTGGCCATCGAAGCCGGCGACAACAACGTCAGCCTGACCACTCTGGATCGCGTCGCGCAAGCGCTGGAGGTTGCCTTCAGCGACCTCATCCAGCCTGGCGAGAACCGCGACCCCAGCCGTATCAACGAGCTGGCGTGGGTCGGCACCTTGCCGGGCAGCAGGGCTGTACTTCTGGCCAGTACGGTGGCCAGCAAGGAGGTAGAACTCTGGGAATGGCTGCTGCAGCCCGGCGAATCCTATGCATCGGAGGCGGACGCCGAAGGTTGGAGCGAGCAGATCTACGTCTGCGAGGGACGCCTGACCATCATATTGGCGGGCCGCACCCGCGAACTCGCCGCCGGCGAGTTTTTCGTCTACCCGAGCAATCAGCCCTACGCGTACCGCAACGACAGCGAAACGGCGGTCCGCTTCGTACGTAACGTCGTCATCTGAACTCATCCAGGCGGCTAGGTGACCGCAACGCCATCGAGCAGGTGCGAAGCGTTCTTCCTCGAGGTTGCCCTGCGCTGCTGCCTTCGCCATTATCCGTCCACACGATCTGCCTCCAACATCTGCCTAAAAGATCCAGCACCCGAACCGGAGCCCGAATGAGCCTGACACCTTCCGCCCGCTTTCCCGTTGCCGAGCGCTTGCGCGACATGCGCGCGCTCATGCTTCGCGAGGGCATAGATGCCTTGCTGGTACCTTCGGCGGACCCGCATCTATCCGAATACCTGCCGGAGCACTGGCAGGCCCGCCAATGGTTGTCCGGTTTCCAGGGCTCGGTCGGAACCCTGATCGTGACCGCCGAGTTCGCCGGTCTCTGGGCCGACAGCCGCTACTGGGAGCAGGCACGGGTCGAACTCGCCGACAGCGGCATTGAATTGGTCAAGCTGATCGCCGGGCAACCGGGCCCACTGGATTGGCTGGGCACTCAGGTGCGCGCAGGCGGCACGGTCGCAGTCGACGGCGCGGTCATGGCAATCGCCGCCGCACGGCAGTTGCGAGAAAAGCTCCAGCAGACAGGTGCGTCACTGCGTACCGATACCGACCTTTTCGCTCAGGTCTGGCTCGATCGCCCGGCATTGCCTGCGCAATCGATCTACGCACATGCCGCACCCTACGCTGTGCGCGAGCGCGGCGAAAAACTGAAGACGCTGCGCGAGCAGATGCAGGCGCATGGCGCCCATTGGCACTTGTTGGCAACCCTTGACGACATCGCCTGGCTGTTTGACCTGCGCGGGTCGGACGTACCCTATAACCCGGTATTCGTCGCATTCGCCTTGATCGGCGAGCGCTCTGCCACGCTGTTCACTGCGCTGTCCAGGGTCGATAGCAGCGTGCGCGACAGCCTGGAGCAGGACGGCATCGAGGTTCGCGACTACGCCGACATCGCATCGGCGCTGGCCGCTGTGCCGGTAGACGAAAAGCTGTTGCTCGACCCGGCCCGCGTCACCGTTGGCATCATCGAAAACCTCGGGACGGGTGTGGCCCTGGTAGAAGCACTCAATCCAACCACCCTGAGCAAATCGCGCAAGACCGCACCCGAAGCGGAACATATCCGCCATGCCATGGAGCAGGACGGGGCGGCACTGTGCGAGTTCTTCGCATGGCTGGAAGGTGCCTGGGGCCGCGAACGTATAACCGAATTGACCATCGACGAGCGGCTGACCGCTGCGCGCGCGCGTCGACCCAATTTTGTCTCGCTCAGCTTCTCGACCATCGCGGCGTTCAACGCCAACGGTGCAATGCCGCATTACCGCGCAACCGAACAGGCCCATGCCGTGATCGAGGGTGACGGTCTGCTGTTGATCGACTCCGGTGGCCAGTATCTAGGTGGCACTACCGACATAACCCGGATGATTCCGGTCGGTGCGCCCACGGCGCAACAGCGGGCGGATTGCACCAGGGTGCTGCAAGGCATGATCGCCCTGTCACGCGCTACTTTTCCCAAGGGAATCCTTTCACCCTTGCTCGATGCCATCGCGCGCGCGCCGATCTGGGCCGATCAGGTCGACTATGGGCACGGCACTGGCCATGGGGTGGGTTATTTCATGAATGTTCACGAAGGGCCGCAAGTCATCGCCTATCAAGCCGCGACGACACCGCAGACGGCCATGCTGCCGGGGATGATCACATCGATCGAACCGGGCACCTACCGTCCTGGGTGTTGGGGGGTGCGTATCGAGAACCTGGTCCTCACCCGCGAAGCCGGCCAAAGCGACTTTGGCCAGTTCCTCGACTTCGAAACCTTGACCCTATGCCCGATCGATACGCGCTGCATAGATGTTCAAGAGTTGTCGACAGCTGAGCGCCGATGGCTCAACGACTACCATGCCGAAGTGGCCCGGCGAGTGGCGCCGTTGCTGGCAGGCGCCCCATTGGAGTGGCTGCGTGAGCGCACTCTACCCGTGTGAAGAGCCAGATCAGTCGGCGGCCACGGCAGGTGCATGTTCGGCACGAATCGTCAGCGTGGCTCCGACTGAGGCCATGATGATCGCGCCTATGGCCAGCCATTGGGTAGTGCTCAGCACTTCATGCAGGAACAACAGCCCCGACAGCGCTCCGATGGCCGGCTCCATGCTCATCAACGTACCGAAGGTTCGCGCAGGCAAGCGCGTCAGTGCGACCATTTCGAGGCTATAGGGTAGCGCCGTGGACAGGATTGCCACGGCGATGGCAGTTGGTATCAGTGCCATGTCGAGCAAGGCGCTGCCCGCATGCGCAATACCGATCGGCGCGATGAACACCGCAGCGATCATCACACCCAGTGCGGCGGTCTGCACGCCATTGTCGGCACCGGCCTTCTGCCCGTACAGAATGTACAACGCCCAGCACACGCCTGCCCCCAGCGCATAGCAGACGCCGACCGGATCGAGCCCTGCCTGCGCCTCACCTATGGGTATCAATAGCAGCAGTCCGACGACTGCCAGGGCAACCCAGGCAAAATCCACAGCCTTGCGCGAAGCCAGAATGGCTACCGCCAACGGCCCGGTGAATTCCAGGGCCACGGCGATCCCCAGCGGTACGGTGCGCAGCGACATATAGAAGAGCAGGTTCATGCAGCCAAGGGCGATACCGTAGATCATCACCGTCTGCAGCGTTGTCCAGGTCAGCTTGGCGCGCCATGGGCGCAGCAGTACCAGCATGAACAGGCTGGCGAAGATCAGACGCAAAGCGGTCGTACCTTGCGCACCTATCAACGGAAACATGCCCTTGGCCAGCGAGGCACCAGTCTGGATGGACGCCATGGCTATAAGAAGAAGAGCGATAGGGTAGAGCTTGGTGGTCAGCGAAGGCGAAGTCATGTGTCGGCTACTTGGCAGGTGTGAAAGGCATGAGTGCGGCGTATCATGGCCAAGGCGGATAAAATGAGCAATATATTGCCCATTTTATATTTCCTGAACTTTTCCTGTATTGGCTATTGACGCCCGCCGGAATCACTCTATAATTCGCCCCACTTCCGGCGCAGCCGAAACGATAAACTCTTTGTTAATCAATAAGTTGAGCGTTTCAGATGATCTGGAGGGGTTTCGATCGTCAAGGTCGGAAGCGGTGAAAAAGGCAGTTGACAGCGGTTTGAAACGCTGTAGAATTCGCCT